>CAZCJS010000147.1:0-10318 GCA_964498775.1 uncultured Armatimonadia bacterium
AAGGCCGAGGTGCTGGGCGTAACATTGCCCGCCGGTGCCCTGGCCGTGCCGGTTGCAGAGGCATTTGCCGCCGCCACCGACGAGCCGCATACCTTCAGCAGAGAAAGCAAGTTCGGAACGCTCCACTTGGAGGTGGATGCTCAGGCACGGCGGATACACCTGACTATGCCCGGCAATGTCCGCCCGCCACAGGTGCGGCTCTTCTGGTACGCCTGGCGCGCCGCCTATCCGGAAACCACAATCTGGCATATGGAAGACAGCCCAGATGAATGACCTGACCTTGCCCGTTGCCGGCCGGGTATGCCGGTGGTTTGAAGCAGGTCGTCGCATCCGGCGGCTCATTGACTGGCTCGCGCTCAAGCGGGCCACGCCCTTGCTCACTGTCGAGGTCCAGAATAGTAACCCCGATACCCCCACCGATAGGCAACGCGTCTTTACACTCACGGCGCTGACGGCAAGTATTGAGTACCTAATCGGACAGGAGATCCAGCTATGAGGCCACTCGGTTGCATTGTGTTAGCTGCAGGCGAAGGCTTGCGCATGAAGTCCGATATCCCCAAGCCCCTTCATATTATCGGCGGCAGGAGCCTTCTGGATCATGTGCTCACCACGCTGCTGGAGCTACAGCCCCGCCAACTCACCGTCGTCGTCGGAGTGGGCCGCCGCCAGGTAAGCGCGGCGATACCCACCGATAAGGTCCAGATCGCCGTGCAGGAGTCTCAGTGCGGCACTGGACATGCCGCCGACTGCGCCAGAGAGCTCTACGAGGGCTTCGACGGGGATGTACTCATCACATGCGCCGACATTCCACTGGTTCGTGTCGAAACTCTGCAGCGCCTCATTTCCGAACACAGGCGCTTGGAGGCAACGGCAACTATGCTCACAACCATCATGCCCGATGCGAGCGGCTATGGTCGCGTAGTCAGAGACGACGACGGCCTGGTCCGACAAGTCGTCGAGCACAAAGACGCCGATGACACCACGCGCTCCATAAAAGAGATCAACACCGGCATATTCTGCTTCCGCGCACGGGACCTCTTCAACGCATTGGCACACCTGGAGAATGACAACCTGCAGGGCGAGTACTACCTTCCCGACACTCTCGCCTACTTGCGCCAACAAGGTCTGAGGGTGGCAGCCGTAGTCGCCGCGGACCACGACGAGGTGATGGGCATCAATAACCGCGTACAACTGGCAACGGCCGAAAAAATCTGCCGCGACCGTACGCGACAGAGACTGATGCTGGCGGGCGTGACCATGGTTGACCCGGCCACTACCTACGTGGATGACGGTGTCACCATCGGCCCTGATACCATCATCCAGCCGGGCGCTCAGATAACAGGCGAAAGCAGTGTCGGCTCCGGCTGCGAGATAGGCGGCAACGTACTCATCCGCAATGCCACTGTCGGCGACGGCTGCCTGCTACGGCACTGCAGCTCAGTAGTTGACAGCCGCGTCGAGGACGAGGTACAGCTCGGCCCGTTCGCCAATATCAGGGGCAACTCACTGATCAAGTCGCGCGCGGTCATCGGGCAGGCCGAAGTCAACCGCTCAGAAGTGGGCGAGGGCAGCAAGGCAATCCATTTCAGCTATCTCGGTGATACCGTCTGCGGCGCGGGCGTCAACATCGGGGCCGGCACCATCACGTGCAATTACGACGGCAAGCAGCATAACCATACCGTTATCGAAGACGGTGCCTTCATCGGCAGTGACACGATACTGGTAGCGCCGGTGAAAGTCGGGCGCGGAGCCTATATCGCGGCCGGCTCGGTCATCACCTCCGACGTCCCGGCCGGCAGTCTCGGCGTCGCCCGCGCCCGCCAGCAAATCATCGCAGACTGGGTCAAGCGCACCGGCCGACAGCCGGACTAGATGCTGCTTTAGAACCCACGCCTGTGCAACTCTCGAGGCCGGACTCCCGCCCCCATACGTATTGAAACAAACCTGTGAACGCGAATTAGGCTCACTAATGGCGTAAGAGAATAACATCGTACATCATTCATCGGCATACACAGAATAGTCGCGCAAAGTTCGTCCAGGGGGTGGGGGCAATTGGTTTATGCAAGGGAAAAAACGGGTGACTTATAGAATTATCCGCATAATAGACACTTGCCTACACAGAATCCTAACGGAAAGTTTCGCTTGTGCGGGGGGGGGTATAGGCTGATTCGGGCCAATTTCGAGCCAATCCGGAAGGATGGGGTAGGGAGTAATTTTGCTTCTGCATAAGTATATGCCGATTAGCTGTACTAGTCTGGATAGTCTGCGCAGGGGCTAAATGGGCTTACGCGCGGGGGTTAATGGAGACTGTGGGGGGAGCAAAACGGTGCCAAGCAGGACTTATTAGGGAGTTCTTTATGAGAATAGTATTTCGATAATGCTGTGCCAGCCGAGGAGGTTTTCTCGATTTGTTCCAGTCCGGAGAACCCTCCGGAACTGATACTTTGTCGTTTTCGGTTAAAGTTTTTCGGACAACGAGATGATACCTTGTCGAGTGGGTAGCGGAGCGAAGCTGGAAGCTTCGCCTACAGGCAAAAAAGAAGGCGACGGTGCTTGGGTGAGGCAGGTGTCAGTAATCGTAGAGCCAGTTCCCGCCACTGTCGTAGACGGAGGTGTCACGGACACCGTCAATGGAGCCCAGGACCTGCATGCTGGCGTCATGTGACGCGTTCATCGCGTTCATCACGGCGTCGAAGGATCCCTGGCTCATCTGACCGCCGCCGGCGGGCGCGCCGCCCTGCCAGCCCGTCATGTATGGTGAATATCCCGTGGCAGCTTGCTGCTGAGCGTAGGCCTGTTGCCATTGCTGAGCAAGTGCCTGTTGCTGGGCGGCTTGCGCTTGCGCCCACGCGGCTCGCAGCATTCCCCATTGCACGTCCATATTGGCCAGCGCCGTCTGCTCTTCCGGCGGGGCCTGGTTGTAGCGGGCCACAAGCTGCTGGATAAGCTGCTGGTACTGCTCGGCGGTGATGGACACCGGCTGTCCGGTCGTCTGGTGCTGCTGGAACATCATCATCTCGATGAGCGCATCCACATCTTGCTGGGTGAATTCCGCATTGGTGCCGGCTCCGGCCAGCACCTGCCGCATGGCGCCCGACACCGCCATGATCACCTGCGACAGCGGATGGTCGGGCATATTCTGCGCCATCCCCAACAAGGTGAGGGCGAAGTTGTAGCGCATCTGCTCCCGCTGTTCGACCGTAAGCTTGGGTAGCAGATCCGGCATGGAGCGGACGCCGCCGGTGAAATTCTGGACATCCTGAGCCTGTGCCGCCGGCCAGAATGCCATCAACGCCTCGCGCACGACCACCTTCTGCGCCTCCGTCAGCCGCGTATTGAAGGCCCACGCCACCAAGCCGCCGTAGATGTCCACATCTGCCTGCGTCAGAGGCGAATCGTCCGCAGCCTTTGCCAGCACCGCGCCAGGATCTTTCGACGCGAAGCTAAAGCCACCACTTCCCGCTACATAGCTTTCCAGTTGCGTCGGGCCGCCTTCCAGCACACCTTCGGCAACTTCGGCGCCCATTGGCTTGCCCAGTTGGCACTGAAGGCGCTTCCACTGACCGTCCTGTTTACGCAGGATGAGCAGACGGATACTCTCATGCGGCTGCGTCTCCCCGCAGAAGTCAGCCATCTCCTCGATATCGCCCGGAATCGGGTAGTAGTCAGTTTCGTTGGGCATGCGTACCGAAATCAGTACATCAGCGGCGACGACGCCGGTCTTCGCAGCAAGCGAGTCGGCAGTCACCGCGCTTACATATAGCCCACAGGGTTCGCCGTATGCCTGCTCGACGACATCCAATTCAAGCTCGGAAAGCGCCCGCAACGTCATCCCGGCCCAAGTCACCGTATCAGCGGTCGCCACCGAACCCACTGCCGCGACCAGCACCACCAACGACAGGACAAATATAGTGCATCTGTTTCCCACCACTATCACTCCCTTCGATGCGCTCAAGTCCTGCTGACGGTCTTCACGATGACTTGTTCGCGGCCCACGCGAAATGTCCTGCCGAATTATCGGCCGATGCCCTATCCGGCTTGCTGCATGAATTCGCCGAGGAGGTAAAGGTCTTCATCCTGGAGTGCGGCGGCGCTGAATATGCAGGCACCGGGGATGCCGAGATCGTCGAGGTACTCAAGCTGGCGAATCATGTCCTGCGGTGAGAGCGTGCCCAGACTGCTCTGACGCCCGACACCGGCATAAAGCGGCGTGTCGCTGCCTGCGAGGATGGAAGTGTGTTGCTCGACGAAGCGCTGGAAACGATCGAAGCAGGGGTTGTAGCTCATTGGGCAGACGAAGTCAAGCAGGTCGTCAGCGCACCACTGGGCCCAGTTCTGGCCCTCTGGTACTGCGTCTTTGAGGTATCTGGCGCGGCCTGCCAGTGACAGCGGGAGATCCCGCTCGTCGCAGATGTCGCGCAACTCCTCGGCGAGGCTGCGCACGAAGTCCTCGCGCATCTGTGTCTCCAACACCACGACTCCCGGATTCGCGAGGTCCTGGTCATCCGGAACTTCCTTGCCGAGCCATTCCTTGCGGGCGGTGCGGCAACGTTCGCACACGCACGGGTGGTCATTCAAGACCATGGAGTTGGGATACCTCACCGCGTCCATGTGCAGCCCGTCGCAATCGTAGTCATCCAGGAGTTGGCGTGAGAGAGTGCAGACAGCCGCGACGTTTTCTTCCCATGCCGGGTCAAGCCAGCGAGCCGACCATGATGGCAAGTCCTCCCCGGGCTTCGCCAGCGGCACATAGAAGCCGGCGGTGTCACTAAAGCCGGGGGTTACACCTCCGAGGCCGACAATCGGGTGAACTTCGATGCCCAGACTGTGAGCCGCCGCGATGATTGGCCCGAGCAATTCGCGGTCCGGCTCGCCGAGTTGCTTGCCGGCGAATATCGGTCTGCCGCCGCTGGTCACGAAGGGGATGTAGATGCTGACACCTGCATCGCGCAGCTTTCCGAACCACGTCTCGACATCCGCAGCAGAGTCCTCGCCTGCGGGCAGTTCCCTCGCCGGATGACCCCAGACTGCCAATTCCATGGTAATGCGCCTCCGTTCAGTATTGATTGATTGCTACAACGTGATGACGCTGATTGTGTGCGGCCTACAGTCCCATCAGCCGGATCGCGTTTGCAGACGCTATCTTGTCACAGGCCTGTTCGGAGAGCAGCTTGTCGTCACGGACCCGCTTGATGAATTCCACGATCGGTGCGTCAGGATTGTTGATATAGCGCGCGCAGTGGTCGGTGCCGAACATCAGCTTATCCTGGAAGCGGTCGAGGAACTCGAGGCCGAACTGCTCGTCGCGGGTGATGCCGTTGTAACCGCTGCCGGCCGAGAGATCGGCCCAAAGGTTGTCGTATTTCTCCATCAGGCGAGGCACCGCGCCGCCGGGCACGACCGGGCCGTTAGGGTAGCCGGCCCGCGGCTCCGGTACGTCCCTGGATATCTCGGCCCAGAATGTGGGTCCATGCCCGACAAGCACCGTGTTCGGGCACTCCTGGAGGGCCTTCTCCAGCCGAGGCAGCCCGTAGTCATCGCGGAGGCCATAGTGGTTGGGGCTGTCGTTCATGTCGAAGATAATCGGCAGGTTGAACTCGCCCACCTGGCGGAAGAGATTCAGACATCGCGGATCGTCGAAATACATCTTGGGCAGCATCTCACCCATGCCCTTGCAGCCCCGTGCGACATATTCCTCGAGGAGGTAGCTGAAGTCCATTTTGTCGTCATTGGTCCCGAAGCGCGGATCAATGAGGCAGAACGGAATCAGCCGGTCGGGATACTTCGAACATGCGGCAATCACATCCTCGGTGTCTGCTTCGAGGTAGTGTGCCTCGGGATGCTCGCTGAGACAATGGACACATGACTTGTCCACTCCCCACACGTCCATCTTGTTGACGAGGTCGTTGGCATCCAGCATTTGTCTGCGGTCAGGATTAAGCCGCCCGATGTGTGTATGCACGTCAATGAGCATGTTGCGCTTCCTTCCTGATGTTTGATGGTGTGAGGTGATCATTGCGGTATTGTGTTGCGCTGAGACAAAACTACTGCCACGAGACTCTCGGGCCGGCGATGTCTTCGGCTATGGGTCCGAGTACCGTCACCTTCCCCGGCAGACTTTGCAGATACGATGCGGGCACCATGGGTGTGACCGGGCCATGTGTGGCGAGCCGGGTGATGAATTTCTGCCAGCTCACTCCGGTACCCATGTAGGCGTCACACCAGAAGCTGCGATAGGCGGCATTGAGGAACAGACGCGGCCCGATGGTATAGGCACATGGCGGTATGGAAGTCCAGTCGCCACCAGCGCGGAGTGAGTTATGCAGGATCGTCAGCGGATGGAGGCGCACATGAGCCGAGTGAGCCTGGCGCCAGTGCGGCTCTTCGCCGCCGAACTCCGCCCACAGGTGCGGGTCCCAGAAGGCGAAATGGCCGGACCAGCCGATGCCTCCATAGACGATCTCGGCCCCGCGTCCGTCCGATGCCTCCATCAGCATCTCGTCATAGGCACTGATGTTGTCGGGACCGGGGAAATGTATCCGGCGGGCGTCGGGTCGGAGCGTCTCGTCGAGTTGCGAAAAGAGCCGCTCGCCGGCGATGCGCTCGAATGACCAGGGCGAGGCCTTGTCTATGGTGCTGCCGTCCTCGTATGCGTACTCGTCCATAAAGAAGATGTGGACGTGGCTGAGATCAGTCTGGGCCTCGTTGATCTTTGCGGCCAGCAAGGGGTATTGCCCCGTCGGCCCGACCGGGAAGATGGCTACAAAGGCACGCCCCTCTGCAGCGGCTGCCACGATGCGGCGGTGGATGTCGTCTGCCAGCGCTTCGTAGAGGTCCTCGACCTGGTCAATGATCTCGATGGCGAAATCGGGATGGTGGTGCGGCTCGCGGCGAGTG
Source organism: uncultured Armatimonadia bacterium (assembly GCA_964498775.1). Classification (GTDB taxonomy): domain Bacteria; phylum Armatimonadota; class Zipacnadia; order Zipacnadales; family UBA11051; genus UBA11051. The sequence goes on from CAZCJS010000147.1 coordinate 6,898, forward strand.
AATTCTGCCCTGGTGATGCCGCGGACATAGTCGCAGACATCGGCGTCACGGAAGGGCAAGATGTCCAGAAGGTCTTTGCCGAATGGCATGTTTCGTCAGGCCTCCTTCAGTGTTGGAAAGAAATGTGTCAGTTGCTGGATGGGCGCCGCCCGGTTGAAGCGCGGGCAAAGCGCAAACGGCTCGGCGAAATCCACGCCACATGCCGCGCCGTAGTAGCGCGCGGTGGCCTCCACCTGGGCGAAGATGTCGGTGTGGTGGTGATCCTGGAGGTACTGATGCTGGCTCTGGTGGCATTGCAGCGCCTGCATCTTCAGGTGAAAGGTCTCGGCGATGTCCACATATAGGGAAGGCACAAACGGTGTGCCCGGCAGCGGTGCGCAATGCAATGCCCATGGTATGCCCGCTGAGGGCGGCTCAGCGCTGACTATCGCCGGGTTGCCTGCATTGATGCCGGCATTCAGCGCCAGCTCGGCGACATGGCGGTGGTGCTGATGGTAGTCATCGAGCGGGGCTACGAACATGAGTTGCGGATCAACACGCCGCACCAGGTTCCGGAAGCGCGTCTCCGTTGCCTGGTAGTTTTCGTGGTAATGCTGCATGAAGTCGTCGTCGCCATAGTCCAGCCACGCGAGCTCGACGCCGAGCAGTTCGCAGACTGCGGTCATCTCGGCATGGCGAGTTGCGGCGCGCATTTCGGGTTCGGCTCCGGGCAGGCCGCCCATATTTCCGTTGAGGGCGACGGCGATGGTCACCTCGATGCCGGCCCGCGCCTGTAGAGCCAGCGTGCCGGAGAGCAAACACTCATCATCAGGATGCGCAACGACTGCCAAGACCCGGAGCTGCTCTGCCATGTCATCACCCTCACATTCTCAGGAAGAATATTCCGCCCGGGGCGGAGGAAACCTGCCACGGGCGGAGATATTGTCATGGGTGGATTGTCTGCGAGCAAGGGCCGGGAACTACTTGCCGAGCAGGTCCTTGATGTTGCGGAGGATCTTGTCCGGTGAGGGGAGGTTCTCGTTCTCGAGCGGTGCCGCCATCGGGGGTGGGACGTCATGTGCGGCCACGATGCGCACCGGCTTCTTCAGGGCGTCGAAGCACGCCTCCTGCGCCTTGTAGGCAATATGCTCACCGTAGCAGCCGATTGCAGGGGCCTGGTTGACGCACAACAGCAGGCCGGTCTTGTGCACCGACTTGTTGATGAGCTCGGTATCCAGGGGCAGGAGCGTGCGTGGGTCAATGATCTCGACGGAAATACCTGCTTCCTCGGCCATCTGCGCGGCCTCTTCGGCGACGATGCGCATGAATGAGTAGGCGACGACGGTGATGTCGGACCCCTCGCGGACAATGTTGCCGACGCCGAGCGGAATTGTGTACTCCTCTTCCGGGACCGGGTCTTTAGATGTGTAGAGGTGCTGGTGCTCGATGAAGATGACCGGATTGTCATCGCGAATGGCGCTCTTGAGCAGGCCCTTGAGATCATAGGCAGACGAAGGGGATACGACCTTGAGGCCGGGGAACATGGTGACGATGGCTTCGAGGCTCTGGGAATGCTGTCCGGCATAGCCCTTGCCGCCGCCGACCGTGGTGCGGATGACCATGGGGAGGGTGGCTTTGCCGCCGAACATGTAGCGGTTCTTGGCGGCCTGGTTGCCGATCTGGTCCATCGTCATCGGTATGAAGTCAATGTACATGATTTCGGCGACGGGTCTCATGCCGGCCATGGAGGCCCCCGCAGCGGTGCCGCAGATGGCGGCTTCGGAGATGGCGGCATTGAAGACGCGGTTGCGGCCGAAGATTTCGAGGAGGCCTCTGGTGGCACCGAAAGCGCCGCCATAGTCGGCTACATCCTCGCCGTAGAGAATGACGCGGCGGTCGCGCAGCATCTCCTCCATGAGGGCTTCGGCGACGGCGTGGCGAGCCAGAATCTGTCCCTGCCCGTCGCGGCGAGTCTTTGTAGGCTCCGCACAGAGTTCCTCGGCAGGCGTCTTCCACTCGTCAGCGATGTCGTCGGAAGTAGTGTCGGCGTAGAGCCCCTCATAGATTGTGGCGGGATCGGGGTCGGTGGCAGCGCCGGCCATGATTGCCGCTTTCTCGATTCTGTAGGCGGCGGCGGTCTGGTGTGCCTGGACGCTATCTTTGTCGAGTATCGCATTGGCGATGAGCTGGGCCGGGAAGGTCTTGAGCGGGTCCTTTTCGAGCCAGGCGGCTTCTTCCTCGTCGCTACGGTAGGTGTCGCAATTGTCGGAAAGCGAGTGTCCCTTGTAGCGGTAGGTGAGACACTCGAGCAGGACAGGCCCCTGCCCGTTGCGGCATTTGTCGGCGGCGCGGGCCACCGCATCGCGCACGGCGAGCGGGTCCATGCCATTGACGACCTCGGCGTGCATGTTGACGTCATTGTATCCGGCGCCGCGTCGGGCCAGGCGCTGAATCCCCGTCACTTCGCCGACCTGCTGACCGGTCATTCCATACTGGTTGTTCTCGATGAGATAGATGACCGGGCAGCCGTTGTCAAATTGGGCCATCGTGGCGAAGTTGTACGATTCATGGGCGATACCGTTATTGGTCGCTCCGTCGCCGACGAGACAGAGACAGATTTTGCCGTCGGCCAGCTTATCGGCGGCCATCGCTGCGCCCGTGGCCATCGCGTAGGAGCCGCCGACGATAGCATTGGCCCCGAGGTGACCGACGTTGAAGTCGGCGATGTGCATGCCCCCGCCACGGCCCCGACAGTAGCCCTCTTCCTTGCCGAATAGCTCCGCCATGGTGCGGAAAAGATGCTCCTGAAGGGCAGCCTCATGCACGGAGTCCGGGTCGCTCTCGTCGAGTTCGTACTTGCCGGCCGCGTCGTCAAGGAATTCGAGCCAGCCTTGGAGATCCGCCCGCTCCAGTACAAAGGCCCCCTTGGCGATGGAGTGTCCGTGGCCGCGATGCGTCGAAGTGATGTAATCGCCAGGAGCAAGAGCGGACATAGCGCCGATGGCCACAGCTTCCTGGCCGATGGAAAGGTGAGTGGCGCCGATGAATCTGAAGTCGCCGAGGGGCTTGTAGCGGCCGCTCTTGAGCTGCACAATCGTCTCTTCGAAGTTGCGGATATGCAGCATGTGGTCATAGATGGTGACGGCCTCGGTTGCTGCCAGGCCGCCGGCGAGTTCACTCTTGAGGTCGCCCGTGTAGACGAACTGCGGGATCGGCGGGATCTCTATCATATCTCGCGGGAAAGTGGGCAGGACATCAATGTTTTTGGGCATAAGTCACTACTCCTGATTGTCGTGGATTGAGTGCGCAGCCTCAGGACCGGTGTCACGAGCGCAGTAGTTCACTTCGGCCGCGGTTTGAATGCTTCAGTGGGCTTGCAAATGGTACGATGGCGGCCCCAATTATGCCACATCGCGGGCGGTTTGTCTAATGCCGCTGTGCA
>CAZCJS010000148.1:0-10305 GCA_964498775.1 uncultured Armatimonadia bacterium
CATGAAGGCACAGCTTTCGGCACATGATAAAGCTGAGCTTAGCGAACTGGCGGAGTGGCTGGGAGTTGATGGGGAGGCTTGGGAGGCGGCATCAGCGATGGAGACGGGGGAATTGCTGGTAGCTCGCGTGTTAGCGAACGTGGAGCGGATGGTGAAGTTTAACGGTGAGACAGGCAAGTCGGTGTTGTACGACGGGCGCAGTGGGGAGGCATTTAATCAACCTGTGATGGTGGGCTACATGTACATACTGAAGCTGCTGCACCTGGTTGATGACAAGATACACGCGCGTTCGACGGGACCGTACTCGTTGATAACTCAGCAGCCGCTTGGCGGCAAGGCGCAGATGGGCGGGCAGCGGTTCGGCGAGATGGAAGTGTGGGCCCTGGAAGCGTACGGAGCAGCGCACATGCTGCAGGAGATGCTGACGGTGAAGAGCGACGACGTGACGGGGCGTGTGGCGACCTACGAGGCGATCGTGAAGAACGAGAACATCGAGGAGCCGGGCGTGCCGGAATCGTTTAAGATTCTGATGCGGGAGATGCAGAGTCTGGCGCTGGATGTGAAGGTGACTGACTTCAGCGGTCGCGAGGTGGACCTGCGCGCAGACGGCGACATGAGGTAGTTAGAAGAATTTGGATGCGACAGAGCGAGAGATGAAGGTGCTGCAGAAGGGCAAGTGCGAGCGCAGACGGTTGTGTTGAGCAGGAACCTGGAGGCGAAGGAATTGGCTTACTCCACTACGGATTTTGAAAAGATCACAATTGGTTTGGCTTCGGCAGAGGAAATTCGCTCCTGGTCATATGGTGAGGTGAAAAAGCCGGAGACGATCAACTATCGCACGTACAAGCCTGAGCGCGACGGCTTATTTTGCGAGCGGATCTTTGGCCCGACCAAAGACTGGGAGTGTCACTGCGGCAAGTATAAGAAGGTGAAGTTCAAGGGCATCAAGTGCGACCGCTGCGGTGTGGAGGTAACCCGCGCGAAGGTTCGGCGGGAGCGGATGGGGCATATCAACTTGGCCTCCCCGGTATGCCATAGCTGGTACCTGAAGGGTGTCCCAAGTCCGATCAGTCTGCTGCTGGACATGTCCCGTCGTCTGCTGGAGGAGGTCGTCTATTTCGGTTCGTATATTGTAACGGACGTGAATGTGGGAAAGATGCGAGAACACCGGCAGGATATCCTCGACGCTGCGGAAGAGGAGAAGAAGGAACTGGAGCAACAACTGGATGCGACGCTCAGACATTTGGAGGAGCGCTATGAGCAAGGCCTGTCTGAGAGCGTAGATGCGAGTGATGAACCCGAGGTGCCGGATGAGGTCGCGGAGATCGAGGATGACGAGGAGTTCGACGTGGACCTGGGTGTGGATGACGAGGATGACGACCTCGAGGACGATCTGGATGACGATGATACGTCGGAGGATGGCGGGGAAATTGGTGAGATAGAGTTTTTCTCGTTGGCCGGCGAGGATGATACCGGCCCCATCACTAAGGAGGATTTGAGTCGCCAGAGAAAGACGCACAAGGAGAGCACCGAGGAGCGCATCAAGCAGCTTGACGCTGCGTGCGAACTGCTATTCGAGCTGCAGCCGAAGCAGTTGGTTTCAGAGATGGAACATCGTTCGCTCAACGAGCTTTTGGCGGTCTGTGATAAGCGGTTGACTGGGGATTTCAGTGATCTTTTCGAGGCCGGATTGGGTGCTGCGGCTATCAAGGATATTTTGTCGCAGATAGACCTCGACGAACTGGCGCTGGAGTTGCGCAAGGAGATTGATGAACGCAGAGGAGCGCGTCGGTCGCGTGCGGTGAAGCGTCTGGGGGTGACCGAGTCGTTCAGAAACTCGAAGAACCGACCGGAGTGGATGATTCTGGAGGCGTTGCCAGTGTTGCCGCCGGAACTGCGGCCGATGGTGCAGTTGGACGGCGGGCGCTTCGCCACATCGGACCTGAATGATCTCTACCGGCGAGTGATCAACCGTAACAACCGATTGCGTCGGATCATCGAGATCAATGCCCCTGAATCGATTGTGAATCATGAGCGGCGTCTGCTCCAGGAGGCAGTTGACGCACTGATTGACAATGGTCGGCGGAAGCGGCCAGTGACAGGAACTAACCGACGGCCGCTGAAATCGCTTTCGGATATGCTGAAGGGCAAGCAGGGGCGTTTCCGCAAGAATCTGCTTGGCAAGCGGGTGGACTATTCGGGTCGTTCGGTAATTGTCGTCGGCCCGGAGTTGCATTTGCATCAGTGTGGCCTGCCACGTGAGATGGCTCTGGAGCTATTCAAGCCGTTCGTGATGAACCGCTTGGTGGGTCGCGGCCACACGAGCAATATCAAGACTGCAAAGCGCATGGTGGACCGTCTGCGGACGGAGGTGTGGGACGCGCTGGACGAGGTGATTGAGGACCATCCAGTACTTCTGAACCGTGCGCCGACTTTGCACAGGTTGGGGATTCAGGCATTTGAGCCGGTGTTGATTGACGGCAAGGCGATTCAGTTGCACCCGTTGGTTTGCACGGCATTCAACGCGGACTTCGACGGCGACCAGATGGCTGTGCATGTGCCGTTGTCGGCGCATGCGCAGACCGAGGCGCGGCTGTTGATGCTGGCTTCCCGAAACCTGTTCCTGCCCGGTGATGGCTCACCGGTTTGTGCGCCGAAGTATGACATCGTGCTGGGTGTTTACTACATGACGCAACAGAACGCGGAGGCCGAGGGCTCGGGGCGCTTTTTCTCAAGTGCGGAGTCGGCAATGACGGCTTACCAGCACCGGAAGATTGACTTGCATGCAATTATCAATGTGCGGATACCCCAGATATACCTTATAGCGACAGACGCAGATGGTGAGCCGTTGGAATTGGATGTGCAACTGAATCTCGACGTGCGCCGGATCATGGCCGAGATTGCGGCGGACGAGCATCCGGCACGGTCGCGAGAGGTTACCTATACGCTCACTGAGGAAGCGATGGGCGAGGATGACGATGCGGCGTGGGACATGTGGTTTTCGGAGTTGATGGGGACGGAGCCGATGCCGAGGGACAAGAACGAGGCGGCCAGCACCGCGTTGAAGCGGCGGCTGGTTAAGGCTGCTCATCGCGGCTATTTCCCGATTGGCGGGACAATAGTGTTAGGGATCAAGCGCGAGATAATGGACACAAGCGTGGGGCGGGTCATTTTCAACAACCGCCTGCCGCTGGACATGCAGTTTGTCAACCAGGATGTCGCACGGGATGAGGTCGGGGACCTTGTGCGGGAGTGCTACAACATCTACGGGCAGGCGCGGACAAGCGAGTTACTTGACATCCTCAAGGAGCTTGGCTTCAAATTCGTAACGCGCTCGGGTTTGAGTATCTGTATCAAGGACACGGACGTACCGACGCACAAGGCAGATATCATCGCTGAGACGGAAAGGGAAGTGGAGAAGACAAACCGGGCGATGGCAGCGGGTGCAATCGTGGATGAGGAGCGAGAGGCCAAGGTGCTGTCACTTTGGGAGCTGGCTCGGGAGCGGGTAGCGGACGAGATTTTTGACAACATAGCGGATTTCAATCCGTTGTGGATGATGACGAATTCCGGTGCGCGCGCGAACCGTTCGCACATATCGCAGATATGCGGGATGCGGGGGCTGATGTCAGACCCATTTGGACGGTTGATTGAGGCGTTGCCGGTGAAGAGCAACTTCCACGACGGTCTGGACGTTCTGGAGTACTTTGTTTCGACCCACGGGGCTCGGAAGGGTCTGGCGGACACGGCGTTGCGAACTGCGGACGCAGGTTACCTGACGCGTCGGCTCGTTGACGTGTCACAGGCGGTGCTGATCACTGAGCCCGACTGTGGTACAACTGAGGGGATCACGGTCACGCCGCTGTACGAGGTTGATCTACACTGTCCGGGCTGCGGTGAGACGGACGTCTATCGGGATGGAACGTGCCACGATTGCGGGCATCGCCTGCCGCTGGACTACAATAACGACTTGCTGGAGGACCTCAACGAACGAATTATCGGGCGGACGGCGGTAGAGGATGTGGTGGATGAGGCTAGCGGCGAAGTGCTAGTGCCTGCCGGCGAAGAGATCTTGGAGCGTGAGGCCGGTTTAATCATGAAAGCCGGCATCAAGCATGTGACGATTCGTTCGCCCCTGACTTGCGAATCACGTGCGGGTATCTGCGCGCAATGTTACGGTCGCGACCTGGCGACTCAGCGGCCCGTGGAGATCGGGACGACGGTGGGCATCATCGCGGCGCAGTCCATCGGCGAGCCGGGCACGCAGTTGACGATGCGGACATTCCACACGGGCGGAGTTGCGGGTGAGACGATTACCGCGGTAGCCGATGTAAAGAAGCGCAAGCAACAAGCACTGCGCAGTTTGCATGACGATGTTGACAGCGGTCGGGTATCGCTGGACGTTGCGGGGACAGGTCGGGCGCGGCAGAAGGCGATAAAGGAAATGCTGAAGGTACTCGAGAGCGGGGTGCACGGCTTGCTACGTGTGGTTGAGCTTTTCGAAGCACGTACGCCAAAGGGCGAAGCGATCGCAGCGGAAGTTGACGGCGTCGTGGCGGACATTGAGAGCGTGGGTTTCCGCCGCGTGATAATCCACTCGCAACACTCTCTCGACGATTTGGGAGCGATACGGGGCGAGAGGTTGGCAGATGACGTCTATGCGGCGGATGGGAAGACGTTGCTGGGAAGACGCGGCGAGAAGCTGCTGAAAAAGGTCCGCCAGAGGTTGCGCAGGGGAGGCGTGACACATGTAACGATCGCGAGTGCGCACCTGGTTCCTCCACGGGGTGAGCTGTTTGTGCAGAAGAACAGCGAGGTGCGGGCAGGAGACCCGCTGACGACGGGGCCGATGGATCCGCAGAGCATCCTTGAGAAGAAAGGTGTCGGGGGGGTGAGGGAGTATCTGCTCAAGGAGGTGCAGCAGGTTTACCGGCCGCACGGGGTTGGTATCAACGACAAGCACATCGAGGTTATCGTGCGCCAGATGCTGCTGCGGCGGAAGATAGTGGATCATGGGGACACGGAGTTCCTGCCCGGGCAGGTCGTGGACCGGTTCGAGTATGAGGCGGAGAACGCGCGGGTGCGGGAACTCGGCGGTCGGGAGGCGACGGCCAAGCCACAGCTTCTAGGTATTACCCAGGCGTCGCTGGCGACCGACAGTTTCCTTTCGGCGGCAAGCTTCCAGCGCACGACGCGGGTGCTGAGTGAGGCGGCGTGCGAAAACAAGGCAGATCCGCTGGAGGGGCTGAAGGAGAACGTGATAATCGGGCGTCTGATACCGGCAGGTACGGGCATGAGAGTGCATCGCGACAGGGAGCTCGGCTTCGCGGAGGGGTATGAGTTGGAGATGGAGGCACGGCCGGAACGTGAGACACCGGAGGAGGCAGTGCAACGTCTGATCAGCCAGTTCGGCGATGATGACGCCTAGATCCAGCCCCGTGACTGCAGGGAGGGCAATAAACCAGCCCAGAACGGCCAGAAAAGACGGCCACAGCTATTGACAGTGGTGCGTGAAGTGACTATACTTACAGTCTACTTGGCAAGCGCCCGTGTAGAGAAGACAGCAATAATGTCGTTATTGCATCGGTGTACTGCCAGGTAGCTATAGCTTGGGTGCGGGACGGGGTTGTAGACTGCAGTGTTGTGTCATCGTATTGGGCATGCGCTGCAATTGAGTCCAGCAAAGGGGGCGACAGCAACAGACGGCATAGTCTCATGCCGCAGCCCGTCGTCGGAGTAGTTAGTTCCGGGCTGATATAACCCCTCATAATGTCGAGGGGTTTTTCGTCTGTATCGAACGTTAATATCCATAGTGACAGCAATACTGTCAAGGGGAGTGTTCTTCTTTGCCGACAATTAGTCAGTTGGTGCGCAAGGGGCGCAAGAAGAAGACGAAGAAACAAAAGACGCCTGCGCTGAAAGTGGCGTGGAATGCTTTGAAGCGCAAAGCGAAGCAGGTTGATGGTGCACCGCAGCGACGGGGCGTGTGTACGCGGGTGTGGGCCCAGACGCCCAAGAAGCCAAACTCGGCGCTGCGCAAGGTTGCGCGGGTGCGGCTGTTCAATCGAGAAGAGGTAACGGCGTATATTCCGGGTGAAGGCCAGAACCTGGTGGAGTATTCGGTTGTGCTGATTCGCGGAGGGCGTGTCAAGGATCTGAACTCGGTCAAGTACCACGTGATTCGGGGCACACTGGATGCTGCCGGCGTTGAGGATCGGCGTCAGGGGCGGTCGAAGTACGGAACCAAGAAGCCGGATTAGTGAATAGTTTCGGGGTCGGGGCACGAAAGCAGTTGTGGCAGGCAAGTTTGCGTGGATGTTGAGGGGACGTTTCAGATCCGGATTAGGGAGTAGATGAATGCCGAGAAAAGGCGAAGTGCCGAAGCGGGAGATACCAGGTGACCCGGTCTTCAACAGCACGATTATCCAGCGGTTAATCAATAAACTGATCGTGGGCGGCAAGAAAAGCCTGGCAGAGCGCATCGTTTATGGCGCTTTACTCGAGATTGATGAGAAGACGGGTGAGAATCCGCTTGACGTGTTCAGCAAGGCGCTCGGCAATATCCGGCCGGTCGTAGAGGTGCGCCCGCGGCGTGTGGGTGGGGCCACATACCAGATACCTGTTGAGGTCAACGCGCGCCGCCAGTTGACTCTCGCTATTAGGTGGTTGGTTAGAGCGGCGAAGGAACGTAGTGAGCGCCGGATGATGGAACGGCTGGCGAATGAGTTGATCGAGGCTTCGAAAAGCGAAGGCGCTGCCGTCAGGCGGCGTGTGGAGACATACCGAATGGCGGAAGCGAACAAGGCATATTCTCACTACCGTTGGTAAGGCGATAAATTGTTGTCGTGCGTAACGATGGTTGCGTTGTGTGTAGGGAACGCAGTAGATATGTGTACTGGAGTTGTACCCGTCCAAATGTTGAAATAGCATGAGAGGTAGTTGACTGGCACGTGTCGAGCAGCAGGTTGCTGGAAAAAACTCGGAACATCGGGATAGCGGCCCACATTGACGCCGGTAAGACGACTACTACCGAGCGGATACTGTATTACACGGGCCGTGTGCATCGCATGGGCGAGGTTGATGACGGCGATGCCACGATGGACTGGATGCCCCAGGAGATGGAGCGGGGCATCACAATCACTTCTGCGGCGACGACGTGTGAATGGCGTGGCCATCACATCAATATCATTGATACGCCCGGACATGTTGATTTCACGGTCGAGGTAGAGCGGTCCTTGCGGGTTCTCGACGGCGTAGTCACAGTACTGTGCGCGGTGGGTGGCGTACAGCCCCAGTCGGAAACGGTATGGCGGCAAGCGGGCAAGTACGGCATCCCGCGCATAGTGTTCATCAATAAGATGGATCGGACGGGGGCGGATTTCCACGACGTGTTGCACCAGATGCGGAAGCGGCTGGGGGCTAATGCGTTGGCGCTACAGATCCCGATTGGGGCCGAGGACAAGTTCGAAGGCGTAATTGATCTGCTGGAGATGAAGGCGATTTACTGGGAAGACGCGCTGGGTGCGGAGGCTTTGGTACGTGAGATACCGGCAGAGATGCAAGATCGGGCGGAGTTGTTCAGGGAGTATCTCATCGTTGCGTTAGCGGACACCAACCCGCATCTGGAGGAGAAGTACTTCGCGGGCGAGCAGCCGACGCCCGAGGAGTTACGGGATGTGATACGGCGGGCGACACTGGAAAACGAGTTGATTCCGGTACTGGCCGGCAGTTCGCTGAAGAATAAGGGGGTACAACCGCTGCTTGATGCAGTGGTTGACTACCTACCGTCTCCGGTGGAAGTGCCGCCGATTATCGGGTTTGATCCCAAGACGGAGGAGTCAGTAACCTGCAAGCCATCGCCCGACGAGCCACTGGCGGGGCTGGTGTTCAAAGTAGTAACCGATCCGTTCGTGGGGCAGGTGTCGTATGTACGTATTTATTCGGGGACGATGAAGAAGGGCCAGACAGTTTACGACGCAAAGGAAAAAGTTAAATCACGGTTGCAGCATCTGCTGATCATGCACGCAAATCGCCGCGAGAATGTTGAGATAGCACAAGCGGGTGACATCGTTGCGGTTGTCGGACTGAGCAAGGCGACGACGGGTACGACGCTATGTCAGATGGATCACCCGGTGATACTGGAGAACATCGAGTTCCCGGAGCCGGTGATCGCGATGGCCATCGAGCCGAAAACGACAGCGGATGAAGGGCGCTTGGTGGAGAGTCTCCAAAGGCTGATGGCTGAGGACCCAAGCTTTACAGTGGGTACGGACCGCGATACCGGGCAGCAGATTATATCGGGCATGGGTGAGTTGCATCTAGAGGTGATTACGGACCGTTTGCTGCGGGAGTTCCAGGTGGATGCGAACGTAGGCAATCCGCAGGTGGCGTATAAGGAGACAATTACCTCGTCAGCGAGTGCTCGCGGCAGATTTGTTCGGCAGACGGGCGGCCAGGGGCAGTTTGGGGATGTTACGTTATTACTGGAGCCGTTGCCGCGCAGTACGGGCTTCGAGTTCGAAGACCGCACGCGTGGGGGCGTAGTGCCCAGAGAGTTCATGTCGGCTGTTGAGGCGGGGATAGCTGAGGCAATGCAGACAGGTGTGTTAGCTTCATACCCGGTCATTGATGTGCGGGTAGCCCTTACTGATGGCTCTTACCATGACGTGGATTCTTCGGACGTGGCGTTCAAGCTGGCGGCCGGCATGGCTTTCCGAGATGCCTACCTGCAGGCGGGCCCGATTCTGCTGGAGCCGGTGATGCGGGTCGAAGTAGTTACCCAGGATACGTATATGGGCGATGTGGTGAATGACTTGAGCGCTCGGGGCGCAGAGATTAGCAGTATGAAGGCAACACCAGGCGACACCCAGACGATTCTTGCACTAGTACCTCTGGCCACCATGTTTGGGTATTCGACGCAGTTGCGTTCGCTCACACAGGGACGGGCGACGTACACGATGGAGCCGCATTCGTACCGCCCACTGACGCGGGAGCGCCAGGAGGCGCTAGTCGGGGCGTAATAGATTTGGCAAGTGGAACTCCTGATCCATATCTGGAGGTAGGTACAGATGGCAAAAGAGAAGTTTGTGAGAGATAAGCCGCATGTGAACGTGGGTACGATCGGTCACGTGGACCACGGGAAGACAACTTTGACATCGGCGATGACGAAGTGTCTTGCCAACTCGGATGAGGGTCACGCTGATGTTCTGGAGTTTGACCAGATAGACAACGCACCAGAGGAGCGGGAGCGGGGCGTGACGATCGCGACGTATCATGCGGAGTATGAGACGGCGAAGCGTCACTATGCTCACGTTGACTGTCCGGGTCATGCCGACTACATCAAGAATATGATTACCGGCGCGGCGCAGATGGACGGGGCGGTTCTGGTGGTTGCGGCGACCGACGGTCCGATGCCTCAGACGCGGGAGCACATCCTGCTTGCTCGGCAGGTGAATGTGCCGGCGATCGTGGTGTTCATGAACAAATGTGACGAGATGGAGGACCCGGAGTTGTTGGAGCTGGTAGAGCTCGAGATTCGGGAGCTTCTGTCGGCGTATGATTTTCCGGGCGATGATCTGCCGGTAATCAAGGGTTCGGCGCTGAAGGCAATGGAGTGTGGTTGTGGGAGTCGCGAGTGTGCGGTGTGCGGTCCGATCATGGAGCTTCTGGACGCGATAGACGATTACATTCCGCAGCCGCAGCGAGATATTGACCAGCCGTTTTTGATGCCTGTGGAGGACGTCTTCACGATCTCGGGACGCGGTACTGTGGCGACGGGCCGGGTGGATCGAGGCGTGATTCACACGGGAGATGATGTGGAGATAGTGGGCGTACGGGCGACGCAGAAGTCGGTGGTGACGGGTGTGGAGATGTTCCGGAAGATTCTCGATGAGGGTCAGGCTGGTGACAACATCGGCGTACTGCTGCGTGGCATCGAGCGGGAAGAGGTTGAGCGCGGTCAGGTGATAGCGATACCAGGCAGCATCCATCCGCACACGAAGTTCGAGGCGGAGGTATATGTATTGAGTCACGAAGAGGGCGGTCGTCACACGCCATTTTTTGATGGTTACCGGCCGCAGTTTTACTTCCGGACGACGGATGTGACGGGTAATGTGAAGCTTCCGGAGGGCGTGGATATGGTAATGCCCGGTGACAACGTGACGTTGGAGGGCGAACTGATCGCGCCGATAGCGATGGAGGAGGGTCTCCGTTTCGCGATTCGGGAGGGCGGTCACACGGTTGGCGCGGGTGTGGTGACGAAGGTCATCGAATAGGTAGTGCAATCGTCTGGCCGGCGGCGTGCCG
>CAZCJS010000149.1:0-10285 GCA_964498775.1 uncultured Armatimonadia bacterium
CTGTCGCCATTTCCCGAGAAGTTGGCCACCACCAGATGCTCCCAACGCTGTGCTCCGTCTGGTACAGGTGGGCTAACCGACCACTTCTCTTCACCAGTGGCTCCAGCTACTACGTGCAGGACGCTGTCCTGGGTCAGAAACAGCACCTCGGCGTGCCCGTCGCCGTCAATGTCGGCCACCTGCAGGCCTGCCCCGTGGTGCCCGGGCAAGCCCTCGCGCTCCGCCGACCCGCCGATGCGGACATCAACACGCTTGCTCCATAGCCGAGTGCCATTGGTATCATAAGCCGCCACGTAGCCCGGCGCGCTCACCAGGATGTCTATCCTCCCGTCATCATTCACATCGGCTGCTATCAGCCCACCACGACTGTCATCCGGTACGCTGATTTCGAGAGGTATCACCCGTGCATCCGCCATCGTCAACTGCGCACCAAACACCCCATTCGCCGCCAGTCCGCACACCACGCCGGCCAAAACAACGGATTGCATCTTTGCTTATCTCCTCAGCTCAACTCTATAATCACCAGGTCATACATTTCCAATTCGGGCAGCGTAAGCTTCACGCCCCCGCATGTCTCCTCGACGCTTACTTCGACACCTCTGACTGAATACGCCCGCATTGCCCCTTCGCAGTCCAACTCCATTTCGATGTCATGTACCGGGATCAATGTCGTCATCGGGCGCTGCATGTCAGCGGTGTTGTTGACCAGATGGATGACGATGCGGCTCTCTGCGGGCTGCTGCCAGAGCTCGACCTCCACCGTCGGGGGAGCAGTCACACGTATCGCCATTGGCTTGCCATGGGCCCAGCGCACCGCCCCGGCCATCAGCTTCTCTATCGCCTCCATCTTGTAAACGCCGCAGAACTCGCTGAAGAGACCGGCGAAATAGAGCACCCGGCCCCCGGGCTTGCTTGAGAATGCCGCCGGCCATTCGGACGTGCCCTCCGGCCGAGTATAGACCCGGCCTATCGGCTTCATGTAGTAGCCGGCGATCTCCGTACCGGCCCCCGCTTTGACCATCAGAGCATTGACCGGCCGCGCCAGCCACTGCCCGGCGCGGAACTCGCAGAGCACTGGATGAGCCGCCCCGCCGAGGTCAATATACTCCTCGGTAGTAGCCGGAGCGAAAGCCCCCTCGATACTCTCATAGCCGAGCAGTGAGCGCAGGTTGACCTCCGTCTCCCCGCCGCGCTCATCATATTCGCCGGCCTCAAATTCTGCTACCACGTTCCCCCCGTTCTCAACGAACTCGGCTATCGCCTGCTGCTGTGCGGCGCTCAGACAGGCAGCGTTGGCGATGATGAAAGTCTCGTATCTACTCAGGGAGCCATCCGTGAGCCCGGCCTCGAGGATGACATCGAACGGGATGTGCTGGCGCGTTAGTGCATTGAACCAGCCGCGATAGATGTCGCCCTGCCACTTGTCGCAGCGGCTCTTACGCGCCGACCAATCCACCACCTTCTCGCCTGACCCG
This sequence comes from uncultured Armatimonadia bacterium, assembly GCA_964498775.1. GTDB lineage: Bacteria > Armatimonadota > Zipacnadia > Zipacnadales > UBA11051 > UBA11051. The sequence continues at coordinate 1,476 of CAZCJS010000149.1, forward strand.
GTCGTGAAGGTAAGGTCCTCCTCGCTGGTCGCCTCGACATCGGTAAACAGTCCGTCCAGGCGCGATATGTAGAACTTCGAGCTCTGGCCCGAGTACAGCAGCGCCACCTCGGCACCCGACTCGGCAGCCGTGCAGTACTCCTCGATACTCTCCAAAAAGCCGTTTGCCTCCCGCATCGGCGCTACGGTCTCCTCGGGCGAGTTCCGCAGAGCGTAGTCGAACACTGCCAGCCACGTTCCGGAGCCGCACGCCACCGTCTGAGCGGCGGCGATCTTGGTCTCCACGGCCGGCAGTGGCAGATAATGCCATGCGCCCAGACAGTGATGGACGAAAACGATGGCCGGCTTGCCACCCGCCCGCAGATGCTTGGCAGCAAGCGCCCAGAACAGAGGCGGCGTCTCGCGCCCCAGATGATAGAACGCCTCTGCCCCATTGAAATGCTGATGCGGACCGGTTGCCGCAATGTCGCGGGCAACACGCCAGGCACCCCCGTGCCAGCTTCCCGCATTCAAAAAGATTACGCCCTCCGGGTTCACTTCCCGCATCGCGTCGCCGGCATCCTTCAGGAAATCGGCCATTGACTGCTCCCGGAAGTCAATGAACTCCTTATAGAGCGGATCCGCCCAGTCCTCTTCCCGAGGCGGCGCCTCCCCGTAGATCTCACTGAACTTCGCCAGACACGCCGGACAGTAGCAGCAGCCCGGATAAACGACCGGGCCGTCGAGGAATACCCCGTCGAGGCCGGTCTTCATTGCCTCCCGCACCAGGTCGAAGGCCCACTCGCGCCACTCCGAGTTGACGCATAGCGTAGTTCCGGACCCGTATAGCGGATTCACCCGCCCGTACTCCTTCCCGTCAGCCATGATCTGCAGCCAGTCGGGATGCCGTTCGCCGAACTCGAAGGAGTACCAGTGCATGTTGAGGTATGACAGCGGATGAATGCCATATTTCTTTGCATAGGGGATATACTCCCGCAGCATGTCGAAGTCTCCAAGCTCTGGATATTTCTCGAACTTGTCGGAGTTGAAGGTGGTCATCCAGCCGAGGCCCGGCGCGATGCCCGGCGTGCCGATGATCCATTCGCAGTTGACATGCCATTCCTCGGCGTGCTGCCGGGCCAGTTCGTCGAGATCAAGCTCCGTAACCCGAGCCAGATCGGCCATCCACTCATGCCGCGCCATGCGAATTGGCTTTTCCCACCATTTGAGTTCTGCCATCTGTCAAGCCTCCTCACTGATTCAAGCAAGCGTACCATGCAGTTTCCATACCGGCAACAAGCAATCCTGCGCGTATGCCAATGTTGCGGGCAGAAAAAAACCCCGCGTTCTCCGGCGGGGAATGTCTTGTCGGTCATCGTAGTGGAAATGTGGCCTATGTCTTCTGCCTGCGCCTAACCAGCCAGCCTGCGGCGAGGCCCGCAAGCATCAGCATTGCGGTACCTGGTTCCGGCGCGTACTGGCTCTCCATGTCATACTTGCCGCTGCCTGCATTATACGTGAAATAGAGACTGTGTCCCTCGAGGGAGCCGGTGGGACCGATGCCGTTGTCAACGCCGTCGTATTCGAAGCTGGTGTGCTCGACACCGTCCCCGTAGTTGACACCAACGGGGTTCTGGTACGTGTCGGAGGGCTCAAACGGGAATGACAGATAGCTCATCTGGATCATATCGCCATCCTCGTGGAGTTGGAGCTGAAAGGTGTTCGTGTCACCGTTGGCGTCGGGGGTGTCTTCCCAGGTTACGATGAAACGACGAGAGCCCGCCGTGCCTCTGAAATCATAATATGTCTCAAGGTCCCAGACATAGTACGAACCGCTCGGATTGAAGTCAGACCAAATGGGAGCCACCAGCCGTGTGTAGCGCTCATTCCAACTATAGGTCGGCCAGCCGCCGGCCTCATCCGCATAGTCCGCGTTGGTTACGCCGCCATCGGGCCCGACGAAGCCGATGTAGCCATTCGGGCTGATCGCCACCTGAGTGTAGGTGTCGCCGTAGAACTCGAAGTTGAAGCCAATATTTATCGTACTGCTTATTTTGGTGTCATAAAGCTCCTGCGAGTTGTCGCCATAGCCGGCTTCCCAGTCAGGAGGGATTATGTCAGCGACAACAGGCATGGCTATAAAGCTCGCCAGAGCCATAACGAACACGATTATGAGCGATAGTCTCACCTGTTCTGCCCCTCGTACATGCGCTAAATACCTGTGTGCCCGGCCCGCTGCTATCAGAACTGGCCGCACCATATCAGTATAGCAAAGACCACGGGTAGTGTCAATCGCGGAAATGTAGATTTTGGTCAACAAACGGCAAGCATTCTGTTAATGTTACGCAAACCTATTGCACATCAGATAGCGCAGCCGCAAAATTCCTTGCGTTGAATGTGGAACGGCTGAGGAGATGCATAGACCTGGCAGTGGTGCGCTTTCTGGAGGATGACGTCTGGGAGGCGGTCCCGCTATTGGCACATCCGCCGGAGACCCAGCCCCAGCGCGTGGCGGCTGATGATGATCGTATGATGATGATCGTACCGCGCCCAATGTGATACCCGACATCCGCTATGCGGCCGCATCGGGGCCATCTTCAACACCGGCCCGTTTCGCAAGCGCCCGATGTGGTCCCTTGACCGCAAAACCAACGCCGCTAGCGTGTCTCAGTCGAGTCGGACTACAAAGAGACTTGGGCCCCGGTTCAACTGGGCCCAAGTCTCTGCTACTGGCGTCAGCTACATGACTTCTTTTCTTTCTTCTCACCACACTTGCTTTCCTTCTTCTCCTTACATTTGTCTTCTTTCTTTGGCTTGCAGCAATCGCACATGTTTCTCACCTCCTTGCATGTTCTGGACGCCGAGGACACCTGGTCAACTCGTGTCCTGTAACTCCAGAATCGCGCTGTCGCTCAAGCATCTGGATTTGAGTGTTTCATCGAGCAGTTCGAGCATCCGAATGATGGTGTCGTCGGCAATGGCATAGTACACGCTGGTGCCGTCTTTGCGTGTTGTGACCAGTCCGCTGGCACGCAGCGTGCTTAAGTTACATGATATGGTGGATTGATTCGCCTCCAGAGTATTAGTTATGTCGCAAACCGTCATCTCCCTGGCACTCAGCAAATCCAATATCTGCAGCCTGGTATGCGAGGCGAGAGCTTTGAGTACCTCAACTCGAAGATGATAGATGCACCTCATGCTAAGCCCCATCATTTATTTATATATTGAGGGATTTCAATACTTACAAGCAATTATAAAGGAACTGTCCTGTGCTGTCAAGAGGTGATGTCAGTCCGGCCACACGGGTTCAATGTAGTCGCCGGTATCCCTCATCCACTTGGCGAGGGCGCTTCGCATTTCCTCACGTACCTGCGCATAGGCCGAAGCGGTCGCGACATTGTGCAGCTCATTGGGGTCCTCGTACAGATCGAAGAGCTGGTCCAGCGGGTCGCCGTGGTAGTAGGCGTACTTGTACCGCTCCGAGATGCAGCACCGGATCTTGGAACCACCATTGGTGTGGCCGTTGAACTCGCTGAAGGTGTACTCAGGGCCCGGGGTATTCTCATCACGGATCGTGGGCCCGAGGCTCCGTCCCTGAGCCTCCGTCAGCGGCGGGAGGCCGAGCAGTTCGAGAATGGTCGGGGCCATATCCGTCTGGGATGTAAGCCGGCTGCGACGGCCCGGCTCGATACTCGGCCCGGCTATCACAAATGGCAGCCGTATCGCCTCATCGTACATGCAGCCCTTCTGATACATGCTGTGGCTGCCTATCATCTCGCCGTGATCGCAGGTCATGATGACAAGCGTATCATCAGCCCGGCGTGATTCTGCCAGTGCATCAAGCACTACCTGGTGGCAGGCATCACCGAAGGCCACAAAGCCGTAGTAGGCGGCCATCGCCGGGGCCCAGCTCTCCCAGTCCCACTCGGCGACACTTTGGTAGCCGGGCGCTTCGCCGACGGCTTCAGGCATATCGGAGCGGTCTTGGCCGAAGCCCGGCGGCGGCTTCATGTCGGCTGCGTCAAACAAGTCCATGTATTCATCAGGCACCAGCAGCGGCGGATGCGGGATCCCGCACGAATGCCACACCGCGAACGGCCTATCCGCCGGGGCGTTGCGGATGAACTCCGCGATATTCAGCGCGTGCTGCATGTCCGCATGTTGCTCGACAGGCCCCGTCCAGCGCATCGGCAGGGGGATGCTGAGGCTACCTTCACTCACTCCGTCATCGGCCACGAACGTACACTTGCCGGTCTGGTCGCCGTCTTTCCCACCTGCGGCCACCAGCACCTCCTTGTACTGCTCCCGGCAGAAACCGCTGTTCCTGAAGTAGGCAAACTCGTCGCTGCGGTCGTCCTCCGGCGCGCGATTGATGTGCCAGATGCCCTCATAGCCGAGATGGTAGCCCGCATCCAGCAGTCTGTCGAAGATGAGCTCTTCGCCGACATTCAGCGTCTGGTAACTCTGGCCGAAGCTCAGCGAGCCGTGGGCGTGCGGCCACTTTCCTCCAGCCATCGAGGGCCGCGTCGGCACACACAGGGGATTGGCGCAATAGTAGCGGTCAAACACGACGCCCCGCTCGGCTAGAGCATCGCAAGCCGGCGTCGGCACCGGACCATCGTAGCAACCGATCGTATCGCGCTGCAACTCGTCCCACAGCAATACGACGAGGTTCTTCGCTCGTCCCTCGTTCATGCCATAGCCTCCGCATTGCACGCAGCCAGTCACATCCCTGCGTTGCCTATTGCCTGCTCTGCACTTCCGGATTAGCGCAGTTGGGCAGAGGTTCGCCACGTAAACCCGCGAGCACATTCTTCGCCGCCATCACTGCCATCTTCCCGCGCGTCTCACGGCTGGCGCTGCCGATGTGGGGAGCTAGCACGATGTTGTCGAGTTCCAGCAGCGGGCTGTCCGGCGAGAGCGGCTCATTCGCGGTCACATCGAGGCCGGCACCACGTATTGTGCCATTCTTCAGCGCCTCGTAGAGAGCCTGTTCGTCCACTACCGGGCCTCTGGAGGTGTTGATCAGGTAGCCGTCGGAACCAATGAGTTCGAGCTCGCGCGCGCCGATCATGTGTCGCGTCTCATCGCTCAGCACCGTGTGCAGCGTCACAAATGTGGACGCCCGCAGCAGGTCATCGAGCTCCATGAACTCGGCGCCCAACTCTTCCTCCAAATCCGTATTGCGTCTGACATCATAGTAAACGATGCGCATGTCGAAGCCGACGGCCCGCTTCGCCACGGCAGCGCCAATGCGTCCACAGCCGACGATACCCAGGGTCGCATTGGCCACATCAGTGCCCAACAGCAACTGCGGCTCCCAGGTCTTCCACAGCCGCGCACGCACGTAGCGGTCCGCCTCGGCGATTCTGCGCGCTACTGTCATCAGCAGCGCCCAGGTCAGGTCCGCCGTGGTGTCGGTTAGTACGCCCGGGGTATTGCCTACCGGAATACCGCGCTCCGTGGCCGCCGCGATGTCAATGTTGTTGAAACCGACGGCATAGTTGCTGATGACCTTCAGCTTGGGCGCTGCGTCCATCACCTCCGCATCAATGGCATCAGTCAGCAGGCAAAGCAGGCCCTCGCAATCCCTGATTTCATCAATGATGACGGACTTGTCCGGCGGCAACTGCTCCGGCCAGACTGTGGTGTCGGCCACCTCCCTGATCAGTTCCAGCCCCGCTTCCGGTATGGACCGGGTAACGAATACTCGTGAATCTGACATACATGCATCATCCTTTACGAATACTGTTTAGTTAGTCTTGTCGCCTTGGTGACTTGTCGTGTGCATGAGTGCCAGCGGAAGGAGCAACCTGAGGGTAACACACCGACTGTGAGCCGTTGAGGTAGCAAATCCAGAGCGCGCTCACCCCTGGACATGCGCTGACATCGTCAGATTACCGATATAACAACTACCCATCTGCCTCGAGTGAAGCCGGGCACTCAATTGCGCACTGCGATTCATGACGCCTTTACTAACTGACTTGTTCAATGGCCCTGGACTACTGGTCTCAGAACCACTATATTGGTACTATAACTGGCGATAAATTGCAAGGTTTATCTTCCGGGCCGGTTCACCACTCGTCATCAATGGTCGCCCGTTCCGCTTCGACTTCCTCGAACCAGATTTCAAGTTCGGCCAACATCTTCGCGGCGCGTTCGGGTTGCTCACCGGCGAGGTCGTATTGCTCTTCCGGGTCATCGGCGATATTGTACAGTTCCGGAACGGGCGGCTCAGGAATCTCGCGGACCGGCTCCGGATCACGACAAATGTCAGTGCGGCTTTCCGGGTCGCGCTTGGTTGCGCGGTCGAGGGCGTATTCCTCAGGCGAAAGGTAGTGCGCTGCGCCTATCTGGGGGCGAACCAACTTCCATTTCCCGTCGCGCATCGCCGCATTCGATTCAACCACCGGAGTATAGCGGTTCCACTGCCAGAAGCGCCGCGTATTGACCTTGCCCGGCTCCCCCTGCAGGGCGGGCCAGACATTCCAGCCATCAAGCGGCTCGCCATCGGGCATCTCGACCTCACTCGCCGCAGCCAGCGTCGGCAGCCAGTCGGTGAAGTGTACCATCTCATCCACCTGCCGGCCGCCCTCAAGCCCATCCGGCCAGCGCACGATCATCGGCAAGCGAATCCCACCCTCGTACACAGAGCCCTTCGCGCCATTGAACCCGCAGTTGAACCGGTGCGTGCGCATGTCACCTTCGCCGCCGAACTGCGGCCCGTTATCGCTGGTAAACAGGACTATCGTGTTGTCCGCAACGCCCTGTCGCTCGAGCTCATCAAGCACCTGCCCGACGCCGCTGTCCATGCGGTGTATCATCCCGTAGAGGGTCCTGACGCCGGTATTGAGGCCCGGCCGGTCGGCGAACAAATCTATCTCCTCCTGCGGAGCCTCAAACGGGCCATGCGGGGCGTTGTACGTGAGGTGGAGGAAGAACGGTTCATCACTATGACGGGCGATGAAGCCGGTTGCCTCATCCGTGAAGACATCCGTGAGGTAGCGGCCGTCGGCCTCGCGGAAGCTGCCGTTGCAGTCCAGCGTCCAGTCATAGTAATCCCACCACCCGCCGCGGAAGCCGGCGAATTCCGCAAACCCGCGTGCATTCGGATGGTAGCGCGGATCGGCCGCGCCCAGGTGCCATTTCCCGACCAGGCCGGTCGCGTACCCGGCGGCCTGGAACGTATCGCCCATCGTCATTTCCCGCAGGGCGAGGCGGTCCAGCCCTCTGGCATCAAGCGTATCTATCGCGCCCGTGCGATGCGGGTAGCGCCCGCTCATCAGCGCCGCCCGTGACGGCGCACAGACACATGACCCGGCGTAGTGCTGGGTTAGGCACACGCTCTCCTCAATCAGCCCATCCAGCACCGGCGTGTCCGACAGGCCACCGTTGAAAGCCGAAAAATCTCCATATCCCATGTCATCCACGAGTATCAGCACGACATTAGGTTTCGGCATCCAACTGTCCCCTTCTGCATCTCACGCCCCGGTTGCCCGCTGGAGTTTGCCGCAGGCAAACTCCATTAGTTAGCCGGGCCCTGTCCAGCTGCCTACCTACCACTTATAGTAGATACAGTCAAACGAGCCGGCGACCCAGCTCTTCTCCTCGTCATCAAACGTGATGGCGACCTTGCCCTTGACGCTGCCGAGAATCGCCTCGTCGTCCGCATCCGCCTCCAGCTTCCAGTCGCTGATCTGCAGGGCGCAGGCCCATGTCGCATTGACGCTCATTGGCCCCTTGTCGCCGCCCTGCGGATACCAGTAGTACGCATGGGTCATCTCGAAGTCCACCTCATCGTCAAAGCTCTTCAACAGTTCGCCAGTGGTACCCTCGGCGATCGGGAACCTCAGGTTGACGCCTGTATCCTTGATGATGATGTCAGTCGGCTCGTCAACGGCGGTGTCCGAAAGCTCCAACGTGAGCCCACTGTCGGCCTTGTTCACTCGTACCGTCTTGGCCTCGAACGGCTGACCGTTGATTACACCGGTAATCGCGCCGGCGGGGATTGACGCAAGCGAGGGGGTATCGGTCCAGGCGAATTCAGTCACTGTCGGGTCGCCTACATCAGCAGCGGGTGCTTCGCCGGACGGTTCCACCGGCGGTGTATCCGACAAAGCTGCATCGTCCTGCGGAGCTGCCTTCGGCTTACAGCCCGTCAATGCTACCGTCCATACCACTAACATCAGTGCCACCAGCAAACCTATCAACAACGTGTTATGTCTCATTCTTGCAGTCTCCCGAAACATGGATTTTGGTTGCCTCTCGATGAGCAGAAGCCGTGCATTTGGCTATTGGCAACGCCCATCTACGTGATGGACGTGTGCGCCCATTCATAGGTCTCCTGGATGTTGTCGAACTGCCCCTCGGGTAGCTTCGTGTAGCTGAAATAGCCGAGCCGCTGCATCAGTGACTGCGCGACGGCGTGCTCCTGCTGGAAGAGGTTATTGCTCTCCGCAGGATCGTTGACCAGGTCATACAGTTCGTGCTTCCCCTCGGGATTGACCACCAGCGACCACTGCTCATCGCGTACGCAGCGGTACGGCGATCCGTGGTAGCCGGTGATCACCACGTCACGGAGCTTCTCGGCTTCTCCTGTCACCAACGGCCAAGCCGATTTGCCCGTCATGCACACCGCCTCATGACGCAGGCCGAGCAGGTCGAGACTCGTCGGCAGCAGGTCATCAGTCTCCACCAGTGGAGCAATTCTCGTGCCTGCGTGCTCTGCATCGGGCAAGCGGATCATAAGCGGTATCCGCAGCAGTTCGTTGTACATGTTGGCCGGCGTCTTCATGATCAGCCCATGATCCCCGTGCGGATGACCGTGGTCAG
>CAZCJS010000150.1:0-10232 GCA_964498775.1 uncultured Armatimonadia bacterium
ATGCCTTGCTGGTCACTACGCAGATTGTGCTACCCGCGCCTGGCGCGCAGCACTGCACAATCTATATTGGACTCTCTGCGTAGCTGATACATGTCTGGTATCTCCTCGAATTGCGCCAAGTTTAGCACATTGTGTGACAATGGTCAATAGCTAGCGGCTCCGTTGGCCCGATATCATCGCTGAAACGCGTGCCTCCCCTCGCGATATCATCAGCGGCACTCACATCTAATGCAGTGCCGCAACAGCGGCGCAGACCTAATACAACCCTGGAATGACACCTTGACATCAGTTCGCTCGCCAGCTAAACTTATCTGGAGCAAGACAGGGAAAATCGCAGTCTGCATGTACATTCCGGAAAAGATTGCGCGTAAGTGCCATCATATCGGCAGTTGATGCAGCACCCGAAGCCAACACGCAATAAGCTTACACCCCGAGCCGGGCACTTTAGCTATGATCACAATCGGACGTATCGCTGTCGGCGTGCGCAAGCGGCTGACATACGCGAACAAGTAGCTTGCTACGCCGGTACCGGCAGTCAGCCCAATGACTGCGGAATGGAAAGAGGGCCCTCACCCCCCAGGTGCCCTCTTTCCGCATTTTTGAGCATCCTGACGAGCGTTTCAGTACCTCGACTGAAGTCCTCATGCGCCCGGCCGCCGTTGCTCTCAGACTCATACGAGTGCGGCAAAAAAGTTTCCCATCCTGGTAGGACACAGCCTCGAAGACAGCGAACCCTCCATCAGCACACTGCTAATTGCGCTTGAGCCGCTGATTGAGCCATTGCTGGGAATGTACGTGGCACGCCAATGCGGCCTGTTGGCAAAGCTGTTACCAAATCGGTATCTTAGCTGGGCCCATATATGTTGACATACGCTCGCCAATACATGTAAGATGTCTCAACTACTATCAAGAGAAGCGAAGTTCTGAGATGAACTGCAAGGTAACACAGCTTGGGGCGCGTCGGCTGGTTATCGTCATCTTGCTGATGGGAACATGGGTGTCTGCCTATGCTGGCATCAATGTGAACATTGACGGCAACGATGACGAGTGGGGAGCCGAACAACTCGCCTTCACTGATCCCAACGAAACCGGGGAGGGCCTCGCTAATATCCCCGACTACTGGGATATCAACGAGGTCTACTACCACTACGACGACGACTATCTCTACTGGGGCGTCAATACCTACGACAGCATCGAGAACTCCCCCAACAGTTGGTACGTCAACGAAGTCCTCTATGTACTCATTGACTTCGATACGGACAACTCGACAGGGAATACTTCGTACAGCATTCCCGGAATAGACGTCTATCTCAAATGGGAGCCCATTGACGACACCTTCCGCTACTACAAGTGGAACGAAGCGCAGAATAGATGGGATATCCAGAGCCTGACAGGCTACACCTACGAAGTCGCTTGCGGCCAGCATACGGGCGGTGCCAGCGACTACGACTTCTTCGAGGTCAAGTTCCCGAAGGCAGCCATCGAAGACGTCAAGGGCGGGCCCCTGGCGAAGATTGACTGGGGCTGGGCGTATGACAACGCCGATTTGCCGGCCGATGACATGGCTCCCGACGACGGTGAGCATGAGACTGATACGCCGGAGCCGACCACGCTGGTGATGCTCGTCCTGGGCCTCTCGGCGATAGGACTTCGTAAGCGGATGACAAAGCGCTGACGGCGGCATCGCAGTCGCACAAGAGCAGTTGAGACCACCTGAGTGCAGGTGGTCTTTTTCATGGTGCGCCCGGCATGGCGCACCGACTTGCAGGTGCTGCACCGAGGCACAGAGAATGCTACAGGCACCAAGGGGCGCAAGTCACTTTTTCCCACAGCAAGATAACCCACGACTATGAAGATCGCAGACCGCTATCTGCTCAAGGAGATGCTGTGGCCATTCGTCGGCGGCCTGGCGGCTTTCGTCGTCATGCTCACCGGCCACATGCTCTTCCAGGCTGTCGAGGTCATGGTTGACCACCGCGTCTCCTTCGCCTCCGTGTTGCAGTATGTGTCCTACCAGGTCCCGATGGCAGCAGCAATGGCATTGCCGGTATCTACACTGCTGGCAGTCGGCCTGGGCATCAACCGGTTGGCCAGTGATACGGAGCTAATGGCATTGCGTGTCGCCGGCATGAGCCGACGCCGTCTGCTCTTGCCCGGACTATTTGTCGGCGTCGTCGCCATGTTGATATCACTGTTGCTATATGACAGTGTCGCTCCCTGGGCGGAGGGGCAGGCCGACATGCTGATAAGGAACATAGCGTTCAGTCGCCGAGCCCTGCTAGTGCGCCCCGGCGAGTTCATCAAGCCCGGCCACGGAGTCACGTTCCTGGTTGATGACAGCTACGCGGACGGTACTGCGTTGACCAATGCCCGCATCTTCTATGATATGCCCGACGGCTTTCCGCTGCTTTATTCGGCCGCTTCGGCACGCTTCAGCAATGACACGATTTTCATAGACTACGGCGCGTTCTATCACCTCACCCCCAAGGATGATCTGACGTGGGGCAACATCTCCGGCTTGGGCATTCCTCTAGCCAGTGTCGGCACCGCCATCTCCGGTGCCTCCTACAAGCTCGAGGCGATGAGCTTCCGGACCTTGCTCACTGAGGCGGCACAGCGGAAGGAACAAGACATAAGCGGGGCGCGTCAGTACATTATCCAGCTTCATTGGCGGGTGGCGTTCGCCACCTCATGTTTCTTCTTTGCGCTCATCGCGGGGCCGATTGTCGGCGCCTTCGGTCACAGGCAGAATCTGGTCGGCCTGCTGGCCACCCTGCTCATAGTGTTCGTCTATTATGTGCTGATGCTGTGGCTGCGCATGTTGGTAGATGCAGGAACATTGCCGACGTTCGGTGTCTATGGCCTCAATCTGTTCATCGGGTTAGTTGCGCTGGTATTGATATGGCGGCAAAAGTGACAGCAGAAATCAATGCGGGCCGCGCTCATCTGTCCGGACTTGGCGCATCTGCAGTCCGGCGGCTCAAGCTCGCGGCACTGGCATGTTGCTTGTGCGTTTGCGCCTGTGTGGCATTCGCCGACCAGCAATCCGACGCCTTCACCGAGGCGATGAAGCCGCTCGAGCCGCTGCCCAGAGTCATCGCCCCTGACCAGCCGACGGAGCAGACGCCTCCGGACAAGCCTGTGACGACAAGCCCTGAGATGCCGCAGGAGAAGCCACCCCCTACGCCGCCCGTGGAAACCAAGCCTGAAGCCGTCACGCCTCCACAGCCGGTTGGCGAGCTCCCCGAGCCCTCTTCGGATAGCGAACTCATTTCACTGCGTGCTGATGACCTCTACTACACCTCCGACGGCGGTACTCAGGCATCAGGAAATGCCGGCTTCGGCTACCAGAAATATCAGGGCACCGCCGACATTCTGGAGATTGATAGCGAGCGCGTCTGGATAAACCTGCGCGGAGACGTCCGCGTCCAGGACCCCGACATGTTCACTACCGCAGAGCGCTTCGAACTCAACCTCGACACTGAGTACTGGCACGCATTCAACACTCGCACACGGGTGGAGCCGTCATTCTTCGACCAGGGTGTCGTCGAGCCACTGTACCTCGACGGACGGACGGTGCATGGGCAGCCCGATGTCATCACGCTGCGCCACGGCAGGGGCAGTTCGTGCGACCGCGAAGACAAGCCGCACTGGTGTCTGAAAACCGATCGCATAAAGGTCTTGCCCGATGTAAGCGTCAGGTTCCACAAGCCGACGCTGTACCTCTACGGCAGGAGGCTGTTCCGCTACCCCTGGGACCTGCGCCTCTCTATGCGCAAGCACAGCAACCGCTTCATACCGGAATTCGGCGAGAACGAGGTCGAAGGTTACTTCCTCAAGTTCGCCTACCTCTATCTGCTCAATGAGGCCAACTCCGGCGTCCTGCGCCTGCACACGACACAGAAGCGGGGCATCGGCTTAGGTGTGGACCATGACTTCGACTTCGGAACCAACTACGGGAGCTTGATACTCTTCGCCGAACCGAGCCAAGGCAGTTTCTCAGGCCGACTCAGCGATGCCCACCAGTTCTCGGACGGTTTCTCCGCCGACCTCAGCAGCAACATTCAGCGTTACACCGGCTACGGCTACGGCTCGACATCCCTGTCCAATAACCTCACATTTCGCAACCGCTCGACCAAAGGCAACACATTGTTGGGCATCCAGCATTCGCTGATGGAGAGCGATTACAGCACAAATCGGCGGATGACCGTGAACGTCAACCAGCGGTATCAGCCCTCAAAGGACTATAGCTGGGAAGTCCGCAGTGTTATGCAGCGCAACGCCTACCGCGCTGACGAGGCGGCAGATGAAGAGCTCAACTCGGAGTTGCGCTTCCGGGGCCGAGAGCGCAGCTACGATTGGGAAGCAATAGCCAAGAAGCGCCACGATCTGGACGGCTCCGCATACACTGGCGATGATAACTTCTACTCGCTGGATCAGTTGCCGGAGCTGATGATGAGCACCGACTCCTCGCGGCTTGACGATTGGCGACTCCTCGGCAGGGCACGAGTTCGGGCCCAGCTCAATCTCGGCAGGTTCCAGCAGCAGCCGGACAACATCAGTCTCTCACGCGCCGCTCTGGACCTCTCCCTCCCCGGACACAGCAAAGACATAGGCGCTCACATGTCACTCCATAACAGCCTCCAGTTCCGCCAGCAGTTCTCCTCCGAAGGTTCGGCCCAGTGGTATGCGAATTTCCGCAGCCAACTGGCTGGCCAGATCGGCAACTCATGGGACTACCGCCTATCGGGATACTACGGTAGTCCGCACGGATACTCCCCTTTACGCCTCGGATACTCGGGAAGGAGCCAGTCGGTGAGCTTCCAGGCAGTACATGCCGTGGAGGACAAGAGGCGCATTGACATCTCGACTGGCTTCGACTTCATCAGCGACTACTGGCGCGATCTTTCGATACGCAGCCAGTTCATGCTCGCACCCAGCAGCCGCCTCGAGCTGCAAACCGGATACAGCCTCGAGCGCAGCGAATGGCGACCGATCACGGTCCGATGGCTGCGGGCAACCTCGGATTGGTACTCCGCCATCACCTCCTACTATGATCTGGACCGCAGCAAGTTGACACGCGCGACGGGCGAGATCAACTGGCGCATCAATCGCTTCTGGCACCTCGACATGCTTGCCGGATACAGCGGCTACACCCACCAGCTGGATCAGCTCGAGTTCCATCTTTTGCGCGATCTGCACTGCATGATGGCATCACTTTCATACAACAAGGAACTCAGCGAATTCCGTGTTAATCTCGGCATCAAGGCATTCCCCTCCAACGAGCGTGTCTTCGGCTATGGTAGCGGCTCACGCTTCGAGAGCAACTTCGGAGAGTACTACTAACTCGCAGCACTCATCTCTGCAAAGAGGCGAATTCCATCGCCTCTCTCGTTCCCTTCCCCCCTCTCCGCTCCAAAGAGGGGAAGCAAAGCGGTGAGACATCGTTGCCACCCAACCCAACACACGCCACGACAACACATGCGCAACCAGCCGGCAGTAACTCCCTGCTAAGGCGGACACGCCTCGGCGTGGTAATCGTGGCCACGCTCTATCTGATGTCTGCTTCATGGCAACTGGCGATGACTGTGGCTGCAGAGCAATCAGCCCCTGCCAGGTGGCCCTCCAAAGAGCAGATCAAGCGCCAACTCGCCGACATACTCGCGCAGGACAAGTACCGCGACGCCGCAGCACCACCGCTGAAGCCGTGGAGTCCGGTTGCTGCGATACTGCGGGGGATCGCCAAGGCCGTCGCAGAACTCTTCGCCGTGCGCGACAGACTATACGAAGCTTACCCGATGATGTACTGGACTATCGTGGTACTGCTGGTGGCGATCATGATCGGTATCGTCCTGCACATGTACCTGGCCGCGGCTCGTGCTTTCGGCGGCAGTCGCGCACACCGTCCAGTCATGACGATGCCGCTTCCGGCGCAGCGATCATCATCTGAGATGCGCGCCCTGGCTCAGCAGGCGGCAGAGAGCGGGGACTTCGCGCAGGCGGTAGTTTATCTCTACCTGGCGATACTAATCAACCTTGACGAGCGCGGCTGGGTGGTCTTCAGTGCCGCTGATACAAATCGTCAGCTACTCGACCAAATCCACGCTCACGCCACGCTTGCCGCCGACCTTCGGCCCCTCACCGATACCGTAGATGCGATAAGCTACTCCAGCCGTCCAGCCACAGCCGACGACTTCGCCCACGCGCAACAGGTCGCCGACGCAGTCGTGAACTCACTTGCCCGAGCTACGCCGATAGGAAGTGCGTCATGACGCGAGCAATGTCCAACCTGAAGATGGGCGCCGTCCTCCTCCTGCTGCTGCTCGCGATAGGTGCTCTGGCGTATGTCACACAGCGTGGAGCACGGCATACCGACCTGCGCACGAATCACGCCATTGACTCCTACAACCGGTGGGGCACGAGGGGTCTGGGCGAACTCCTGACGCGCCAGGGACTGGATGTCCACAGCTTTCGGCAGCGTTTGACCCGTCTCGGCCCGCAGCACAGGACACTCGTGATACTCTCTCCATCGCGCCACTTCACCAGTGGCGAGGTCACACACCTGCTCAAGTGGGTTGAGACCGGCGGCATGTTGCTCATTGCACCCAGCCGTCAGCAGGCCTCCGAGGCTTCACAGAGCTGTGGTCCCACCGGATGTGGCATTCCGGTGCCGGAAATACTTCCTCCGGTGCAGCAGCTACTTGGCCCAATGGGACTACGGGTGCGACGCGAGGCCGATTTAGCAGGGACAGCGCAGACGACGGTGAAGGCCGCACTGCTGGCTGAGGTGACAGAGGTCTATGTCCCATCCCATCTGCGGCTTGAGTTGGCTGATGCAAACGCACTCGCCAAGGCCTATCCGGAGGCCGCCCGCTCAGAGCATGTCAAGCGCTATCTCCAGCCCGTGGTACAGCCGCGCCAGGTGCGGACGCTCGTCTCGATGGACAACGCAGGCGTCGTGATGGAGGTCTCACACGGTGAGGGCCGGGTCCTCGTATTGGCGGAGGCCGATATGCTGGGCAACCACTGGATAGCCCAGGCCGACAACGCCGTGCTGGCGACGAACTTCGCACATGTGCGCGGCGCAGCTACGATCTGCTTTGACGAGTACCACCACGGCACCTCGCTGGTTTCCATCGAGGGGCAGGAGGCTCTCGCCTCAGAGCCCTGGCGAGTGCTGCTACTCGGTTTGGCCGCTATCGGGCTGTTCTTCGCAGGCAAGATGGTGCGCTTTGGAGCCCCGGTGCCGCTGCGCACTGATGTGCGACGCTGTACCCGGGAATCTCTCCAGGCACTCGCACAGCTATTCATGCAGGCCAACGCTTCGGCCTTCGCGTTGGAGACGATCACGACGGCGCTGAAGAAGACACTTGCTCAATGCGGCCGCACATCCCTCCAACCGGTCAGTGCGCCCCATGAAAATGAGCGTCTTGCGCGGCGCTGCGCCGAGAGACATTCATCTCTGGACGCGGCCCGCATCAGCGCCATTCTCAACGAACTTGACCTTGCAGTGCAGTCGGGCCGGAGTCTGACGCGCGCTGAATTCGTCCGCCTCAGCCAGGCCGCCGCAGCTATCGAACGCAAGGTGCATACCGTCGCCCATACTTCGACGAGACCAACCAATAAGGAGCCATTCAACAGTGGAACAGGACAGCGGGGCCACCAGACAACTCGCCCGACAGATTGAAGAGATGCTACGCCGCGTCGTCGCCGGGCAGCGGCCGGTCATCGAGCAGATGATCGTCGCCGTCATCGCCCGAGGCCACGCACTCATTGAGGGGGTTCCGGGAACGGCCAAGACAATGCTCGTCAAGGGGCTGGCGCTGTGCCTCGGCAGGGAGTTCCGCCGTGTCCAGCTCACCCCCGACCTGATGCCCGCAGACATCGTGGGCACCTATGTATTCGACATGGAGAGTTCGACATTCAACCTGCGCCGGGGCCCGATCTTCACCGACCTGTTGCTAGCTGATGAGATCAATCGCGCCCCCGCCAAGACCCAATCCGCCCTCCTCGAGGCCATGCAGGAGCGCCAGGTCACCATCGAAGGTACCACTCATGCCCTCCCGGCTGACTTCACCCTCTTTGCGACCCAGAACCCGATCGAGTACGAAGGCACATATCCGCTACCCGAGGCGCAGCTCGACCGCTTCACACTCAAGGTCGTCATAGACTACCCGTCGGAAGAAGACGAGTTGCAGATACTCCGACAGCACCACGAGGGCTTCGACGATTCCGACCTGGGGGCGGCCGGTCTCCAGTGTGTAGTCACTGATGAGCAGCTCGCGGCGTGTCGGCAGGAGGTGCTCCGCGTCGAGGTGACTGAGGAGATGATGCAGTACCTGGCTGCCATCACCCGCTCGACCCGCGAGCATCCCTCGCTGGTGCTCGGCTGTAGCCCTCGCGCCTCGGCGCAATTGCTCAAAGCGGCGAAGGTAGTCGCGGCCATGCGCGGCCGCAGCTTCATGACACCCGATGACCTCAAGGATATTGCACCGGCAGCCCTGCGCCACCGCCTGCTCCTGCGACCCGAGGCGGAAATAGAGGGGCTTACCGCCGCCGATGTTGTAGGCGAGATACTCGCCACCGTGCCCGTACCGCGCTGAAGGAGGAACTCCGCACTGATTACGCCGCTCGGACTGGCAGTGCTGATGTTGCCCGCCGTTGTCATGGCCTTCGGGATGACGCGGCCGCATCTGATTCCGGTCGCTTATCTCACCGCCGCCGGAATTCTCCTGCTCATGGTGGCCGATCATCTCATCTCGCGCCGCCTTTCACCCTTCGACGCATCACGCGAGACTGACGACACTCTCTCAGTGGGCGCCCGCCACACGGTCACCATACGCGTGAGAAACCTCAGCCGGCTGCGGCTGCGCATGCGCATCAAAGACGATCCACCGGCACAGTTCCGCACACCGGACCGAGAGCAGCGCACAGTTATCCCACCACGGGCAACACAACTTATCGAGTACGAGACACAGCCGACCTCGCGCGGGGATTTCCACTTTGGCAATCTCCATTTCCGCGTGGTGACATTGCTCGGATTGACATACTGGCAGCGGACGATAGCGGCGGCACAGGACGTGGCAGTGTATCCAAATCTGGTGGAGTTGCAGCGCTACGAGCAGCTTGCCAGAGCAGGGCGACTCACGCAGGTCGGCTTCCGGCCCTTGCGCCGACCGGCTATGGGCACGGAGTTCGAAAGCCTGCGCGACTACGTCGCCGACGATGAGTACCGCCACATTGACTGGAAAGCCACCGCCCGGCGGCGCAAGCCGATTACTCGGCAGTTCCAGGCGGAGCGTAGCCAGAGTCTCATGATCATGCTGGATGCAGGGCGACTGATGGCAGGCACTGCCGGCCTGATGTCTAAACTTGACTATGCCATCAACGCCGCGCTGATGCTGGCACACGTAGCAGTCTACCGTGATGACCGCGTCGGCCTGTTGGTCTTTGCCGCCGGCGTCGAGCAGTTCGTCGCACCCGGCAAGGGGAAAGCCCAGGTTCAACGCCTCGCCGATGCGCTCTATGGGGTGCAGCCGCGCCTCAATGAGCCCGACTACCTGCTTGCCTTCAGCACGCTCTTCAGCCGCTCGCGGAAGCGCTCTCTCGTCATCTGCTTCACCGACCTCATTGACCGCGATGCCTCGTCGCGGCTCCTATCCGGGATGGCCTCGCTATACCCCCGACATCTGCCACTGCTGGTTGCCGTGCAGGACCCGGAGTTGCAGACCGCCGCCGGCCAGTATCCGGCCGACGTTTTTGAGAGCTATGAGAAAGCCGTCGCCATCCGCGCCGCCGACGAGCGGAAAGCTGCCCTCTCGGCAGTGAGCGGTAGCGGCGTACTGGTCCTTGACGTGGCTGCTGACGACCTCTCCGTCTCCATCGTCAACCGCTATCTGGAGATAAAGGACCGCCACGCCCTCTAGCCTCCGGTATCATAAGTTCCGTGCGATCCGGTTGCCTGGCGGCGGAGTTGAGGAAGGGTGCAAGGGATCTGGCGACCGACCGTCAACTGGGAGTTCACGACGGTCGCCGAGCTGTGCACAGGGGAAAGCGGACGCGCCACCACCACGGCGCCCTACAGTACGGTAACGGCGGGGGCGTTGCAGTCAAAGTCCAGCAGCGACTCGCGCCGACGACCCCCGTCAGGCGGGGGCCGTTTATTCCTGCGGCGCTCCAGGCAAGCAACTGCCGTGCTAACTACTCACTCCAACTTATCGCTTCGACGGGAC
>CAZCJS010000151.1:0-10201 GCA_964498775.1 uncultured Armatimonadia bacterium
GCTCTTCTCTATCTGGACTGCCACCTGCCGCGCCCGGTGACAGACCTCCCTGAACGTCGCCCAGTAGATGGCGACCTCACGGATAGTCGCCGGACGCGGGAAGGTGATTTCCACCCAGTGTGGTGTAGGCACCTCCGCCGACGCCCAGGAAACGTCATTCAGCGTGCCCGGTCCGACGATGTAGCGGACACCGTCATTGAGGGCGTCCAGCGATTCCCAGCCCGGAAAAGCGCTGTCCGCCACCATCTTCGTCTCCGTCGCCGCCGCCAGGTTCGTGCCCTTCTTGTCCGGGTCGAACTCGACGAAACGGAAGACGTCGAAGCTCACCGAAACCACCAGAAGATTGGGCGCCGGTGCGAGGTCGGATGCACACAGCTCCACCGTATGCTTGCCGTATCCGACCTCCCCGGTCGCCACATCTACTCGCACCTGCCGGTCGCTGACTGCCTCAATATGCAGCTTATCGTCTTGTACCCGCGCGCCATCCAGCCTCACACACAGAGACCGCAAGTCCAGCGGATTCTCCCCGTCGGCCACGCCAAACGTGATAGTCCTCGGCGCTTCCGGTGAAGTCTCCAGTTGCTGTGCCGCTACTGCCGGCAGCGCCTTCCCGTCAACCTTCACCCCCAGCAGCATCGGGGCTCTGCTGTCATTGACATCTATTCCGGCGGGCGGATTAAAAAGGAATTGTGCCCTTCTCTCTCCCGGCTTGTCCCCCCCGACGCGCAGTATCACCGCATTGCCTTCCTGCTCCACCTCTACAGGTATCCAGGCACCGCCAGCAGTCATCCGGTAAATCCGCAGCGGTTGGTCTGCTCCCAGAGTCGCCGTACTGTACCCCCCTGACAGCATAGCGGCTATGACCATCACTCCCACCAGCCGGCCGCCAATCCATCGCTTCAGTCTCTGCACTCGTCTTGCCTCCCAGGCTTGCGCATTACTCAGCGTGCCTCTATTTCGACCACCCACATGATATCCGGGCGGCTAGTTGGGCCGCCGTGGTTGGCCTGTAGCACCCGGAACTTGCTCACCTCGAGCGGCGCAAACCGCAGCGTCGTGGACTCATGCGGCGGATGCCCATCTTCCGGTGACTGGGCTATTGTCCGCCATCCACTTTCAGCCGGCACTTGCACCGCCAGCTTCTGGCTGGTGTGGTCTGACCCGCCGTAGGACGCCCAATAAATCGTCACTTCCTTCAGCTTCTTCGGCTGCGGCAGTGTCACTTCGAGCCAGTGCTCGCCGGGCACTTCCGCCGAGGCCCACGAAACATCATTCCGGCAGTGCGCACCGGGCACTCTCTTGATCCCGTCATTGAGCGCATCGAGCATTTCATAGCCCGCGAACGCGCTGTCGGTTCTCATCTTGATATCAGCCACCGATTTCAGCAGTACATTCGTCATATCAACATGGTCAAACGCCACCACCACCTTCACCTCATTCGCCTGCGGCGAGGCGTCGGCCATGCTGATGACTGCCTTGTGACTACCGTACTCGATATTCCCCATGTCCAGCTTGATCGTCGCTTTCCTCGGGTCGCTGGAGTCGACGGTCACCGCCCCCTCCGCCATGCGGGTCCCGTCGAAATGTGCCCTGACTGACGTCAGGTCCAGGGCATTGTCCTCATCCGCCACACCAATCAGAATAGTCCCCGGAGCCTTGTTCGAAGCCCCCAGATGCACGTGTGCCTCCGCCTTCAGAGGCTTGCCATCAACCTTCAGCCCGGTGAGCGCCGGCGGATTGTCGTCATCAATATTCAGGCCCGGCGGTGGATTGATCAGCAGCATGATCTCCGACCCGCCCAGCTCTCCGGGCTTGAGGTGGAACACGATCCGCTCGCCATCCAGTTGATACTCTGCCGGCTGCCATGGCCTCGTCCCGGCCCTGATGAACACTTTCAACGGCATGTCCTGACCGGTCGCAGGCACTACCAGTTGCGCCGACACGTTGCAGATCGCCTGCACCGTAGTTCCATATGACATCGCGCTGATACTCACTGTCGCAACAAGCATCAATATCGTCAGGATTCCCAGTTTCTGCATTCCCAACCGTCCTCTCACCTTCAGCATTCGCCTTCAGCACGGTATGATTCCAGATGAGTCCCCTCTTCACCTCCCCACCGGGCAATGCCGTGGCCGCATGTAATGCCACATAATATGTACCCAGTCGCGTGGAGTTTGCACAGACACACTCCGGTGCGCAAATTGGGCGTCCCCCCGCTTGGACATCTTCTCCGCCAGAAGGGTTACGACCCCTCAATGGCGAAACCTTATCTTGCCGTTCTGCTGCGAACACCTCGGAGCCGATGCACATGGACTACAAGCTCGACATTTGGCCGACCTACGCAGAACACGAATGGTGGCGACAGTGGGCCACACAGCATGTCGGTGAGTTCTCGCTGCTGGCACACTGGCGCGACGATCCCCACCAATGGCAGATACTCCTACGCGAAAAGCTCGCCGATCTGCTCGGCCTTCAGGACACGCGCCGGCCCATCGAGGTCCAACTCCTCGGCCGGCAGGATGCCCACAACTTCAGCATCCAGAAGGTCGCCTTCCCCGCAGATGACGGCATTCTCGTGCCGGCTTATCTCTGCGTACCGCACGACAACGAGACGCCACTGCCTGCTGTCGTGTTGAGTCATGACGCCGACAGCTCGAAGGAGGCGATGGTCGGCCTACTTGCCGAGGGCAATCCGGAGGCTGCCGCTGGTGCCCGGCTAGCCGCAGCGGGATACGTCGTCTGCTGCCTCGATCGCCGTGGCTTCGGCGAGAGGCCCCGCGAAGACTACGCCTCCGACATCTCCGAATGGGCCGGGAAGCCTGAAGTCGCCGCCGACGCCGCAGACCTCATCGCCGCATGCGACATGCTTGCTCAAAGGCCCGATGTACAGAGCCGCCGCATTGGCATCATCGGCATCGCCAGGGGAGTTCCCGCTGCGCTTTATGCTGCCATACTCCACTCAGGATTCTACGCCATCGCTCTCTGCGGCTACCTTGGCCGCTACCGTGCGCTGCCTCTGATAGCTGACCGACACCGGCGCGCCGCTATCCAAAAGCTCTTTGCAGGCACGGTCCCTGCCGGTCTGCTTGCCTACGCTGATTTCGAGGACCTTGCATGTCTGCTCTCGCCCCGGCCGCTTTGCCTCTACCAGCGTCACGAGCCGGATTTCCCGATGGAACCTGCAACTGACGCCGCCCGTCGTATCACCGAGGGCTACAACCTCATGGATGAAAAGATCAAGCTCACTGCCCAAATATCGGACGAACACACGGACTACCCGGGCACCACCGTGATGGATTTCCTCGACGACTGGCTGAAGCTGCCAGTATCCCCGCGGCCGCCGGCACAGAATTGACCGCGACTTGCGCAGGGGGTATGCTGTCTAATACACTACGGCATACGGAGACTGGCACGTAGTAATCCAGCACCGTTGCCGGCGCGCATCTGCATCAGACAAACCATCCAGGAGCTGAATGACATATGACACGAGCACCAGCAAAGACCAGACTTGGCCGTGGCCTGACGGGTATCATCTTCATCGTACTGCTTACCGGCTGTGGCGGGGCGCTACTGGGGCTGGCCCTCCAGCTATTCGCCGCCGGGGCTGTCGTCGGCAACATTGACCGACTCCTCGATGAATTTGAAGAGGACCCGTGGGAATACCAGGCTTTCCTTGACGGCTACTGTCTGGGTGAGCGTCCGAATACCAGCGGCGACCTCAACCTCCGCGGACTGCCCACAGGTAGCCACCTCATATCCGTCATACACAACAATTACCACACCGGTTTCCACACGGTGGTACAGATTAACCCGGGCGACACCGCCCTCCCCCTCGGCGACATCAATCCCATCGAGGGTGTCGCCATCAAGGGTAAGGTGCAGCGCCAGACCACCGGGACTGACGCTTCGGTTCCAAGGACCCTCGTCGTCGCTATCTTCAACGGGGCCGAGATGCTGGCCGCGGATGGCGGAGGTACCATCGCCATTCCGCCTCCGGATGGCGTCACCTATGTCATGGCATACGCCGACGCGGCCGGCAACTATGTTCTCGGCCCCTGCATCTCCGGTCAATGGCTCGTCACAACCGTCTTGCCCGGCTACTATGCCGATGCGCGCATTGTCACCGCCAACCGTCCCAATGACAATATCAACCAGGACCTCTACCTGGCTACGGACCCCTCTGCCGAAGCGGCGAGAGTCAGCGGCTCGGTCATCCGGACAGGTGTAGGCGGACTCGACGAGGCTTTCGTCTATACCGAGCTGACAGCAGCTCACCGCGTCCAGCCGACTGCCGCCCGCGCCGCCGAAATCGCGGCCGACGCCGGCTTCCCACTCATCAACGGTTCCTGGTTCGCATGGTCACTCCTGGGCACCCTTACCGACCAGGCCGGGGTCTATAGTATGCGCACTGGAACCGGACTTCAGACAGTCACCGGCTTCAAATACGGCTACCAGGGCAAACAGGGCGCGGCCAATCTCCAGAATGGCGAGAACCTCGACAACATAGACTTCGACCTGCCCAAAGCCTGATAGCTCTCTCCCGGGAGGCACATCCATTGCTGGCCGGATTTCAGATTGCTGACATCACGCCGCCGCTGGGCGTCCATCTCGCGGGCCATTTCGTGGATCGACCCGCCAATGAGATCCACGATCCGATCACAGCCCGCGCATTGGTCCTCGCTGACGGAAACACCCGCGCCGCGCTCATCGGCACCGACCTCGTCGGCATCCCTGAGCAACTCGTCGCCGAGGCCCGCGCTCTGATCACCCGGCAGGTCGGCATTCCGCCCGAGAATGTCATGATCTGGGCCACCCATACGCACGCCGGTCCGAAACTGGGGGACATCGGCTGGTCTCCCAAAGACCCCCGGTACAACACAATTCTCCCCAGGATGCTCGCCGGAGCTGTCGTCGCAGCCGCGCACAATGTCAGCGAAATCACTGCCCGCTTCGCCGTCGGCACAGAAAGTCGCATCTCCTTCAATCGCCGCTACCGCATGAGAGACGGAACGATTCAGACCAATCCGGGTGTCGGCAATCCGGCTGTCGCCGCAGTTGACGGCCCGACCGACCCTGATGTCGGCGTCCTGCTTCTCGACCGCGACGGGAGGACCGCCGGTGCACTGGTCAATTTCGCCTGCCACCTTGACGTCATCGGCTCGGGTAACCACAGCTACTCCGCCGACTTTCCATACTTCATGCACGAAGCCCTCAAGGCTGTCTATGGGCCGGATTTCCACAGTATCTTCGCCAACGGTGCCTGCGGCAATCTCAACCACATAAACGTCTTCGCGACGAGGCGACAGGGTGGCTTCGACCACTCACGGCTCATGGGACGCATACTTGCCGGTGAAGTCCTGAAGACCAATTTCCTCGCCGAACCCATCCAACTTGAGCCCATCTCCTGCACCGCCGAAAAGGTTGAGCTCCAACTCCGCCGCTTCTCCGCAGAAGAGATCGCCCAGTTCAAAAAAGACCTCAATGACCCCGAAGTGGCCTCCTCCCGCATCTCTTCAGGAAACTTCGCCAGGGGCTGCGCTGAGAGGGCTCTTGCCATCGTCGAGTCCGGCATCAGCTCACTGCAGGTCGAGGTCCAGGTCATCAGGCTCGGCGAGCTGGCACTCGTTGCCATACCCGGGGAGTACTTCGTCGAGTTCGGTCTCCAGATAAAGCAGTGCAGCCCGGCCCGGGCAACATTCCTCATCGAGTTGGCGAACGGCTCCATCGGGTACATTCCGACGCGGGCCGCCTTCGAGACCGGTGCTTACGAGGGTTCGAGTGCGCGTTTCAATGCCGACGCCGGGGAGACGCTTGCCGCCGCTGCCCTCCGCATGCTCTCATCCACCCCCTGACGCCGCGTGCCTTTGCCGTTTGGCGTCGCAGACCTTTCCCGCCCGCAACTCACGCCCGATGTGAAGCTTCCGCAGGAAACTCCGACGGGATGCGAAGCATCCCCCACTTGTGTCAGCCACACAACCCCGCTACAATGGGCACACACAAGGCAGTTCTGCTGCTAGTACACTATTTACCGTCTGCAATTATCTCAGACCACTATGCCTGCACGAGTATTTACATCTGGATTCAAGCGCAGGAACCGCATCATCGCCGCCAGCGTCACTATGGCTGCCGGCGTAGCTCCCTTTGTGGTCACACTTGCCATACTCGAGTACTGGATCTCACCGCCTCCGTATGCGATCGCTTTGCTGACGGTTGCCACCTTCGTCGCCGCCGGGCTGGCTCCCTGGTACAGCCACGGCTCACTGGCGCTCCTGGGCAACTACGCGCTCAAGCAGCGTGTCGGTCGGCTTGCCGGAGCAGATATCGAGGCCACCGTCGAAGAGCTCGGCGCCGTCTTCGTCGGCTTCTCCCCTGGCGAAGAGATCCGTATCTGGGATGGCGAGACCGACCGCGATGTCGGCTTCCTGTCTATCCTCGGTGACACTCTCACCTATATCGGCGACGAGTACAAGTGGTCACTTCCTAGAGCGCAGATTGATCAGCTCGCGCTCGGCGTTCCTATTGCCGGTGTGCGCCGCATCATCGTTCGCTGGCACATACCCCGTGGCGGGCCCCGCACCTTCAGCATCATCTGCCGGGAAGCCAATACCCTCCAGGCCCTTTCCGTAGTCAACGCGCGCCTCTATCGGGCCCTCCGCAACTGGCTGTGGCGCGACACACCATCGCCCCCCGGTGTCTCTCTCAAATGGGGCTACCCGCCGACTGACACGTCCGAGGGATGGGCACTCGACAAGCCGATCTCCGGCGGATGCCTCAGTGTCATGGCAATCGCCCTCATCGTCGTGCTCACTATATGGCGTGTCAGCGGCGCGCTGCTCGCCGGTGGGGACTATTACGCAGCTGTGCTCTGGGCCGGCCTCATTGCCGTACTCGGTGCCGTCTTCACTGGATACCTCCTCAACTACCTTCACTACTGGGAGGCCCGAAAGCACAGCCGCTAGCCGCCACCTCCCAGACAGAGGTCAATCCACCTATGCACATCCATGAGATCGAGCCGTTCATCGTCAATTTGCCACTCGACAAGCCGTTGCCGCGAAGCTCCGTGCGCCCCGAGACAACCCAACTTGCTAGCTACCTCGTCCGCCTCACTGCCGACGACGGCAGCCACGGCTGGGGCGAGGCCTGGATCGCCGACGAAGCCAATTTCAGCTCTGCCGCCGACCGCCTTGAGGAACTCCTCATCGGTCAACACGTCCTCGACAGAGCCTTGCTCTGGGATCGCATGGCTGCCGTCGCCGCCGGCAAGACCGCGAAGAACTCCGGACCCGATGGCCCCCGCGATTACTATGCCGTTCTCAGCGCCATAGACACTGCCCTCTGGGACCTGGCGGGCAAGTCGCTGCAGACATCAGTCGCCCGCCTCCTCGGCGGTGTCCGCAGTCGCCTCCTTGACACCTACGTCACCGGCCTCTACCTCGAAGCCCCGGCCGAACTCGTCCGCAAGGCCGAACAGATTGTCAAGCGCGGCTTCCACGCCATCAAGATGAAGCTTGGCGGTAATCCCGATGAAGACATCCATGCCGTCGCCGCCGTCAGGAAGGCCCTTGGCAACCAGATCGTGCTGATGGCCGACGCCAACGGTGCCTATGACGATTACGACGACGCCCTCCGCGTCGGCATCGCCCTTGGCAAGCGTGACATCTACTGGTTCGAGGAGCCGTTTCCCGCCGGGCGTTGGGACGACTACGCCGCGCTCTGCAACGCACTCCAGCCTCCCCTTGCCGGCGGCGAGACCCTCTTCGGCATCACGCCCTTCCATCACGCCCTCCAGAAGCGCGCCTTTCATATTATCATGCCTGACGTCCGCCTCTGTGGCGGGATCACAGCGGCCTATTTCATCGGCCGGCTCGCCTCCCTCTACGAAGTTCGCCTGTCCCTTCATTCCTGGATCTCGCCGGTCGCGCTGATGGCTGCGGCGAATATCTCTGCCGCACTGCCGTTCTGCGACCG
Organism: uncultured Armatimonadia bacterium; assembly: GCA_964498775.1. Lineage (GTDB taxonomy): Bacteria > Armatimonadota > Zipacnadia > Zipacnadales > UBA11051 > UBA11051. Next base: position 7,969 of record CAZCJS010000151.1, read on the forward strand.
GCTTGAGCTCGAGGGCAGCCAGGTGGCTATTATGCAGCAGATGTTTGACGATCCGCCGCAGTTCGACGACGGGTTCCTCCGCTTCGAGGACAGAGTCGGTCTCGGCTTTGACATATCGGAGAAGTTCCTGCAGGAATACGCCACTGCGCTTCGGAATTAGACTCACAGGCCGTTGCCGTCCGGTTTTGCATTATGTCTTTTGGCGCACAGGCGTCCTCGCCTGTCAATGCCGTTTCCTTTTCCCGTCCGCCGTTGCCGTCATGCCCTTAGGACAACAGACCTCATGCCAAACCGCCAATTCGTGCACGCCGTCTCCGCCGCGAGACACAAACTCGACACTATTATCGAGCGTGTCTGTGGCGCTTGCGGGTACAGTTGCTGCCACACCGGCACGATGGTGGGCAGCCACGGTGTTCGCCGCCTCTACAAGGGGATGCGCCTCGATGCCGGTCTCGCCTCCCGCGTCCGCGAAGGCCTGAAAACCCGAGCCGCTGAACTGGCCGCCGACCTCGACACCATCCGCCATGTCACCCAGATGTTGCAGATGAGCTTCGGCGACCGGATGTCACGGGAGTTGACGGACCTCGGGGCCCTCACCGGTGAGTGGCAGGATTTCACCGAATTCATGGCCTCCGACTTCGACCTCACGCCCGACAATCTCAAGCGCCTCACGCAGTTCTCCGCCGTCCGCCACAATCTGCTCCGCCAGTTGCGAGAGTTCCCCGGTGCCGAAGCCGCTCTCGCCACCATGTCCGTCCCCGGCGGCAGCTTCCATTTCCGTGGCCGTAAGCTCGCCCCACCGCGCTGCATCTTCCACCTCGACGGCTGCCTGCTCGGCCGCTACCGGCCGGTGAAGTGCGCAAACTTCTTCTGTAATGCCGAGCCGAACCTGCTTGCCGAGTGTCACGCTGAGATGGACTTTGACGAGTTCGTCATCGCCAACATGTATCCGGAGAGTCTTGGCTTCGTCGAGGAGATGATCCTGCTGGAGAATGAGCTCGGCCCCGACTATTGGGAGCCGAAGATCGTGCTTGGCTGCGACGAGCAGCAGGCAAGGCGCCTCATCGAACTGGGGACCGCACGTGGCATCGGCACCGACGTGCAGCAAAATCCCGGGGGGTTCTATCTATCCACCGGCGAACTACTCGAGCTTATCAAGGCTGCCGGCCGCGACGCAACTCTCATCTTCACCGCCGAGTCAGTGGGCGGCCCGGCTCTCTACGAACTTGCAGTCGCTCTGGAGCAGGCCCACAACGCCGACATCCTCGGCGGCTTCATACTCATCGCACAGCGCTTTGCTACACCCAGCTTCATGCCTCATCCGATGTGGTCTGACCGCATGATGAGCCAGCCGCTGGGCAGCCTCGAAATCTACGCCATAACCCCTGAATGACCTGCCGCTAGTGGCTCAGGAACTGGCTCCCCCAGTACAGGAACATACTGTGTTCCTGGCCCTTCGCATAGGTCTTCACATGGCCGTCAACCAGTAGCAGGTTCCGCTTATCGTTGTGCGGGAAGATGTTGTATGACGACCGCTCGGTGTAGTACGTCCTGTAGAGGCCGAGCTCCGGGCGATCGGGGTACATACTCTCCGCCAGCAGCACGCTCTCCGCGGGGTAGTCAAAGTCCCCGACCTTTAGCACGCGACCATACGGGCAGCCGGTCCGGTTCAGTCCGCTGGTCATCCGCGTCTGCTGGAACAGCCCACACGGCATTCCGTAGTGGACATAGTCCCCATTGTTGAGATTATATCCCGGCCGGCTCGGACACCGCCAGATCTGCTCATTCCTCACGTACGGGATCAGCATCTTCCCGTAATAGATCACGACCCCCGAAAGCCCCACCTCGTAGCGATGCGTGCTCGGAAAGCACTCATCATAGTCCGAGGCATACATGTGGAAGGACAGCCCAAGCTGTTTCAGGTTGTTGATACAGCTTGTCTGTCGCGCCTTCTCGCGCGCTCTGGCGAAGACCGGAAACAGGATCGCCGCCAGAATTGCGATGATGGCGATAACCACTAACAACTCAATCAGCGTGAAACCTCGCTTTTGCATCTCCATTCCTCCTCTTAGTTGCATCTCAGACTAATGATTACGTCCTCACACATTTATACTTGTATTTCTCTACTGATCCCCTCAATCCTGCATTTTTTTGCTTAGCGTCCCACCATTATCCTGCCCCGCCCGGAGGTACGCCCAACTCCTCCCCCGCCCAAACGACGCTTCCGCCGGTT
>CAZCJS010000152.1:0-10154 GCA_964498775.1 uncultured Armatimonadia bacterium
AGGTCAACTACCACCCACCGCGTCCCCTGCTGCAAGGCCTTGACCATCTGATCCCGTACCTGTGGCGCTGTGTAGGCGTCGAGTTCGCCGCTGACTCTAACCGTCGCCACTTGCTCGCATATCGTCAGTTCAGCATTCATTTTCCGCCATCCTCACTGGGGCGCCTGTCACTCTTATGCCCCTCTTCGCCTTCATCTCTGTCGGGCCCCCACAACTGCCTCAGATGTTCCGCAATGCGCCGTTCCCTGGCGTTGTCTTTGGGTTCGTAATACCTCCTGCCGGCCACTTCCGCAGGCAAGTACCCCTGCCGCACCCAGCCACCCGCGTAGCTATGCGGATAGCGGTACTCCTCATCCGCGCCGTCGTCCACACGCAGGCCGCCGGATAGGTGCCCCGGGACTCGGGCGCCACCTTCGGCTCGCACGTCGGCACGGGCGGCCTCGATCGCCCGGTACACCGCATTGCTCTTCGGTGCCACCGCCAGATGCAGCGCCGCCATCGCCAGCGGCAACTGCGCCTCCGGCATACCCACATATCTTACCGCATCTGCCGCGGCTATCGCAACGCGTAGTGAGCTGGGATCCGCCAGTCCGACATCCTCCGCCGCTAGAATCACCATCCGGCGGGCGATGAACTCCGGATCCTCACCCGCCTCCAGCATCTTCGCCAGCCAGTAGATACTCGCATCCGGGTCTGACCCGCGCATGCTCTTGATGAATGCTGATATAGTATCATAGTGCTCATCGCCGGCGCGGTCGTATTTGAGTACCGGCTGCTGTAGCGCCTCCTCAATCTGCGCGAGCTCCACCCGCCGCTCGCCGCGCGCGGTCTGGGTTCGCACGGCCAGGTCCAGCGCATTCAGAGCGGCTCGCGCATCCCCCCCGCTACCGGCTACGAGATGTTGTAGCGCCTCCTCGGACAGCTCGACATCCATTTCGCCGATACCCCGCTCCGCATCCTCCAGCGCTCGCCTCACAACCGCCTCGATCTCATTCGCTGCGAGCGGCTCAAGGGAGTAGAGCTGGCACCGTGACCGGAGTGGGGAGATTACAGTGTAGAAGGGGTTCTCGGTCGTCGCCCCGATGAGGGTGAAGGTTCCGGCTTCGGCGTGCGGCAGCAGCGCATCCTGCTGGTTCTTCGCCAGGCGGTGAATTTCATCCACAAAGAGAATCGTGGCCTGGTCGTGAAATTGCCGGCGCTCCTTGGCCTCCTGGGCCGCCTTACGGATGTCGACGACGCCGGAGTTCACGGCCGACATCTCCACGAATACCTTGGCGGTGACGGAGGCGATGATACGCGCTATGGTGCTCTTGCCGGTACCTGCGGGGCCGCATAGAAGTATCGAGGGGAGGCGGTCCTCATCAATGGCCTCCCGCAGCATCGAGCCGGGGCCGACGAGGTGCTGCTGGCCGACCATTTCCTCGAAACAACGCGGGCGCATGCGTGCTGCCAGGGGCTCCGCACCATCACTTCCCTGAGCGAAAAGACCTCCACTCTGCCCGCCATCGCTCATCGTCGAGTTCTCCTGCAAGCGCCTGCCCCGTGCCGGCCGGTCACGACTATAAATAGTGAGAGCCCCGCCGGAGCCGTGCGTCTCGGAGTTTTCGAACCCAAGTAATCAAGTGGGTGCCATCCCGCCGGCTTTACGTCCGCCCGCCGAAGCGGGCCATCGCGCTACCGGCGAAGTCTAGGCTCCCTCAATTTGGGTGTTGGCTCGAAACAACTAAGACGTCACGCACAACGCAGGGCTGCTCACCTATATCTTATCATAGCCACGGGCGACAGGCAAGAAAATCGCCCAGATCCCGCCTCTCCGGCGAAAACGCAATGTCCGCCTGCTTGGTGCTGCACCGGTCGTCACGGTTTGTAGGCCGCCAAGTGCGCTCACCTAGCCTTTGTCAGTATTCCAGCATAACGCTATAGCAAATGGCATGCACATACCGGGGAACATTTTCCGGTGCCATGCGTCGTAAAATACAGTTTCTACCCCCCATCAGTACCAATGCAGAGCAGGAGATGAAATAGGTTATGAAAAGGCTTCAGAATAGCAAGCTATTGCGCATACTGGCCGTAGCCATGGTGGTGGCTATCGTTGGCGGCGGCTGGGTACTATACGGCCTCGAGAAAGCCGACCAGGCTGGTATCGAGGTGACGACAGCCAGGCCGGTCAATGCCCAGGTCCTAGACCAGACCAAGATCACCACCGCGGCGAAGAAAGCGATGCCGAGCGTTGTCGCCGTGGCCTCGACGAAGGAGGCCAAAGTCAACCCGTTACAGCAGAATCCATTCTTCGACGATCCATTCTTCCGGCGATTTTTTGGTGATATGCCGGAACAGCAACGGAAACAGCCGCAGCATGGGCTAGGCTCAGGCGTCATTGTAAGGCAAGAAGGCGACGAAGCCTATATTCTGACTAATGCGCATGTCATCGCCCAGGCTGATGACATCAAAGTTACGCTGTATGACGACAGGGAGATGAAGGCAGAAGTCATCGGTGTGGACGAAGGCAGTGATGTCGGCGTCCTGAAGATCAAGGCTAAGGACCTGCCGGTACTGCCGTTAGCCGATTCGGACAAGGCGGAAGTCGGCAACATCGTGCTGGCGATCGGCAGCCCCTTCGGCCTTGGCAACACGGTCACGATGGGCATCATCAGCGCCAAGGGACGCGCCGACCTCACCATTACCGACTATGCTGACTTTATTCAGACCGATGCCGCCATCAATCCGGGCAACTCAGGTGGCGCGCTGATTGACCTCGATGGCGACCTGGTCGGTATCAACACCGCGATCCTGAGCCGCACGGGCGGCTACCAGGGCATCGGTTTCGCAATTCCGTCGAACCTGGCCCGTCGCGTGATGGATAGCCTTGCGAAGCACGGCGAAATCGTGCGCGGATGGCTTGGTGTCGGTATCCAGGACATTGATGAGGCACTAGCCGAACAACTGGACCTGAAGGATAACAAGGGCGTAGGGATCACGTCGGTCGAGCCGGGCAGCCCGGCGGCAGATGCAGGATTGAAGCAATATGATGTAATCCGCAAGGTGAACGGGAAGGCCGTCAACAGCTCACGCGCGCTACGCTCAATTATCGGCACCACGGAGCCGGGAGAGACAGTGACACTTGAGGTTCTCAGCGATGGCGAGACGAAGGAGCTAAGAGCCGTTCTGGGTAAGCAGCCGACGGATCTTGCTGAGCGCGGACCTGACGGCGCGACGGAGATACTCGGAGGTGTCTATGCCGGCGACATCACACCGGAGCTGCGAGATCACCTGCAACTCCCGAAAGATGCGCGGGGCGTCGTTATCGTGAAGACGGACGACGAGAGGATGGAAAGCTCGATGCCACTGCAGCCCGGGGATATAATCATTGCAGTGAATAGACAGGGCGTTACCTCGGTCGAGCAGGCGGAGAAAGCTATCAAGGCCAGCAAACGCGACAATGTTCTGCTGCTGATCAAGCGCGGGAGGTACAATGCCTTTGCGACGGTGAAGAGATAGCCGCGCTGAGGAATGAGAACAGCTATGCTGATGAGAGGGCCGGGCATACCCCCGGCCCTCTTCGTTTAGTGGTTAGGGCGCATTGTGATTTGGGTGTTTGCAGGGGAAGGTTTTCTGCCGTGCAGGGCGAAAAGTAGTTCGTGCTGGGGGGGAAGTCAGAACGTCTCGAAGGGAGAAAGCCATGCCAGAGAAGCTAGTTGTGGCGATACTGACGGGGATATTGATGCTGTCTGTGATGAGTATGGCTTCCGGCAAGCAGTGCAGCCGGATGGTGACTGCTGAGATGCGTACCAATGCGCTGGCGAATGTCGAGAAGTATGACTGGGCCGCCAACGCCCAGAAGGGCGCGATTGCGGCCGCCGAGGGCTACCTGCAGCTCACCGATGACGAGTTGTGGGAGATGATACCGTCGCAGGAGCTGCCGCGCGATATCCATACGAATAAGGAAGACGGCTGCCCGAAATGTGCCAACGGGATCTTCAAGTACGGGAACTACCCGTGGAAGGCGGCAGGCGCATGGAAGCTGCAATGCCCGAATTGTGGGGAGGTGTTCCCGAAGAACGATTTCTGGGCATTCTATAAGAGCGCGCTGGATAAGCACGGCTTCTTCCACCGTGAATTGGGGGATCAGAAGCTGCTCTTCAATGCCGACCACCCCGACCCCAAAGACCCGCTCCACAAACTTTATGTCGATGACGGCTACGGGCTGTTCGACGAGAAGGGCAAGAAGCACCGCGTCATCGCTTACTACAACTCTTGGATTCACTGGTCGCATATCAGGGGTGTAATGGGCGCCTTGGCGCAGGCCTACGTAATGACCTCGGACCCCAGGTATGCCCACAAGGCAGCGGTGTTGCTGGACCGGATCGCCGATGTCTACCCGGACATGGACTTCATGCCCCTGTCCAAGCAGGGCTTCGAGCACTCTCACGGCGGGTCGGGCCGGGGCCGCATCCTCGGCTGCATCTGGGAGACCTCAATGGCCAACTCGCTCGCCTCCACGTATGACAGAGTATTCGACGGCCTCAAGGGCGACACTGAACTGGTCAAGTTTTGCGCGCAGAAGTCAAAGCAGTGCGACCTGGGCGACAAAAGCAGCATCGAGGCAATCTGCAAGCATATCGAGGACGATCTGATAATGGAGATACTCATCTCCTGCAAAGACGGGCGGATCGCTCCCAATATCGGTGGCACCACGGTCAGCGTCATCTATGCCGCAGTGGCTCTCGACCGGCCCCAGGTCACCAACGAGTGGCTCGACTACATCTTCGATCCGACCTTCCCCGGAGATTACACCAGCTCGAAGTACCCGCTGCAATGGATTATGGTGCAGGGTATCGACCGTGACGGGATGGGGGGGGAGAACGGGGGCTACGGACTCGGCTGGACGCGGCGGGCACAGCGGTTCCCGGACCTCCTGGCGATGTACCCGGATTACAAGGGCCATGACCTGGTCAAGGAGTTCCCGAAGCTCAGACAGTGCTTCAATATTGAGAGACGCCTCACCGTGCTGGATGCGGCTCTGCCCAATATCGGCGACTGCGGCGCGGCGGGAACCTGGGGACGACTTGGCAATGCAGCCACCTTTGCCATGGGCTACCGGCTCTACAAGGACCCGGAACTCGCTGCGTTGGCATGGTCGTATGCTGATGAGAATGCCGCGCGGTTACGCGCAGCCAACGACATATATAAGGAGGACCCCGATGCGCTTGCCAATGAAATCGCCGAGGTCGCCGGCGGTGTTGACCCGACGCTCAAGTGCGACCACCTGGGGCGCTACGGGCAGGCGTATGTACAGACCGAGAGCCCGACAGAGGGCAGGGCGCTCTGGATCCACTACGGCTATGGCAAGGGGCACGCCCATGCCGACAATCTCAACATCGGCATCTACGCCAAAAACCTTGCCATGATGCCGGAGTTGGGCTATCCCGAGTACACCGGCGGCTGGCCGAAGCGCCATGCCTGGACGGCCAACACCATTAGCCACAATACGCTGCTCATCAATGATCAGAAGGCCAGGTACAACGCCGGCGGGCAGATTACACTGTTCGCCGTCCAGCCGCCGCTGCGAGCGATGGACGTGGACGCCAAACGGGCTTACAGCGAGATCGAGACCTACCGGCGTACCGTGGCGATGGTAGATATTTCGGATGTTGACAGCTATGTGTTCGACGTGTTCCGAGCGCGGGGCGGGAAGAATCATCGCCTCTCATATCACGGTGCCGCCGAGACGGCGACCGTCACAGGTATCGAGATGGTCAAGCAAGCGACCGGAACCTTCGCCGGCCCGGATGTCGAGTTCGCCACGTTGAGCGGCGAGTTGGCTGATTTCTACAAGAAATCCGGCTTCACGTATCTGTATGATGTGGCGCGCAGTGGAGGTGCTGTGGACAGCCTTTACACCGTTGACTGGAAGTGTGAAGACCTACGCGGCCGTATTGCCGAAGGCAAGGAGCCGCACATTCGGCTCCATGCTCTGACGGCATGCGACGAGGTGGCAACTGCGGCCGGCGATCCGCCCCAGAATAAGCGCGGCGCTCCCCGGCGGCTGCGGTATCTGCTCCAGAGCCGCCTGGGTGAGGATATGGAAAGCCAGTTCGTCACCGTCCTCGAACCCTACGAGGCAACACCGTTCATCAAGCAGGTGCGGAGGCTCAAGGTCGAGCATGATGGTGATGTGAATTCGGTGGCTGCCGTGGCCGTCGAGCTGGTGGACGGTACGACCGACATCCTGATAAGCTGCGAGGAGCGGACGGAGGTGAAGGTCGCAGGTGGCATCGAGTTCAACGGGCAGTTCGGCATGATCCGACTCGTCAACGACGAGTTGAAGCTGATGCGGATGAGCAATGCGACGAGGTTGTCGTACGGGGATACGGAACTGCTGGCCGAACAGCCGGCGTATGAAGGAACGGTGAGGGAAATAGATGTATCGGATCCGCTCAATAATAAGGTACTGCTGGACCCGCCGCTGCCGCAGGATGCTGACCTGGTCGGGCAGACGATACACTTCTTCAACGACAACCCGATAGATTCCAGCTACAAAATAGCGGAGGTAACGCCGGCAGGTATCTCAACGGGAGCGATTACCATCATCGAGGGGTTCAAGGACCTGACGGATTACTCGGCAGGATACAAATACCTCGTCAACGCGGGTGATACATACATCCTGCCATGTATGGTCGGGCTGGATAAGTAAGGCGCGCAAGTTATGCACGTCGTCTCAATGCAGGTGGAATAGCCTATGACGGAACATGATGGCGAGGTAAGGCCCGAGGGCGACAGTGCGCTGACCATCGCCTGTAGCAGCAGTGTCGGTCGGAGAGCGACGAACCAGGACGTGGTCATCGCAGGGCCGATGAACAGGGCCGAGAGCCTATGGGGCTTCACCGGCGTCATCGGCGTGGCTGACGGCATGGGCGGTCATGCGGCAGGTGAAGTGGCCAGCAAGCTCGCCGGCGATACTGTCAGCGAAATCCTGACTTCGACGGATGCAGCATCGGCGCCGCTCGCCGAGAAGCAACCTGCCGAGGTGATCGCAGAAGCGGTGCGACTCGCCAACTCGCGTATCTACGAGCAGGCGCAGGCCAATGACGACCAGCGCGACATGGGCACCACCCTCACGCTGGTTGCCTTCACCGAGGAAACGGCCTATGTTGCCCATATCGGTGACAGCCGGGGTTATCTGATAAACGATGGCGGCATTCACCAGATAACTCAGGACCACTCGTGGGTCGCCCGACAGGTGCGCGCGGAGCGGATGACGGAGGAGGAGGCCACCCGTTCGCCGCTGCGCGGTCAGGTGACCCGCACCCTCGGCGTCGAGGGCAGCGTGGACCCCGATATGCTGGCGATACCGCTGCAACCGGGGACGGCCCTGCTCGTCTGCTCGGACGGGATCACCGATGTGCTGAGCAATGATGAGATCGAAGCGGCACTGAGGAGCACGCAAACGCTCGCGGCCGCCTGTGAGACGCTTGTCGAGGCGGCATATCAGAAGGGTTCGCTGGACAACATCAGCATTGCCTGCGCGGAGGTCGGAACACTGCCGCGGGGAGCGGTCAGCACTGAAGTCCCTGACGAAGATCAGGCAACGCAGGAAATGTACCCGGCGCTGGCCACCCGTACGCGTGGCGCGGACCGCTTCCAGTTCCAGAAGCTCAGGCCGCTGCTAGTCGGAGCGGGGATTCTCGTGGTGATTGTCGGGCTGGTGCTGCTGCGCTCATGCCTGGTGGCACCGGCGCAACAGGTTGCCCAGGACACCAACGAGGATGTCGTCGAGACGCAGCCTGCCTCGCTAGTCGAGCTGCCGCCCATTGAGGATGGGCTGACCGTCAAGGTGCTCGTCATCGAGGGCCAGCTAGTGGCCGCGGCGAATCGGCACGTGCAACTCACGATTCATCCGCCGGGCATCGAGGAGGAGCCGACCACTGTGATCGGCCCGGATGGCGACTATACCCGTCCGCTCACCGAAGCCGAGGCGGGCAAGTGGGGCGAGAAGAGCTGCCAGATTACGCTGCGGGTGAAGGGCGATTATGTTCGGATCACGACCGTGCCCGGGGACCTGCACATCTATGTTGACAAGCACCGCATCAGCGGGAGAAGGATCAAGGCGACGGCGTTGACGGGCGAGCCGACGCGCATCGGCTTCTACTTCCCGGCCAACGATAGCGACGGCTATACCGTGGCCCTGACGCGGATCAATGCGGCAAATCTGCCGATCGAACAAGCCAGCGCAGCGGGGCAATAGTGCGGTTGCCACGGGAAACAGGCTCCGAGGAGAGCGGATGCTCAACACGATTCAACACGGTGACAGCCGCCAACTCATCAGCGGCGTCCCCGACCATAGCGTCGAGCTAATCATCACCGACCCGCCCTACGCGCGGGATGTCTGCGTCGAGGCCTGCGAATGGCTCGCCGAGGTGGCGCCGCGCGTACTGACCCCCGGCGGCAGCCTCATCGTGCTCATCGGCCAGGTGACGCTGCCCGTAGTCGCCCATGCGCTGGCGCAGACGCTGCAATTCCGCTGGCCCCTGTGTATGCTCCAGCTCGAGGGCAAGCACGCCCAGATGCGCCTCTCGGGCGTCGAGGTTTGCTGGAAGCTGGCGCTCTGGTACACGAATGGGACGCTGCCCAATGAGCGGCGCTATCAGATGAACCTGGTGCGCGACCTCGTCGAGGTCCCGGCCTCCGGCGGCGGGGTGAGTAAGGCCAACCATGAGTGGGAACAAAGCATGGAGTGGTCGGACTACTATGTGGAGCAGATGACGTTCGCGGGAGAGACGGTGCTTGACCCGTACTGCGGGAGCGGGACATTCCTCGCCAGCGCCGCGGAACTGGGCCGCAATTACGTCGGCTTCGATATTGACCCCGCCGCCGCCGCCACCGCCACGCAACGCCTCGCCACCGTGCAGTGCCCGCCTGTCAAGTCCGCCAGCGAGTGACCCCGCCAGGCGTCCCCGGCCCCGGAAGTGACTTGCATTTTGGCCCTCGTTTCCCCCGATCCCCACGACGTGGATTCCCCCGTGGCCCAGAGAGAGTCGCCATAGTTGTGGGCGCTGTTTGGTCATGAGGTTCTATCGCCTCGGCTGGCGTCTCCTGTATGGCCAAGCCAGCCGCTTGCGAGGTCGGCGATAGGACTTCCTGTTGGGAGTACCCTCCGTCTCGAAGCGGCCGGGAGTGGTCTCCACCCATATCGTGTAGGCGAGGAGCTGCGCGAAGACCATTGCCAGCCAGATGAAGAACACCGTCAACGGCTCTTTCGCAAACTCCGGCAAGCTGCTGCCCTGCATCCGGACATGAAGCAAAACGATCGCCGCAGTGAAGGGAAGTGCATTCAGCAAGGCGACAATCATGTCACTTGTGCACTGCGATCCCAGAGTGAATCTCTGCCCGGGCCCATGCCCCGTTATACTCGGCAACGGCGCACCTATGCTCAGCTCCAGCCGCCTCTTGAGATCCGTGCACCTGTTTATGGTGTCAACAGCATGAGCGCGACCAAAGGCCAAACGGCGCAAGACGAACAGCCCCACGATTCCCGCAATTCCGCAGATCAGTGCGGCTGGCCCGCCGAGAGTGGGGCCGGCGTCAGTGGTGTCGGCGCTCCTATTGGTGTTGGTTTCAGTGGTGGTATTCGTTTGGGTGGTGGTGCCGTCCGTGATGCTAGTGGTCGTGCTAGCGGTGGTTGTGGTCAGGAAGCTCTCTATCGCTGGGGTGTTCTTGAGTCCAACAGCAAACAGGCTCGCATAGCCGACTAGGAAGGCCAGTATAAACGCGTCGCGCCAGGTATTCAGATGATTGAGGCGCTCTGTTTGGTAGTGGAATAGCTCCACGAGGCCCTTGTCCTGTGCATTGAAGTCCTCGGGGACGTCTTCCCGCTCGCGAGAAGCCGGACTCTCATCAACTCCATTTTGAGATGGGGTACAGAATATGTAAACGAACCAAGCCAGCAACAATACGAAGCCAGACACCACGGATGCAACGAGGAGGCTCTGCAGGCTGACAAACCACATCATAGCAATGGGACCTATAGCCACAATACCAAGCCCTACCGTTAGCCATCCAAGGGCCTTGCACAACTGACGGGTGTTGCTTTGCTGCGAATCGTCCGAGTTGCCTGTCATGGTACCGATTCCTCGCCGTAACGGGAGATCGCCTGC
>CAZCJS010000153.1:0-10106 GCA_964498775.1 uncultured Armatimonadia bacterium
TAGATTGTGGTAGCCAAAGGTTGTGCCCCGCTCAGTTATAGAGACGTGCTGATTGCCTGTCGAGGTGACTTTTTCGACGGCAAAGCGCATGTCATCGGGCGCCATGAACTGCCCCTTCTTGATATTAACGGGGAGGCCGGACTCGCCGGCGGCGACGAGCAGGTCAGTCTGGCGACAGAGGAATGCAGGAATCTGGAGCATGTCAAGGAGCTCGGCGGCGGTACGGATTTGGGCGACTTCGTGAACGTCGGAGATGGCGGGCACTTGCGCTCTCTTGGCTGCTGCGGCGAGAGTCGCCAGGCCCTGCCGCCAGCCGGGGCCGCGCTCGGAGGTGATCGCAGTGCGGTTGGCCTTGTCGTAGGATGCCTTGAAAATGAACGGGACATCGAGTTGGGCCGTGATGTCGCGGAGATGGGCGGCGATGTCATAGGTGGCCGTCTCATCTTCGACGAGACAGGGCCCGGCGATGAGTGCAAGGCGGTCACCGCCAATGGTGGCGCCATTGACGAGTATTTTGCGTACGGTTTGCTGCGTCATTGCTTAGTTTTCTCCTCCAGTATTTCGCGCACGATCTGCAGGTCTTGAGGAGTGTCCACGCCGATGGGGGAGTAATCCACCTGCACGACGCGGATTCTGCAGCCATTCTCGAGTGCGCGGAGTTGCTCGAGACCTTCGGTCTGCTCAAGGTGTGTACGGGGCAGACCGGCAAGCCAGAGTAGCGCTTCTCTGGTGTAGACGTAGAGGCCGATATGTTTTAGCGGCCAGATGCCACAGGGATGTTGCCGGGGCACGTCAGCCGGCGGCTGTGGGCCGTCAATGCGGAAGTAAGGGATGGGCGCACGAGAGAAGTATAGGGCGAAGCCGTCACGGTCCACAACCACTTTGACAGCAGCGGGGTCGAGATGTTCGTTGGTGTGCGTGATGCGGGTGGCGATGGTGCCGATGCGGAGGCCAGTTTCGTAGAGGAATGGCTCGATTGCGGCTGTGATTGCCTGTGGATCTATGAGCGGCTCGTCACCCTGGACATTGACGATAAGGTCATAGTCAGTGTTGGCGGCGACTTCGGCAATGCGATCGGTGCCGGAGGCATGTTCGGGGCGGGTCATCTCAACATTGCCGCCAAATGCCCGGACGGCGCGGGCAACGCGGGGGTCATCGGTGGCGACGGCGACGGTGTCGAAGCAGTCGGCCTGGGAGGTTCGTTCATAGACGTGCTGCACCATGGGCTTGCCGGCGATGTCGGCGAGGACCTTGCCGTCAAGCCTGGTGGACGCGTAACGTGCCGGTATCAGTGCGGCAATGCGCATTGGTCATCAGCTCCGGTTGTCGTGACGACTGAGTGAGGTCGGGTGAACCGGCACGGCAACGGCGACGAAATGGGGCGAAGTCATAGAGCGCCCGATTAGTAGGTATCGGCTTCAGGCATCAGCCTCGCTGCGACGCCTCTGAAAAGCGCATAGACAGGAATAGCCCAGAGGCCGGTTGAGATGACGGTCAGGGCGGCAGTACGAAGCCAGGGAAGAAACTGGGGCGGAGGAGCCAGGATGAGATAGATTATGGAAGCTGCCGCTGCCGCTGCAAGTGATACCATGACGGCCACGATGATGCGGGTGGAGAAGATGCGCCCACTCAGCGAGCCGGCGATGAAGCCGGTCCCGATGTAGGTGATGAAGAGCCCTCCCATCGGCAGCGAGCCGGCGGCCGCTGCGAAGAAGGCACCGAAGAGGCCGGCGACGGCACCGGCGGTCGGTCCGGAGACCAGCCCGATACTCAGAACCGCCACGAGACCGAGTTGCGGGCAGGTCCAGCCGATCTGAAGCCACGGGGGCCAGGAGTGCTCGACCCCGACGAAGAGCAGCAGCAGGAATGCAAAAATCAGATGCAGCAATAGCAATGCTTGTCTCCCCAGGCGGAGCTATTTCGCACTTCTGAGCACAAGTACATATGTAATGTTGGTCAGGTCGGCTGCGGGCTTGATGAGCGCCCTGAAGGTGCGGCTGCTTGCGGGGGCCGTATGCACCTGGATGACGGTGCCGATCGGGATGTTTGGTGGATAGACGTTACTGAGACTGGATGTAAGAATGACGTCGCCAACCTGGATGTCGGCCTGTCCGCGCAGGCGCTCCATGGCCAGCAGCGGCTGGACGGACGAACTTGCCGACAGCGGGTGAATCATGCCCTGATCCCGAGACCTCTGGACGACACCTGCGGCGGCATGGTCAGCGTGCGTCAGCAGCATCACCTCGCCCACCGTTTTCTGAGCGGAGACGATACGCCCCAGGAGGCCTCTCTGTGTTCTGACCGTATTTCCCACTTCGAATTGACGGCCATCGAGGGACTGGATTGTGAGAATGGGTCCACCGGTGCTGGTGGCGTGGCTAATAACTCTGGCCGGGACCCCCTTCACCTCACCGGAGATGACAAAGCCGAGCTTCTCCTTTAATTCCTTGTTTTCGAGGAAGTATTCGTTGAGTGTGAGTTTGTCAGCTTCGAGGCGGTTGATTTCCTCTTTCAGCTTACGGTTTTCTTCAGTAAGCGCGCGAGCCTGTGTGAGGGAGATGCCAACATCGTGTATCCGTGTGAAGGCGGAGGTCGCGACAGCCTGAAACGGCCAGACGATAGACTTGGCAAGCTTCTCCGGGAGGCTTTGTTTACCGACGTTATGAGCGCGATGCTGCCAGTAGGTCAGAACAATGGCGAGAATGCACAATATGGCGATGAGTCTAGTGTTTACGGTCGGGGATTGTGTCTTAGTCAGCATCTGGATTCAACTTCTTGTGGAGTATCCGTGAAGTTGTTCGAGGTATCCTGCGGTGCCCATGACAACGCATGTGAGGGGATCCTCGGCGACATAGACGGGGATATCGGTTTCGGCGCTGATAAGTTGGTCAATGCCTTGGAGCAAAGCGCCGCCGCCGGCGAGGACGATACCGCGGTTCATGACATCAGCGGCCAGTTCGGGTGCGGTGGCATCCAGGGCCTCCTTGACGAGGTCAACGATTGCTGCAATCGGCTCGGCGATGGCTTCTCGGATTGCGCCGGAGTGGATCACGATACTCTTGGGCAGTCCGGAGATGAGGTCTTTGCCTCTGACCTGCATGGTGTCTTCGGCGGCGCGTGGGAAGGCAGAGCCCAAGCGTATCTTGATCAACTCGGCAGTCGTTTCCCCCACGACGATGCTGAATTCGCGACGGATATAGGCGCTGATGGCCTGGTCAATTTCCTCGCCGGCGGTCCGCATTGAGCCCTGCGTACAGATGCCGCCGAGGGATATGACGGCGACCTCAGTAGTGCCGCCACCGATGTCAACGATCATGTTGCCGACCGGGTCGGCTACGGGCAATCCTGCGCCGATAGCAGCGGCCATCGGTTCGTCAATGATTTCGGTCTCCCATGCGCCGGCCTGGCGAGCTGCATCCTGTACGGCACGGCGCTCGACTTCGGTGATTCCTGCGGGCACCCCGACAACGATATGAGGGTGCGAGAAGCGGTGAGCTGTACGTGCTTTCCTGATGAAATATCGCAGCATTGCTTCGGTCACTTCGAAGTCGGCGATGACGCCGTCGCGGAGAGGCCGGATCGCCGAGATTCTGGCGGGGGTGCGTCCGACCATGCGCTTTGCTTCCTCGCCGACGGCGCGGACGGTATGGTCCTGATGGTCAACAGCGACGACTGACGGCTCGCGGAGGACAATGCCCTGGCCCTTGACGTGTACAAGGGTATTGGCAGTGCCCAGGTCAATGCCCATGTCACAGGAGAGACGAGCGAGCCAGTGCCTGGCGGTTTTGCATACTTTCTTGTAGAGTCCCAACATGGGGTCGGCCTCGGTGTAGTTGTGCAGCTTGCGGTGCTACCTCGCAAGTGCGATCAGTTGTTATGGTGCGGCGGCACTGGGTAGCCAAGCTGTTGAAGCATGTCGCACAATTTCGTTATGGGCAGACCGACGACATTGAGAAATGAGCCTTCGACGCGCTGTATGAGTGCAGCACCGAGGCCCTGTACGGCATAGGCGCCGGCCTTGTCGAGGGGCTCTCCAGTTCGTACATAGTCATCAATCTGCTGCTGGGTCAACTCGGCGAAGATGACGCGTGATGTCTCGTGGTCCTGGAGCAGCACTGTCGGGTCGCGGTTTTCAGCACAGGCGATGGCGATTGCGGTGGTGACGGAATTGGCTTTGCCGCTCAGTGCGCGCAACATGCGAGCTGCATCGGCGGGGTCAGCCGGCTTTCCGAGCAGCTCGTTGCCAACGAGGACCACGGTGTCGGCTGCAACGATGAGGCGATACGGATTGGCGGCTGCGACATCCAGGGCCTTGGCACGCGCGGCATTGAGTGCAAAGCGGACAGCAGCATCGTCATCAAGAGCCTGCTGGAGCCGGGCGTCGGCAGGCCCAGCGCTATCCGGCTCGGCATTACTGACCTCGATGATGAAGTCGAAGCCGGCGGCGCGGAGGATGTCCCTCCTGCGCGAGGATGCGGAGGCAAGAATGAACGGCTTGCTGAATGCGACTTGCAGGCCGGTAAGGGCAGTTTCAGGATGCTGGGTATTGGCTATGATAGACAATTAGAATCGCCCCGTACGTATGAAGCTGATGAGCAACCACACTCCGACAATTGAGCCAATGGCGACATAGACTGTGGTGAGGGTGGTGGTGATGGGGTTTTCCGGGCTTCCACTAACGGCGAGTATTGCCGATGAGAGAATAAATGCAGAGACCAACAGACTCGCGGAAAGCCTGTTGACTGTCGTATCGAGCTTGTGGAGGGGCTTCTCGATGTCATTAATGGTCAAGCGCAGCGCAAGTTGTCCGGAATGTGTCCGTTGCAGTATATGACTGAGTTGTCGTGGAATCAAGCGGAAATGGCGTATGAACTGCCGTACGGAACGTAGCAGTTCGTCGGAGAGATTAGAAATACTCATCTCTTTCAGCAGGGCGGTGGACATCGTCTCTTCGGCGACGGGCCGGTAGTCGAAATCCCCATCAAGCTGTATGCAGATGCCTTCGGTCACGATGAGAGCTTTCACCAGTGATGAGAATGCGGGTGGGAGTCTCATCTCATGTTGCAGAATTAGACGCAGGAGCTCTTCAAGGATTTGGCCGAGGCCGACCTCGGATGTGCTCTGGATCTGGCTGTAGCGGCCCATGAGCATGTCTATGTCATTCGCGAAGTCAAACGGATCCACGCTCTCGTTAGCAACCCCGATGTCGAGGAGGATATCCGCAGCCTCCTGGGGATCGGTGCGGAACCATGCTCTGATAAGCTGTATGAACGAACGGCGCAGCTTATCACCGAGAGATGTGGCATATCCGCTGTCGAGGAGTGCGATCTTGCCGTCTTTGGTGAGGAGTATGTTGCCACCGTGAGGGTCGGCGTGGAAATACCCGGCAACCATAACCTGATAGGCAATCATACGGGAAATGCTATGGGCAGCTTTTTTAGGATCAATCGAGGACTCGGCCAAGCCGTCGGCGTCGCTTGGTTTGATACCGTCTATCCACTCGATGGTGAGAACGCGCTTGCTGCTGAAGTCATAATGGACTTTAGGGATTTTCACATCGCTGAGCGCCTCCATGTTTTTGCACAAGCGCTCGGTGTTCTTGGCCTCAATGCGGAAGTCGAGTTCATCCATGAGAGCCTGACGGAACTCGGCAATCTGGCGGGATGCATGTCGCTTTCGAAGCCAGTCATTGTGTTTTTCAGCGAAGTCCACTGCGGCGGACAGTATCTCGACGTCGGTCCTGCATTTCTCTTCAACTTCCGGCCGCTGCACTTTCACTGCAACAACTCGGCCGTCGTGCAGACGGGCCTTGTGTACCTGCGCTAGAGATGCGGAGGCGATTGGTTGCTGCTCGAATTCGGCGAAGAGTTCGGACGCCTCAGCCCCGAGTTCTTCTTTGATGACCTTGTGGGCTTCTTCGGCAGGAAAGGGCGGCACGTCGTCCTGGAGCTTGCGAAGTTGGATGACGTAGTCCTCCGGTAACATATCGGAGCGGGTGCTGAGTGTCTGCCCGAGCTTGATCGCGGTCGGCCCGAGCTCCTGGAGGGCAAGACGCAGACGCACGGGCATTGCGAGTCGGGCCTTGTCCGGGTCCGGGGCGATCTTGCGAATCCCGCGCGGCAGGAATCGCTCGAGGCCCTGGAAGATGAATGCAAAGCCAAACCGGGCGAGTATGCTGGTGATCTGTCCAATGCGGGTGGGCCAGATTTCAGCGCGTCGCATCCATCCCGCCACCGGGCCACCGGCAGCCGATGCGGTTGTTTGCTCACTGGACGATGTTGAGTGCCGCTCCACAGGCGGAGCACCTTCCCTCCGATATGGACTCGAGTTGTGTCGTATAGCCGTTGCGCTTCACGGCAACGGTCCCGCAATTTGGGCACCTCGTGTCGGTGGTGCCCGCGACTCGGGCGTTACCAACATAGACGAAATGCAGCTTGCGGGTCGCTATGTCAAATGCGCGTTTGAGTGTTTCGTCGGGCGTAGGTGGCGCGGTGAACTCGTGGGCAGGGTGATATGCCGACAGATGCAAAGGTAGGTCCGGGGAGACCGAGGCCGCCCAGTTTACGAGCGCCTCAATCTGGTCATCGGCGTCGTTCTCACCGGGTATGAGCAGGTTGGTTATCTCGATATGACAGTCCGTGATGGCGCGCTCGACAGTTGCGCGAGGAGGCTGTGCGCGTCCCCCGCAGATCCGCTTGTAGAAATCATCATCCATGGACTTGATGTCCACATTCATGGCGTCAATGAGCGGGAGGAGCGCCTCCAGCGGCTCCGGCTCGATGATCCCATTGGTGACCATGACATTTTTGAGGCCCGCCGGGGCGACGAGCGGCGCAGAGTCGAGGATGTACTCGCAGGAAACAATGGGTTCATTGTATGTGTATGCGACGCCGATACTTCCGCGTGAGGCGTATTCGACGGCAAGATCAGCCAACTCCTGCGGACTCATGTAGCGAGTAGGCGGCCGGCCGTGCGCTATCTGCCAGTTCTGACAAAAGCGGCAACTCAGATTGCAGCCGAAACTGCCCACAGAGAGTATCTCTGTCCCCGGATGAAAGTGGTAGAGAGGTTTTTTCTCGATTGGGTCAAGGGCGATAGATGTGATCTGGCCGTAGTTGATAGTATAGAGGCGACCATTGCGGTTCTCGCGGACGTCACAGCGGCCCACAGCATCGGGTTTGATATGGCAATGCCAAGGGCACAGGAGACACTCGACGGTCTCATCGTCGAGACTGCGCCAATATCGCGCGGCATGGAGTTCTGTATCGGCCATCGGACTATATCCCCCGTATGATGGCGTTTTGTGCACATAGAGACAGCGCGGCGGCCACCTCAGTCGGCGAAGGGCGGCTCGTCCTTGATCTGCTCGATTAATTCGTCGGTCGCGGTGATTTGTTCAGCGGTGCCGATGACGGCAATGCGGACTGCGCCTTCGGCGCCGCAGACGCCCCCGGCGCCAATCTGGTAGGGAGTTACGCCGGTGAGTATGGCTAGGGCCTCGAGTTCGGTGATGATCTCACCTTCGATGATCTGGAGACCGGGCACTTGTGGCCGAAGCACTTCGGGCATGAGTGCGAGATCGCCGGCGATCTCGCGTAACGGCTCGGCAACCTGTTTCTCCAGTCCGATGGGTATGATGGCATGAAGGCCGCGGCCATGGACGGGGCCGGCGAGGGCACCCCATGTGCCACCTGTGCGGTCCCCAACGAGCAGACCCGCGCAGCAGTTGACGTAGTCCAGCGCGTTTGCGCCCTTCATCACCACATCACCGGGGTTCATGTCGGGGGCGGCTTGCTTGATGCTCAGGCCGTCAACGGCCTGTCCGTTCCTGAAGACGACTTCGTCCATAGGGGCACCGAATACCTCGGCGGCCCGGTCGAAACCGGGTGGCAGCGTTCTGCCAAGGCAGTAGGCCCCCTTGTCTAGCGGGTGTCCGAGCAGTTCTTCGAGCACGTAAGCATTTGTGGTACCTTTTCCCACGGCCACCATACCGTTTTCCATGGCGGCCCGCACGCTCGGCATTGCAGCGACGCCTTTGGCGATAAGTCGCTTGCCGGCTGCGACGGTAAGAACGTAAGACGTGCCTTGCTCCTCAGCCATGTTATTCACTCCTAAGTCGCCTTGTGGCGGCTTCTTCTAATGATTCGGGTATGCCAAGTATAGCAACAACAGTGGGCCATTAGCAAGCTGAGCGGCACAAGCTTGGCGGGGCCAAGCTTGTGCTTGGGATTTGTGCTTCGCAAACTGTATGGCAGGCAGGCCGCCTGTGCTCCAAACGACCTAGGCAACAGCAAACGGACGCGGGCAGGAGACGCTGTCAGACCAGCACCAGCTCTGCCGCCAATGCGCACCCCCACCCGCTAGCCCGGGTTCGTACAAGAGGTGCAACACGAGGCAGAGGAGAAGAGATGCGCTGTAGTTCAGCGGTGGCTTCTATCGCAACATTAATCCCTCATGGAGGCGCATTGTGAACATCACGCGAGATGACTATATAGCGAGTCCTGAACCGGGTTGCGCAGTCGGCAAGGCCGTGACGGCCTATACTCATCCGAGCGCATCCTGGCTTGTCCAGGCATACCACGAGATTCGAGGCTCCGACCGCTTTGACTGCTACTGGCGGCGCTGGTCTGGTGACAATGGAGCAAGCTGGACGGAGTCGCAACAGATTTTGGGGGTGGAGGAACACGATAGTTATACGCTGCGGCGAGGGGAGCTGTTCTTCTACTATGACCCCGATGTGGACCGACTGCTGCAGATCTATGACGAGGGGAAGATGCCTGCTGATGAGCCCTTGGCGGCTGCAAAGTCGTATAAGCTGATGTGCGAGATGTCCACTGACGGGGGTCGCACTTTTGACCCGCCGTTGCAGATCATTCAGAAGGGCTATGATGCGGACCACTATCTGGAGAATGTGTGGCATGGCAAGAACAGCGCACAGACTTCGTGCGGGTCGATCGAGAAGCTATCCGATGGCACTCTGCTCTTCCCGATATCTGTTTATACGCTTGACGAGCAAGGAGAGATCTATAACCCCACAG
Source organism: uncultured Armatimonadia bacterium (assembly GCA_964498775.1). Lineage (GTDB taxonomy): Bacteria > Armatimonadota > Zipacnadia > Zipacnadales > UBA11051 > UBA11051. Next base: position 9,039 of record CAZCJS010000153.1, read on the forward strand.
GAGGCCATACGTTCAGTTGCGTCGCAGCGCTGCTGGGCCGCTGGACGGATGATGCTTCAGCAATTGAGTGGGAGCTTGGGCAGATGGCGGTACCGGACCCCATGCGGACGACGCGGGGCTTCTGTGAGCCTACGCTGTCGGAGCTTGAGAATGGTCGGATTCTGATGATATGCCGGGGGTCGAATGATGCGAATCCGAGCCTGCGGGGATACAAGTGGCGGATGATGTCGTCGGATTTGGGGCGGAGTTGGAGCGACGGAGAGCCGCTGACGTTCAGTGATGGTGGCGAGTTGCTCTCACCTGCGACGTGCAGCCGTCTCCTGCGGCACTCATCTGGCGACCTGTACTGGTTCGGCAATATCCTTTCCGATAATCCCGTCGGCAATGGCCCAAGATACCCGTTGCAGTATGCGCGGGTGGATGAGAGCAACGGCGGGATCATCCGCGATAGTGTTGTGGTGATAGATGATCGGCAGGCAGGCGAATACGAGGGCGTGCAACTCTCGAACTTCTGGGTCTATGAGGACCGCGAGAGTGGCGAATTCCTGCTGAGCATGCACCGGCTATTCCCGGCGAGACGCGGCGACTGGACGTCACCGTGCGTGCGGTACAGGATTGGTTTGTGAGCTTGTGATGGCCGCGCCGCCCGAGGGCCCCGGGATGTGATGGGGCTATCCGGGCGGTGGGAAAGCGCCGATCTGCTTGAGAACGGCGAGGTTGTCCCATGAGACCCAGGTTTCGGCGAGCTTGCCGTCCTCGACGCGATGGATGGCGATGAGATTCACTTTCACGGGCTTGCCGGTGGGAGCGAAGCCCATGTAATCGCCCTGGTGGGTGCTGTGTCCCGTCCATCGGATGACGGCCCTGTCTGCTTCGGCGACGAGGTCCTCGATTGTGAATTGTACGTCGGGGAAGGCTCCCGTAATCATCGCGACTAGATGCCTTACACCATCAGGTCCGTGCAGCTCATCCGGCACTGACTGGCTGTGGAGGACATAAGTTGGGTTCACCATTTCGTCCGCCAGCGAAAGGTCCCGATTGTTCCAAAGCTCCTCGATGTACCGCTTG
>CAZCJS010000154.1:0-10076 GCA_964498775.1 uncultured Armatimonadia bacterium
CCGATCGGGCCGGCAGGTCCGGTCCAAAGTTGGAAGCGGCCGGCGGGCCGATAGATATACTGCGCCGGGGCCGTTGCGGTTGCCTCCGAGGTAAGTATGAGGTCAGGGTACTCCATGACGAGGCGCGTCAGACCGCCGGGATGACTCACCGATACGCTATAGTCAATTTGGCAGAGAGCCGGCGGCGTGGCAAGCACACCCAAGCATGCTAACCACAGCAGCAACATGCGCTGCGGCAGATGTCCGTCAGATCTGATTTGAGGTGCCACGCAACCTCAGCTCCTCTCGAAGGCCGATACTTATCTTAGTTTGTCGAGAAGTGCAATGGCCTGCACAGTCTGGCCCTCGTCGGTACGGGCTGTCAGCCGCACGAGGTACTTCCCGTTCGGAACGCTTGCACCAGTATTGTTGCGACCGTTCCACGACAGCGTCTGGACGACTCCACCGGCAGCTTCCACGGGGGCCAGACGCGCGATCGGTCGGCCTGCTATGTTGCGAATGTCGGCGGTCACGTTTGCCGCACGCGTCAGGCTGTAGGTGATAATGACCTCACCGCCACGTGTGGCCGCCGTCGTCAGCCCCGAGACGGCCAGGCTGCTTGCCCGCTGACTCTCGGCAAATATCTTGAACCGCCGCGTCTCGGGCCCGTTATCGGTGCGGAAGCTATAGCCGCTTGTTGTGCGCATATACACGTCGCGGTCAGCGTCGAGGTCACGCAGAATCAGCCGAACATTGCCGGGCACGGTGCTGTTCAGCTTGTCCCAGCTCAGATAAACGGGAGCGTTTGCCGTCGCGCAAGCGACCTCGATATCCCACTCCTGGCGTTCGCTGAGACTGTTGCGGATATCACGCACATAGTGTCCGGAGCGACTGCCGAGGTTCGACTGCAACATGTAGAGTGAGACGCCGGCCAGCAGTGGCGGGGGCTCGGTCAGATCAAGGCCGATGTCATAGCCGTCGCCGGCTTCAGGATGCACACCGATATAGTTGACCGGGTCAAGGTGGGAGCCGCTGGACGCCGACAGTTGCAGAGTCCACTGGTCATCGCTAACGGCGCTCTGTGCGGAAGCCGGTCGCGGCCGGTTCACGGCCACGGAACTTACGGACGGGTTATAGACAACCAGAGTTGCGTCCCGCAGTACGTGCACCCAGTAGCCGCGCATGAATTCCATCATGTCTTCGAGGGGGTTAGAAGAGAACTGGTAGTAGCCACCTGTGGTGGTCGCAACAAAATCGAACAGGACGCCCTCCGTAATCCCTATATCCGCCGACATCGCCTCATACAAATCATAGCGATTGCCGTCGGCAATGAAGCCTACGGTACCCCAGTCAACGGTTGATTTGTAGGGATTGCCGATCAGGTTCCAGCCCCGTGGCTGTGCGTTCCCGTAGATGAGCCTGATATTGTATGTCTCCACATTACTCAGCGTATCGAGTTCGTCGGTAGCCAGAGTGCATTGCTTGGGCAGCCGTACGAAATACCCGAGGCCCGCCGGAGGCTGGCTGACAATCGCATTGTCGCCACGGGCATCCGGGGGGTTGAAGCCGCCATATTCATCCGGATAGATGTGGTACTTGCTCTCGCGTTCGTCGCCGGGTACCCAGCGCACCATTGCCACCTGGTCGTACGGAATGCCGAATAGTTCGGAAGGAGTAATGGCGATGTTGTTGACGGTTTGCCCCAGTCGTGGGTAAGGCAGGCTGATCAGATGCAATCCGGCGTCTATTGAAGGAGCCGAGACTCGGAAATTACTTATTGCGGTACTTGCCGGATTGCCGTCAACATCGGATGCGTCAATTGTGAGCGTGTGACCACTGCGTGTCAGGGGGGTCGTTAGCTGTAGCTTCAGCTGGCCGTTGCTCGGCTGGTAATCCCAGCCCACCAGCACATTTCCATCAAGCTTGACCACGATGGTGGCTTCATCTACGCCGCTACCAACGTCGGTGATGGTCGCCGCTATCTCGGGCAGTAGCGAGGTGATGGTCTCACCGTTGCGTGGGGAACTGATGCTTATCTGCGGCTCGGTGGTATCCACGCCTACTCGCAGGTTCAGGCGTCCGTGTCCGTAGGTGTTATCGGGCACCGGATTACCGGACGGGTCGCGCTGCAACATGTGCTTCACTGCCAGTGTCTGAAACATCTCAACGAGCTTGGCACATGTCCGACTGCTATCCTCGTCCAGCAAGAGGGCAGCGGCACCTGCGACATAGGGAGCGGCAGCAGAGGTGCCTACAAATGGGTTGTGGGGCCCCTCGCCGCCAATAGTGACGAGGTCGGGAGCTGACAGGTCCGGCTTCAGCAGTCCGGCGATGGAAGGGCCGCGAGAACTGAAATCCTCGATTTCGTCTATCGGCTTCATATCCATGTCGGGGGGGATGAGCAGCGAGCCCCGTGTGGCCCCAATGCTGTATGAGCCGCTTGCCTCCGCCGGTATCGGCAGACTGCGTGCCAGGACTCGATGCATTTCCTCAATGTCATAATTCGGGACAAAAAGTTGGAACCTGTCGTTAGGTGTGATTGAAGCGGGCGACATCCACTCGATGCGCAGGTTGTAGGGGCCCGCCGCAGGCACATAGGCGATAAGGACTTCGGCCGGCGGGTCATCACCATTCTGCGTCACGGCCGACCGCGCCATCTCCGTGCCCATCATGTCGTAGAGCACCAGGTCATAGTCATGGTTCGTCGTGCTGCCCGCGGTCTGGAACCAACTCAGGTAGGCCTCGAAAACGCCCGCCGACAAGTTGAACCCCATGTCGGGGTCGCCCGGGCTCCATTCGTGGAACCGGTCGCCGTTGCGGTCCGCCCAGTCGCCTTCATAGTGGCGTCGGGCATGGTTGCCGGCGGCATTGACCCAGAAAACGCCCGCTGCCCGCGCTGCATTCACCTTCTGCGACAACTGATGGGTCCCGTTGTACGGGCCGCCGAAAATGCCCATGGACATCACTGCAACCTTGAAATTTCCGGTCCGCACATGCGTGATAGCATCGCTGACTTCCATTTCGGTGGCGGCGGTAATCTGCTCAATGTCTGCTCCGGGAGCCATGTCACGCACAATGATGGTCACTGCTTCACCGTGGGAACCCTCGCCAAAGCCGGTGTCAATAATCGCCACCCTGACGCCATCGCCAGTGATGCCGTTGGTGTGCATAGCGGTGGCGTTGGTCAGTTGCACACCCTCGGAAATAGGCCTCTGCAGGGGGACCGGGCGGATCGGCACTCGCACCTGAGCAACATCCCGCAGGCTGGCGACGGCATTGAGCTTGCCTGCGGGGAGCCAGGCCTGCACGCGCTCACCGATGCGCACATCAACACTGCCGCCGTATGCGCCGAGATTGATCGCCGAGGCCGCCCGCGCGCTGCGGAAGAGCACCTCAACTTGCACACGACCGTTGCTGGTGGTGACCAATCGGGAGGCGGCAGCAGGCATGACGCGGCCCGCTTCGGCAGCAGAAGCTGCGGCGCGCAGGGGGCCGGCCAGATCGTCGGACAACCTTCCCGCGGCCATCACCGGTGCGACCGCTATCAACATCATGGCCAGTGGGATAGCACAGAGGCTCAGGTGCCAGCTATTGACAAGGCGACTGTGGTGCCTCAATCGGCTTCCTCCTCCCCATTGTGAAACGTCACTTGGTTTGCGCTTCACAATGCGGCGGCAGCATTATATGTGTATGAACTGTCTATGACACCGTACCCGTGGTAAGCGCGCCCTGAAGCTCTCAAGGGCCGACCGCTTGCCTCGAAGTAAGCGTGTAAGAAATCTGCCCATCCCGTCTCGGCCGCCAGTACGTACTCTTGGCGGTAGTGGTCCGGGACATCCTCCCAACCCGCTGGGAAAAATATGCCCAGATTCCCGGGATGCACTTCTGCGTTCGCTGTTTGCTGCTGGTTGCCCCCGATGATCGCGCCATCTACAGCTGCAGCCAACTCGGCGGCACACCGCTCCACGACATCGTCTGGCGCCATTAACTGTAGCAAGTTGGCCAACTCCAGCAGATCACACATCTCGTTGCGGTAGCCCCAGCTTCGCGTGCGGCTTCGCACCAGCCGGACGAAACGCGCGTTGGTGCTCAGGTTCACATGCAGAGCTTCCACAAGCTCACCCAATGCGTCTGCTACTTCGGCAGTGGCCCCCAGGTTCATGCCCACCAGGGCATGGGAGTAGCTCGAGCAAAGGGCATCAATGACCGCACCAGCATCTGTGTAGCCGCTCAGCCCTGCGAGCGTTGTCGCCCATGGCAAGCCCGGACTCGGTACGCGGTCGGGCGATGCTATCATGTAATCGGCCACAGTTCGCAAGCCGTAGGCTACCTCCAGCCCGGCTGCATAACAGGCTTCCAATGCCACCAGGTCCACCCGTGTACCCCGCGGTCGGCTCTCATCAAGAGCGCCGGCCAGTTCAGGCAGCGTCAACGCGTCACAACTACCCCCATCGAAGGCAACCCCGCTGAGGCCGGGCTCCAGTGTCGCTAAGCCGGTGCCGTGGCCCAGCACGATGAGGATGTAGCGGTCAGCCTCGAGGTTCTGCCAGGCCCAGGACATGAACGACGAAAGCGTTGACTGTGCGCCCATGTTGGCGACGCCCATTCGCCGGCGCTGACGCATCTCACCCGGCTGTCTCAACCACCTCACACACTCGCCGGCGCCGTCAATCTGCACTGCGGCCGCGCACTCGCCATCACGAGCGGCTCTCATTATCGTGTCCAGGTATGCCTCGGCATCCGCCTCGAGGTCATCCTGACCACTCAGGTAGGCCATGACGGCCCATTCTGTGCGCCCATCAGCGAACGCATTGTCAAGGAACACTGCCGAACATATTGTTACTATGACAACGATGCGGCTTAGCCAATTGCGGGCGGCCCCTGGTGCCATCTGCACCCCGTGTCAGCGCCCCACATTGCCCCGCTTGACCGGGCCAAAGAAGCCCGGCTTTCGGGTAGCGGGCTTGTGATCAGAATCCTCGCCGGCGGACAGTGGCCCGGGCGGCAACGCAGCAGTCGTAAACTCACGCATCCCACTGTAAAGCCACCCAGTCTTGTTCAGATCCCTGTTGAACGGAGACGCGATGTCGCCGCTCGCACGTGCACCTACACGCCAATAGTAGCGAGTGTCGGGCGTCAGGCCGGCAGCCGGATCAGCCACGTTGTACGAAGTGCTCATTACCGTCGAACCGCCACCGGCTCTGAGCTCGCCGCTCTGCCAGTAGAGATTGCCACGACCGAATGGATCGTTAGGACCGAACAGCTCGACATTATAGATGTCTGCACCGGTCGTCACCTGCCAGGTGAACCGTACATTCGACACGTCCTGGTTCGGCGCGGCATTGGCAGGAGACGACAACTGTGGCGGCGTGAAGAACGTTATCGGGCCGAAATGATTGCTGGCCTCCGACAGCGCCTCCCCACCCTCTACATCAATCTCCAGAATCGGCTCGACGGGTTCTTCTGCCTGTTGTGTCGCGATCGGCGGATTGTAGCCCGGCCGGCGCAGCGGCTCGATTATCCGCCGCACGCAGTAGTAGTACTTGGCCCCAGGCGTCATTGGCAGGTGGTTCCAGGAAGCCTCTACGTCGGCATCCTCCTCCTCGCCTTCCTCCACCAGGTAGGTGAACGTGAACTCGAAATCCTCCCTATACTCTGTCAGGTAGGGATCGTCGCTGTAACGGTCGGATGGCAGTCTGCGGCCCTGGAGGACATCTATCATCGTCATCGGTGAGAGCGGGAAATAGGGGTTATTGGCCGCACGGTAGATCACGTATCCGTGGGTCCGCTCAAGTTCCGTACTGCTTGATTGGATGTGCAGAATCACCGTCGAGTCAACGCCCGCAGCCGCCTGCGAGAGGTTGCCGGTGATATACGAAGAACTCGCGGTCGAGCTTCCGCTGCCAATCGCGTAAATCCCCACCAGCAATCCCATTGCGGCTATTATCTGCGCCGTCTTCTTTACCGACTTACTCCGCTGTTCCTGCTTCTGCTGTACTGGGCCCTTGTACAACCTATATAGTTTGTCGCCCGTGCGGGGCGTGGCCCCTTCGATGACTTTAGCCCAGGCCATGTTGGTGAGAACCTCGCCGACGCGTATCTTGCCAACTCGACGGAAGACGACCTTCTCAAGATCCGCTGACCATGTCGGGCGCATCACCAGCATCTCGGTCCCGACAACCATCCCGTCGCCGATGCCGAGGTTGATGTTCACGTCGCCTGCGTCTGTCACAACATCTACGCTCCCCCGCTGCACGCGCTTGGCGAACATATCTGTGACAGCCATCTCAGCAGCCATGCGCATCGCTTCGTTGATGACCTGGGTCACATCCCCGTCCCAGCCAGGCATCGGCACAGTGGTAGCGGTAGCCAGCGCACCATCGAGATAAGCCTCCGTCGCGACATCAAACATCCTGATCTCGACACTGCAGCGTGCACGACCGTCACGGGCATTCACTGACAACTCACCGATAGTGCCCGTCAATATCTTATCAACGCGCAAGGCAGCGCCCAGACGCGCTTGCGCAACCTCCGAAGCCGGCAGTGTGACATCGGTGGTCTTCATCGCGCGTTCCAGATCCAACGTAGATGTGACGAGAAACTCATCAGAATCCTCGAGCGCCAGCGTCAGTGCCGCTGCCGCTTTTTTGGGTAGCAGCGGATCGTCGTGGCCTGTGCGGTTGACGAATGGCAGGACCGCACACGACGAGACACTGCTGCCGCGCGATGGCGGTGTTGGCCCCTGTCCAAAGGACACGCCATAGGGGAGGAGTATTGCCACAATGAGTACGAGGACCAGTTTGCGACCCCTCGAATTCGTCCGCATGTACTGCCTTATTGCCTGCATCGTGTAGCTTCTCCCTCCGACGCGGCGTGGATATGCGCCGCCTGTTGCTGAGATCCATGCGCTAAAACATAGGTCCGAGGGCCGGATGATGTAGCTGACCAGCCGGCCGCAGCATCTTGATTTACGGCGGCGAGAGCGCGCGCACTACACGCCCGGGACACGCACTCTCTAACGTCTCACGCTCACCTGGGTGAGCGCCCGCGACTCCTGTCCGTTATCTGCGCGCGCACTGATGGATATGATATAGCGACCCGCGGGCACCAACACTCCCGACCTGCTGCGACCGTTCCAGATCACCGACTGCAGACCGGGGCTCTGGCTAAGGTCTTGTGCTACCCGCTGAACCAGACGCCCGCTGATATTACGCACCTCCACGGTGACAGCGGCGCTTTTCGACAGCGTGTACGTGACAGCTACGTTATTGCCCGCTGCAGAGGCCGCTGCCGCGCCTATCGCCAACTGCCCCACACCGTCCGGCGAGGTGGTGACCCGCAGCTTGCGTTCACCATCATCCGCCGTGAAGGCGTAAGCCCGATTGGTACGCATATACACTTCCTTGCCGCTCGCGAGGTCCGTCAGGATCGGCTGAGTACCGGCGGGGAGACCCGACAGGTCCGGCCAGGACAACTCGACACGCTGGCCGGCCATGTTCGTCTTCACAGCCATATCCCACTGCTGGGCTCGCTGTCCCTGAGCACGAATATCAACTGCCATCGCCCCGGCCTCTGTCTGCTCCAAGCCGACATACACATACGGGGCCATATCGGGGGCCGGCGGCTTGAACTGATCCAGACCCGCATCAAGCCCGTCGGATGCCTCCGCGGCAGTGCCGATGTATGTCGCGGTGTCTTCCAGACCTGCGACTGCGGCCCGCAACTGCAGCAGCCAACCATCGGCCGGTACCGCCACCCCGGGCCGCGCTGCTGCCTCCGATACCGCCAGAGAATCTGTAGCTCTATTTATTATCAGGCTGCACGGCTCGTTCGCCAGCAGCCAGTAACCGACGTATGCCGTCAGCGCCGCTACCGAGCGATAGCCACCAAGCATGTATCCGAACAAACCCGAGCCAAGGACGCCGCGCGCCATTGATTCACTCAGCGGATACACCAGCCCATCCTGCTCGCGCACACGTATGGCGTAGAAGTCTATGCCTGCCAGGTACGGATCCCCGATCAGGTTCCATCCGACCGCTAGCGGAACCTCGATCTCCGTCGGCGCGGCGGTGCCCTCCTGCGCCAGGTCGGCGGGACCGTCCAGTGACATCCAGTAGCCGTTGCCCAGACGGAAGCGGTCAGCCGGCGCATTCGGATACACGCGGTAGCGCCGGTTGCTCGTCTCCCATGTAGCCATGCGGAAGGAGCTCTTGGCGATACCGAGCAGGTCGGCAGGATCTCTGTCGCTGAAGTCCCACGGTAGTGATATCAACTGCAGACCGCGCGGGAAGACGTGCAGGCTCTCGAGCACGAAGCTCACGCCGGCAGTCGTCTGGCCGGTGACAACGGTCTCTGTGCGCTGCTGTGGACTGGGCTTGTAGCCGCTCACCACGGGGCGCACTATCACTTCCCCTGCAGGTACATTGTCAATTAAGTAATTGTACGGCGCTGTCCCATCCCCCGGATCGGTTAACTCGTCACTCGTTCTCTTACTCGCGATAACAACGTCACCGGAAAGCACTCGTATCAACACATCCCCCACTGGCAAGCCACTCGTCTGCGATGATACTTTGCCCGATATGCTGCCGGGGTCCACGGTGCTCAACTGTATCTCGATATACGTCGTCTGCTGTGAGGTGATCGTAAAGGCCTGCAGCGGCGATACCTGGCAGCCAGCCGCGGAGGCTCGGACCTGATATGCACCTGCCGGCAGGGCCATGTTGACGGTGCCTGTGGCGTCGGTGATCAGTGTCGCGACCACTGCGTCGTTTTCATCGAGGACGGTCACCGTGGCGTTGGGGATGTCGGCCCCGTCATCCGCCTTAGTCACGTGGACCGAGACCGCCCCGTCCGCCGCACCAAGCATCAGCACCGTGTTTGTCGTACTACCCGGCAGCACGACGACGCGTACCTGGTCAGTGCCGTAACCGACTTCGGCACCATCGGCGACGACGATGTATTCACCGGGCGGGATTTCGGGGATGATGAAAGTCCCATCGGCTGCAGTAGTACCCTCGCCGATCGGGTCGCCCAACTCCTCAATGGGGACATCCTGGGCGGCATCGACCGCGGTCGTCTCACCGTTTCCGTTCTCAGGCTCATCGGGCTCATCGGGCTCTGGGACCGGATAGACGCGGACATTGACATTGGGGATGAAGTCGCCGCTGGTTTCGGAAGTGACGATGCCGGCGATAGCGCCGGGCTGAGCTTCCTTGATTGCAAAATCAACCTGCACCGGGAGCTGGCCGCCGTGGCAGTAGGAGGAGTTGGCGTGGTCTATCTCGTAGCCGGTGCGGACGACGCTGAAACTCCATCGGCCGGGCTGCAGACCCTGCATGACGAAGGTTCCGTCTTCCTGACACCGCACCGCATGTACGCGGCTGCCCTGACGCGCGAAGACCACCGGCTCGGGATCAGTCACCGGCTGCGCACCTGCACTGATCGAAACCACCAAGCCCTGGAACGCGCCCGTCCGCGTCCAGCATTTGTAGTTGTGCATCAGGTGGCTGCGATGGTTGGCGCAGTGGGCCGGAATTGACTGATGGGCATTGATGTAGTGGCGGTGGACCTGCTCGAAGCCGAAGGCGAGATAGACGAGACGCGCGCCCGTGGTCATGTTCTCGTAACGCGTGCCCGCACCCGGACCGTCGGCGGCGTCGTAGCCGTAGAGCTGGACTTCGCCGATTGGACTAATCACATCCGGCCGTTGCGAATAGTGCGCCGCGTCGCACCAGCAGGGGATACCCGATCTGGGAGTGTGAGGAGTTATCAGATCGTCGGGATTGTCAGCCACTTCATACCAGTGGGGCGTGGAGAGCTCGACGCCACCCTCAAACACACCCATGTGGTGGTTGCCGCCGGATTCCACCCACGCGTCGTAGGCCACCGGATCGTTCTGCGGTCCCACCGGGTTGAACTCCCACCCGCCACCACCGACGTCAGCGACGTAGTTGGCCCGCAGATACGTGTTCAGGAAAGCGTTGGGGACCTTGCCGGCGAGGGTCAGTGCCCATGCCATGTCTTCGCCGCCGATAAGCAGACGGCCACCCAGGTCAAGAAACTGACCCAGTCTTGCTTGAGTCGCTGCGTCCATAATC
>CAZCJS010000155.1:0-10064 GCA_964498775.1 uncultured Armatimonadia bacterium
CGCAACCAAGACGGAAACGAAATCGGTAAGTCAGGACAGGCACGAGCGCTTTAAGGGTACCAAGATTGTCAAGTGGTCTACCGACAGCTACTTTATCACCAAGTACACTGCAATATGCAGAGTCACGAAGTTCCATACGAAGAGTAGTTATCCCTGCATGGTACCGGCGACCGGTACGCACACGCAATTTAATTGGATAGACCCCTGATCGCGGAGCGAGGCACAGTCTGAGACGCATGAATTCCGGCACACGCGCCCATGAGAGGGGCGCGTGTGCTGTTGATTCGCACCCGGAGGAATAGGCATGTACACATCACACAGCCGTATTGGCGCTGCGGGTAGCATCTTCTTGCTCTTTGCGATGGTGACGGCCGCGGCCACCGATGAAATATCCGTCGCGACACCCGACGAGTTCTACGTGAGCCTCGCCACACCGCCAGAGTTCGGCCCGTTGGCCGACACTGAAATGCCACACTGCTTCGGGGGCGTTTTGCTCACCGCCTGGACACGGGACACGACTTATGGAAGAGCGATCATCTATGTTGTAGCTAAGCGTCATCAGGGACCTACTCTCATTGCCCACATTGCCGGCTCCCTCGAACAGTATCTCCAACAGGCGAATATTGTCCACGAGATCCAACTGGATAACGTATCTGTAATGGGCAGACCGGCGGCGCGTTTCACCATGACAGGCGAGGGTACAGGCCGGATCATCTCAGCGCTCTCTGAAAAGCACCTGGGTGACAAGGCCACATATATGGAGATCATTCTGACGACTAACCCGTGGAACGAAGGCGCGGGTACCGACTTCTTTCTCTTTGTGCTTGGCTGCCCTCAAAGCGCAAAACCCCAAATGGAGGCATCTTTCCAGTCATTGTTAGACGCATCGAAGCTCACAGGGCATTATACACCGAGTGGACTCGGGTGGCCCCCCTCTGACCGCCCTTCTATGGCGGTCGACGGAATCAACGTGCTGTCTGGGCTCCTCCACACTAAGAGCCCCAATGCCTCTCGCACGATATCGATACAGTTACTGCGCCCGCAGGGCCACGGCATCAATATAAGCTGGGAGACGGGAGCAGGAGAGAGTGCCCAAGTGTATATCTGCGTATGGATAGACATGCGCGCGGCCTGGGTGATACCAGGGCCGGATTTCCGTCGCCTGGCCCACAATACGGGTGAACTCTATCAGTTGAGCTACACCGAAGAGATGGCTGACTACCTTGGGCGTTGGGACTACCTTTGGTCAACCCGGGATGATTGAGTGGCAGTCTATTCTCTTTCGCCGCTAACCCACCAGCCGCACCATGGAGCCTGCACGCCATCATTGCCATGCGCTGGTCAGTTGCGCCGGCGCGAGGGATGGGCTACAATCATCGCCGACTATGAACTGTCCTGAATGTGGCGCGAAAATGCCCTGCGACGGCATCTGCCCCTCCTGCGGGCATCTCGTCATCGGCGAGTTTGCTGAAGAAACTCCTGAGGATCTATCCGGTGCCGGAGATCTCAAGTCGGCGGTGGGATTTGCGGAGAAAAGTGCAGATGCAGGGCGGGACCCGGCCGGCTTGCACTCCTCTCCCCCACCCTCCAAGGCGCACGGCGAGATGCTCAAACCAGTCGCAGCAGATGAGCATGAGCAGTCGCCGGTGGCTTTCGGCGAAGGGCTCCTGCGGTCGCGCGACTACTCCGCACAACTCCTCGGGGTCGCCATCTATTCGCTTCTGCTCCACCCGACGCTGGCGTACCTGGTCTTCATTGCCCATCAGCGTGACAGCAGCACGGTGCTTACGTTTGCTTGTGCCTACATCCCGGTGGCCTGGCTGATCACCCGCCTGCTGTGTACCAGCGATTCGGAGACGGGTGGGTGGCGGATCAAGGACCCCTACCTGCGCGCTATCTTCATGAAGCTCAACGCGCTGTGGTTCGGACTCTGATCTGTCCGCAGGCTTCCTCAACCTTCCCTCGTAGCGCAAACTTCCTCGACCTTATCCTGTAGCGCAAGCAGTGCTCAAGGCAAGCTCAAGGTAATCTCAAGACTATCTCAAGGATACCTTATGATTGCTTCCACCTGGGTAAACTGAACTTGAAGCAGAGGAGCATTCCTGATTGCCAGGGGGAGTGCCATGCGATTCGCTGATTTCCTGAGAGGGCTGCATCGAGACTTTGGCGCTGATAACGAGTTTCTGGTTCTGTGCATCGGCGCCCTGGCCATGCTGCTAGTGGCGGCGTACCTGCTGCTTTCCCGGCGCAGCTTCTGGCACACGCTGTCAGGCGTCGTCATCGCCGTGCCGGCGGTGCTCTACCTGCTCAACGCGGCTGAAGTTTTCAGGGTTGGCGGCTTTAACTACAACCTCATCCTCGACCGCGTGGCCCAGTTCATCGGCTTGACATAGGCGAGGCGAGGGGCCCCGGCAGTCGTGTCTCAGGTGGTCTCGGTGAGGTAGTCCCGGATGTCGGCGACGATGGCGTCTAGGTCTTTTTGGGGCTGGAAGCCGGTGAGTTCGTTGAGGACAGTCGTATCGGGGCGGCGCTGTAACATGTCTTCAAAGCCCGGCCCGTAGGCGTCTTCATAGGCGATGTATTCAATTTCGGAAGTGGTACCGGGGACAAGCTCGCGGACCTTCTCGGCGAGTTGCTTGATCGAGTATTCGTGAGGGCTGCCGATGTTGACGATCTGGCCGACGGCAGCGGGGTTATCGGCCAGGCGCAGGACGGCCTCGATGCAGTCCTCCACGTGCATGAAACAGCGCCGCTGGGTGCCGTCGCCATAGACGGTGATCGGTTCATTTTTCATCGCCTGCTGCACGAAGGTGGGGACTACCATTCCCCAGCGACCGGTCTGGCGGGGGCCGGAGACATTGAAGAAGCGGGCGATGGTAACCGGCAGGCCTTTTTCGTGGTAGTGAGCCAGCGCCCAGAACTCATCGAGCATTTTGGAGCAGGCATACAGCCAGCGCCAGTTCTTCACCGGGCCGATGACGCTGGGGGCGTCTTCGGCAAGCGCGTGGGCATCATGTTTGCCATAGACTTCGGAAGTGGAGGCGAAAAACATCGGCATCTTGTGCTCACTGGCAAGTTCGATGACGGTGGCGGTTCCGTGTACGAGTGCTTCAAGTGAGGCAAGAGGCTGCTCCATGATGCGCTTGACACCGACGGCGGCAGCGAGGTGGTAGCAGAAGTCCGCCTGTGCCATGAGTGGCGCAAGATCATCGGCGCGGCAGACATCGCCCTCGACGAAGGTGAAATTGGGGCCGGCGAGGAGCTCCTCGATGTTACTGATGGAACCGGTGGAGAGGTTGTCAATGACTGTGACAACGTGTCCACGTGGGAGCAGTTGTCTTACGAGGTGCGACCCGATGAAGCCGGCGCCGCCAGTGACGAGAATATGCATGTCGCATTCCTTTCCAGGTTGTGTTAGAAAGCAAGTGGCTTGAATTGGCAAGAAAAATGTCAGCGTCTGTGGGCAATTCTTCGCGGACCCCATTATACCCTTCAATGAGCGGAGAAGAAAGAGGGTATGTGGATTGGCGGCGGACACCTGGAAGCCTGGCCGGCGAGGTCGTGAAGCGTCTGGTGTGTCACGACATGGCAAAGAGTACTTGCTATAGTAAGCAATATTCTGTTACAATATTAGTTCAGTTTTCCACATGAACTCATCTGGTGGGGCTGTAAGGTGTGGGCGGAAATCATAGCCATGCCGCCATACCTGCGGGCGTTACGCAGATAGCCCAATTAATGATTCTGCCGAATTGTGCTCAATGCTGAGAATTTGCGAGATGCTTGCGGGGGAATGTACCCATCGTATCATTGGTGATGGCGGCAGGTGCGGGCAAGCGCATGGGAGATGCTTCCCGCAACAAGGTCTGCTACGAGATAGACGGCGAGCCGGTCATCTGCCGCTCACTGCACACCTACGAGGCGTGCGGGGTGAATCGCCATGTTGTTGTGGTGGGGCATCTGGCGGAGCAGGTGCGCGAGGCAGTTGCGGCCGACTTCTCCAACGTAAGCTTTGCAGTCCAGGCAGAACAGCTAGGTACGGGTAATGCGGCTCGCTGCGGGGCGGCTGTCCTGGAAGCAGAAGGCTATACGGGCTTGGTACTGGTAGTAGCCGGAGACCGGATACTTGAGCGTTCAGTAGTAGAAAGGATGATCGGCGCACAGCAGTCAAGTGGCGCCGATTTGGTATTTCTGACGGGAGCAGTCGCTGACAATCCGACTTCGGGGCGTGTGATCAGGGATTCCTCGGGGCGGCCGGTGGCGATAGTCGAGGTCAGCGAGATCGCGCTGTCGCGGTTGCTGGCTGATGTCGAAGAGATGCTTGCAGATGCGCACGGCAGCATCCTTACTGCGGAGTTGCTGGAACTGCTGCAGGAGTATTTCCCGGAGCAGAGCAAGCTGGAAAAAGTGTGCGGCGAACTCTATGAGTTGGTGAAGGGAGCCGCAGAAGTAGAAATTGAGCAAGTCAGAGATACAGTCGCCGCGTTGCTACCGGCGGTACAGATTGAATTGCGCCGGGATGGGCGTACCGAGCAGGTGCGGGCCCATGAGCTGGAAACCGGCGCGGATGACGTGAACCTGTCGGTGTATCTGTTTCGGGCGGCAGCGCTCTATGATGGGCTGGTTTCGCTACGTGCGAGCAATGCCCAGGGCGAGGAATATCTGACCGACGTAGTGAAACATCTGGCCGGGATGAGTGATTGCAATGACCACCCGCGCTATCATCTGGAAGCAGTGCAGGTAGCATATCCGGAGGAGAGCATGGGCTTCAATACGCTGGAGGAACTCGAGCGGATACGCGCGCACTGTGCGGGCGAATAGGGTGGGTAAGAGAATGGACGAAACAGGCAAGGATGCCGGTGTGCAGATACTTGGCGTGGAGCAATGGGAGGAGCTGTTTTCGGGTTCTGATCCGCGTATCGAACGCTTCTTCGCCGAGACGTACGAAGATGACGCGGAGCTCTGGGCGCAGAAACGCAAAGAGTATCTGACGGTACTCGACCACTACAAGCAGAACTATGGCGCGGACGATGAGGTATTCATAGTGCGCTCGCCGGGCCGCGTCAATCTGATGGGTAGTCATGTTGATCACCGGGGCGGAGACGTGAACGTGATCGCGATCAGCGATGAATGTCTGGCAGTAGTGTCGCCGCGCGATGATGACATGGTGGAGATGTCGAATGCGCTGCCGGACCGGTTTGCGGAGAGAGCTTTCTCCATCGGCGACGTTGTCAAGCACTTGGAGATGCGCGACTGGTTCGAGTGTGTCAACAGCCCCAAGACGCTGGCTTTAGTCAATGACGGGGACTGGGATAACTACATCAAGGCAGCGGTGTTGCGTCTCCAGCAGCGATTCGCGGCCCGCCGTCTGCGCGGGATGCGGATGACGGTACACAGTAACGTTCCTATCGGCAGCGGGCTGAGTTCGTCTTCGGCGATAGTTGTGGCGACAGCGGAGGCGTTCGTGAAGGTAAATGACCTGCCGGTGCAGCCGAATCTGCTTGTGGACCTGTGCGGAGAGGGCGAATGGTTTGTAGGTACGCGGGGCGGGGCCGGCGACCACGCGGCGATCAAGATGGGGCGTCGCGGGGAGATAGTCAACATCGGCTTTTTCCCATTCGAAGTGAAGGGTTTCGTTCCGTTCCCTGACGGGTACCGTATGGTGATGGTCAACTCCGGGGTGAAGGTGAGCAAGAGCAAGACGGAGCGGGCGAAGTACAATAGCAGGATTCTGGCGTATGTCGTCGCCGAAATACTCTTCAAGCTGAAGTTCCCGCAGTTTGCCGATCGCATTGAGCAGCTTCGGGATATCCATCCGGAGCGGTTGGGTGTGAGTGAAGCCGAGCTGTATCGGATGTTGCTGGAGATTCCTGAGACGGTCACGTATGATGAATTGTGGCTTGACAATGCAGCCATTTCGGAGCTTGACCGGCAGCGTTTGGATGCGGTGCGGACGACAGAACTGCCGGAGGGTGAGCAACTGGAGGTGCGCGGTATTCTGCTTTATGGGATAGCGGAGGTGACGCGCTCGCGGTTGTGCTCAGATTTCCTGCGCAAGGGCGATCTGGACAGCTTCGGACGAATGTGCTGGACCTCCCACAATGGCGACCGGGTAGTGGAATATGACGAGGATGGCAAGTCCTCGCCTTGGCAGTATGGGGTGACAGATGAGTATCTGCAGGCTCTGATCGAGGCATCTGCATCAGATGACGAATCACGGCGGGAAGCTGCGCATCTGCACTGGCAGCCGGGGCGGTATGCGTGCAGCGTTCCTGAGATAGATATGATCGTGGACATGGCGCGGCGGATGCCGGAGATACTAGGCGCGCAGATAGCCGGTGCGGGTTTGGGCGGCTACGCGATGACATTTGTCAAAGCAGACAAGGCCCAGGAAGTAATAGAGCGGTACAAGGAAAAAGGTTTTGAGGCGCGGGTCCATTCCGCCGTCAACGGCGCCAATGTCGTCACGCTGAAATGAATTGAAGACAGATCCATCCCGAATCAAGTGGAGATACCCCAAATGGCTAGTTTCTTGGTTACTGGTGGCGGCGGCTTCATCGGAAGTCACCTGGTCCACCATCTGCTGAAGCGCGGCGACGAAGTCCGCGTGCTGGATGACTTCTCGACCGGGCGGCGCGAGAACCTCGCGGATATCGCCGGCGATATCGAACTTTTGGAAGAGGATATTCGCAATCTGGAAGCGATAAGACCTGCTTTCGCAGGGGTGGACTATGTGCTGCACCAGGCGGCGATACCGTCGGTGCCGCGGTCAGTGGCCGACCCGGTGCGGAGTCATGAGGCGAACTGCACGGGGACGCTGAATGTGTTGATCGCAGCGCGGGATGCAGGAGTGAAGCGGGTCGTGCAGGCCTCCTCGTCCTCGGTGTATGGGAGCAATCCCAACCTGCCGAAGGTGGAGACGATGAGGCCGATGCCGATCTCCCCGTATGCAGCGACGAAACTGATGCAGGAGGCGTACGCGAGCGCGTTCTACGCCTCATTCGGTCTGGAGACGGTGAGTCTGCGATATTTCAACGTATTCGGCCCGCGGCAGGACCCGACATCGCAGTATGCGGCAGTGATACCGATATTCTGCACGCGCCTGCTTGAGGGCAAGTCACCCACCGTCTATGGTGACGGGGAGCAGAGCCGCGACTTCACGTATGTGGATAATGTGGTGCAAGCGAACCTGAGCGCCGCAACGGCTGCCGAGGGTGCCGGGCAAGCGTTCAATATCGCCTGTGGGGAGCGGCTTTCGCTGAATGAGCTTCTCGACAGACTGAGGACGATCCTGGACACCGACATCGAGGCTGTCTATGAGGATGCACGCGCCGGGGATGTGAAACACTCACTGGCTGACATCTCCGCTGCCAGAGAAGTCATCGGATACGCTCCACAGGTGGATTTCGATGAGGGGCTGGCGCAGACAGTGGAGTTCTTCGCGAACCTGGCCGAGTAGGAGCGTTACGGAGTTGTTGAGCGAACCCCCGCTTGTAAACGGGGGTTTTTTCTTCGGATTGAATGGGTGGAAATAGCATCAATGACACAATCCCACGGCAGGACATCTACTTTGCGGGCTGAAAACTCTCGTTGCAAGTGGTACTAAGACGGGAGGAAACCCTCGGCACATAGCTTTTACAGGCAGGGCCAGGGCAATCGCAGCATAGAATTCAGATCGCGGCAATACATAGTCGCACTGCAGGAGTGAGCAAGCTGAATATCAGCAGAGGCCAGCTACCATGTCGGGCGTTGACCAAACAGCCCGGACATCATTATTTCGGTTACTACGACAAGTGCCCGTATGACCCCACGGGGAGATATCTACTGGCACTGGAAGTTGACTTCATGGATCGCCCCCCAAAGCCTGATGATGAGGCCCGCATCGGGATAGTTGATTTGCAGGGTCACGGTGAATTCGAACAGCTCGGCACGACCCGCGCCTGGAACTGGCAGCAGGGCACGCACCTGCAGTGGCTGCCGTCATCCCCTGGGCGCAAGATCATCTACAACATCCGCGAGGCCGACGGTTACCACGCCTGTATTCAGGACATAGACACGGGCAATAAGCAGGTGCTTCCGCGCCCGATTTACGCCGTCAGTCGCAACGGCAGCCAAGCCGTATCGGTCAACTTCTCACGCATCCATGACATGCGTCCTGGCTACGGCTACAACGGGCTCAGCGATTCTTGGGCTGACGAAATCCACCCGGAGGAAGACGGCATCTACTGGATGGATCTACACACGGGTGACAACAAGCTGATCATCTCGCTGGCCCAGATAGCAGCCATAGCGCCCGATCAGACCACCGACAAAAGTAAGCACTGGTTTAATCACCTGCAGTTTTCAACAGATGATGCGCGTTTCGTTTTCCTGCACAGATGGAAATCGTCGCAGTCGCGGAACCCCGGGATCAAAGAATTAGTGACGCGGCAAGCGTGGCTGAAACAGATGCTTACCGGCCAAGCGTGGTTCAGACGGTTCCTGGCCAACCGCCCGGGCTTCAAGCAGAAGATAAGTGGGAGCCAATCTCACACTACGCGCATGTTCACCGCCAATGCTGACGGCTCGGATGTTTACCTGCTCAATTGCGATGATATGACGTCTCACTTCGACTGGAAGAACAGCAATCAGATAATCGCGTGGGCCCGCCGCCACGATATCGGTGACCGCTATTTCCTGTTCACCGACCACACCGACGATGTGGAAGTCATCGGCGAGGATGTTTTCAGCAGCGACGGCCACTGTTCATACTCGCCCGACGGGCGCTTCATCCTCACCGACACATATCCGCAGGGTGTAGATCATCTCCGCACACTGATTCTGTACAATACGACTACAGGTGAGCGCAGTGACATCGGGCAGTTCTACTCCCCGCCGGAATTGCAGGGCGAGATTCGCTGTGACCTGCATCCGCGGTGGAACCGCGACGGCACGCGCGTGTGCTTCGATTCGATGCATGAGGGCGAGCGGCAGATATATGAGTTAGACGTATCCGCTGTCGTGTCTCCCTGAGTGAATAAATTGCCCGAATACATTAGACCCCCTGACAGCCTCTTCCCCATGCTGGTGACGGGTGCGTTGTCACACCGCATGCCGGTATCTCCCCACAATGAGACTGTGTGGCGAAACTGGCCGTAGCAACTGCGCAGGCGGTCGTATCGTGTCAAGCACAATCATTGCGTGATTATGCTGGGACGTACGTGTCGCTTTGGGGGCCAGGGGCTGTACGAGTGTTTCGTCTCAGCAGCAATAAGCCAAAGAAGAATGTCCAATATATAATCGTTCCCGGCAGCGCGCCACGAAAGAGAACAAGATCAACAAACATCGCAAATGATGCGGCGAAGATCGAGCAGCCGAAGATTGCATACGTTCTGCCCGCGAAACTCTCCAGCAATAGCCGTGCCAATACGAACCATAGTATTCCGAGGTAAGCCAGCCCGACGAGCCCGAGTTCCACACCCAGTAGGAGTAATACTGAATGAGGATGGAACAGGGTTATTCCGTAGGGGGTGGTGACATATGCCAACCCCGCGTTCTCAACGCCACCCGGGACGGTGGAGTTCAAGTACCACGGCCACCATGCGCCATGCCCTGATCCAAACAGCTTCTTTTCTAAAGGTGCATTCATCCATATATTCCAGGCTGTCAGGTGAGTAGCTCCGCGCGCCATGTCCTCCATGTGCATCAGTCGTTCAGGGGTGGCCTTGGTAAAGACGATAGCCATACCGAGCACGAGCATGCTCAGCATCGCACCTATTATCCATGTTCGCTGTCGCTTGTTCTGCACAGAGAACACAGTAAGAACCGCGAAAATGAACAATATGAGATACGCGGCTCTTGAGCCGGAACCCATAATGGCAATCACAAGAGCAAATGCGGCACCCAGATACAGCCAGCGATGGCTGCGGACGACAATAACCTGATTAACTGCGAAGCCGAGAGCGGGGAGCATGATAATATGCACCTGGGATGCACCGTATAGTGGTCCAGATACTCTAGGTATGCCGAACGCCTCCGAAAGATACCACGGTAGTTGACTAAAACCCAGGTGAAAAAACCTGTCGGCG
>CAZCJS010000156.1:0-10012 GCA_964498775.1 uncultured Armatimonadia bacterium
TGACAGCCTCAATATTGCCTTCGAGATGGTCTATAAGAAGCGGCTAAAACAGGCCGAGCGGAACGGGAAGAATGCGCTTGTTGAGGACGAACAATGGGTGAACTTGGATGAGTTGCTGGAGAATGCACTCAAGGCGATGCGCCAGGAGATGAGCTTCTGGGAACGCGGCAGCATCTATTCGGATCTGCGCAACTATGTTGGCATCGGACTGACAGCGCAGGGATATCTGCTCCCGCCGGCAGATGATACCTGGCTCGATCGGGTTCGGCGTAAGAGCCCGGCGCCAAATCCGGTGGCCATGGAGATGTATAACCTCGAGAAGATGGCTGAGGAATTGCTGGAGAGGATTGCGGCGTTCCGTGCGCGGCTGGGTTCGTCGGCCGCGAGTGATGATCCCAACTGGCCGACGGGTGAGGTTGATCCGGGCTTGCTGACGCCAACATGTCCGCTGGCCGACCTGCCGGTAGACGACTGCATACGTTTGAGCATCTACGAGGCGCTGGTTGCCATCCGTCAGTTGGAACCGAGTGGCGAGGCAGGTGTTTGAGGCATGAGCCGATGGGAACTGGCCGAATGGATCGTGATGTTGCTTCTGATAGTCGCCTGGTGGCCGCGTATATTCTTGGGCTATGACCCGATGTGGTATCACATACTCATTTACTATGTCAGCCCCGTAATTCTGATTCTCATCTGTGTGCGGCGGTTCCGAGCGAACCAGGCAGGTTTCCGGTATAGTGAACGGATGATACGGGGTGATGAGACGCCGGATGTATCGGGGGACGAAGCCGGTGCAGATAGGCCGCAACCATCCCGGGCGCAGCTCCCCTTCGTACCCTCTGCGCACGACGATGATGATGATAAGAGCTGAGAACATTCGGGTGAGAATGCAAGGATAATGCCAGAACTTCCAGAAGTGGAGACCATCCGGCGGGGGCTACAGAAACATCTCGTCGAAGACACCATAGAAGAAATTGTGTTGAGGCGAAACGATATCATCTGCGGCGAGGCGGATGATTTCGTCGCTTCCGTGACGGGTCGCCGCGTAGTAGGCACCGGGCGTCGGGGTAAGGTGCTATGGCTGGAGTTGGATAACGGGGCCGGCATTGGAGTGCATCTACGCATGAGCGGGCGGTTACTGCTTGTGCCAGGCACCGCCCAGGCCCCCGGGCACACACATCTCATTGCGAAGCTCAGCAGCGGGCGCCAACTTCTCTATGCCGACACCCGCCGTTTCGGGCGGCTTGAATTACTGGATCTGCGGCACCTCGATGACGTCGTGCTCCTGCGCAATATCGGTCCTGACGCACTTTCAGATGAGTTGAACTCGGAATACCTCCTCAAAGCCGCGGCGTGCCACGGCATCGGTATCAAGGCGTTCCTGCTCGATCAGAGTCATATCTCGGGGATAGGCAATATCTATGTCTGCGAGATTCTCCATCACACAGGCTTGCACCCGGCGACGCCAGCCAGACGCGTCACTCCGGAGGAAATGAGCCACCTGCTGAAAGTGACACGGGAGGTCCTGGAGGAGGCGATTGACCACGGTGGGACGACACTGGCAGACGGTGGCTATGAGAATGCTCTCGGGGAGTGGGGCGCGTACCGGCAGATGTTGCATGTCTATGGCCGCGAGGGAGAGCAATGTCAGGCTGAGGGTTGTTGTGGAGAGATAGTCGCGCTGAAGATGGCGGGCCGCACCACTTATCTCTGTCCGGTTTGTCAAGCGAAAGGCAAGCGGCGGGCAGCGCGGAAGCCCTGATTGGGGCTGCGTGTATGGCTGAGGCACGAAAGGGCAAAGAGAAAGGCCACGGCAAGTCGCCGTGGCCTTTGAGCTGGTGGGCGGAGCTTGGAGAGATTTGCTATTCCACTTGTACTTTGTGGCCGGCCTGCTCCTCTTCGGCTTTCGGCGCGCGGATGGTAAGCATGCCGTCCTCGAACTTCGCCGAGACCTCATCAGGCTTGATATCAGTAGGTGTCGGGAGTGTTCGGGAGAATGTACCGTAGCGTAGCTCGCGCCGGTAGTAGCCGGCCTGCTCACATTCTTCTTCTCTCTTCGCCTCGGCTCGGATGCCGATGGTGCTCTTTTCGGCATTGACCTCGATGGAATCGCGCGCCACGCCGGGGAGTTCTGCGCGAACGACAACTTCGGTCTCGGTCTCATACATATCTACGGCGAGACCGGTTTCCCCGGTAGCTCTCTGCCAGAGTTGCGTGGGATCGACGCCCTCGGGGATCATGTCTCCGAGCATCGCGTTCATGTGCTCGAAGAGACTCGGCAGGTCTTGCCTGCGCCGCCAACGGATGATGGACATAGTAAGTACCTCCTTGTAAATAGTAACAAGCTATATACTAAGGGCACAAGCCCCTTTAGTCCCTTACTGTCAGGTATTATAACAAAGCGCGCTAATGTTGTCAATGCCTAATAGTCACTTTTTTCGAAAAATCAGACTGACGCAGACCGGTCAATCCTTCAATGGTTGTGGCTAGATACTCCTGATCCTTGACGACAACAGCCAAACGCAAAGACAGTAGCGGAGCATTGTCAGGTATGGGATAGGGCGTATGAGGGAAAGCAGGTCTGACTATTCGGCAAGTAAGAGCGTCATGTAGCGACCGCGTCTGGAGACCGGGACGGGGCTGTGGGTTCAACTGCACCCTCGGCAGAACAAAGATGCCGCTCAAGGCTCCAGGCGGATGTGACGAAGGATGATACAGGGCGAAGAAGAGTTACTAGTGTTCCGCTATGGTCCGGAGAATCGCAGACAGGTGCCCTGATCCCTTGACAGCGGACTTGCTGTCGAGTATGCTAAGTACGCGCCGGATTGTGAGTCGTGGGTACTAGTCGTATGGGAATCCAAAACCGGCGGGCGAGAAGGCGATACTGTGTTGCGGTCAATGAGATTGGCAGCAGTGATAGCCGGACTATTGGGGTGCACACTTGCGCTACAGGCGCAAGAGGTGGACCCTGTTTTTCTTGATTCGCTATGGTCAGTACACGGCCGGTTGATGCGGGGAGTTACAGGTGGCACTGAGAGCGCCAACTTCACGCCCGATCCGCACGAGTATGTGTTTGAGTTTGAGGCTTTGAGTGGGCTGGATCTGTCACGCAATTTCACTCGCGAGGCAGTGGCCCACGAATATCTGCCGTTGGCGGTAGGGTTCAGGGAAACGACAAGCTCAAAAGTCACATGGGCCCCTTCTGCCAAGACGCAGTTGAACTTCACGTCTGAGACGAGTGGTACGCGAGACCTCACGGATGCCCTACTCAACGCGACCGAAGTGCGGACAATGGGGTTGCAGCAGGGCTTTGGCGGGGGCAGCTCAGCAACGACGCTGGGTTTCAGGCGGCAGACGACCGTCAAGGCACAGGACCTTGGGCCAGACGACAAGGCGACGCTGACGCAGTACTCGTTGTCTTCGGACGTGGCCAAGGACTGGGCCTTCGGCATGAATCTGACTGACACCGAGGCGAATAAGTCTGGCGGACTGTGGTCCCGAACCTATAGTGGGAACATCACAGCGCCGCTTTTCGGTAACAGCGCGAAGCTGGCTCTGTCCGGTACACGAAAGGTGCTCAACGGCGTCGGCTCAAAGACGGAGAAGATAGATTTCACGGCACCATTCAGCGTGAGTGGTGGCGATGCCATATTTGAGCACCATCTAGACTACAAGCGCGGAAGCAGCGAGGAAAAGACGCGCCTGACGAGGCTGGCCAGCCCCCTGAAGTTGCAGGGAGAGAAGGGGAGCTTGGAACACAAGATAGAGGCCAAGCTGAAAAAGGCGCAGTTGACGGAGAAGAAGACCACGGAGTTGATTGCGCCGTTCCGGCTGTGGGGCAAAACGATAGGCCACAAGCAGAGCATGGTCAAAGAGACTGTTGACGGGACGCGTACGGACACGTTCCGTACAGAACTGAGCGTGCCGTTGAACGGTGGTACTGCAGTGCTGCACCGGCAAGTGCAGAGTCGTATGGACGGCGATGAGGAGTGGAAGCAGCGGCGGCTGATCATCAAGACGCCGGACTTCCGCATCGGCGACGTCGTGAAGTTCAGGGCAGACCGCACGACAACGGAGACGGTCGGGGAAGAGCCACTGCAGATTACCAACATGAGCTTCAACGTGCAGCCGCTTGACCCGCTGAATTTGGACGCTCGGTGGCAACTGAAGGACGACAAAGCTGCAGGTATCGCGGTCAAGTCGCGGGTGCTCCACAGCTCATGGGCTTTGAATGATGCTCTGGAGCTTAAGTACCATTTCACTGAAAGCGAGATAGCGGAACAGAGCCCGGCGATACTGCGTCATATCGAGTTGGTGAGAAATCCGAAGAAGACGTCCGGGGTGGCCGTCAGTGCGGGCTATCTGACCTACGGTGCAGAGGGTGTCGAGAGCGATCCGGCACCGATGGTCAAGCTGAGTGTCGGCAAGGAGAGCGCGATTCTGCTTAGTGCACTGTACACCCAGTACGACCAGAAGAAGCTGACGGTATGGGAGGAAGACCCGGTAATCGCCGTGACGCTGAAGCACAGTTCCGGCTCCGATCGGTCGGTGCAGCTCAAGTACGAGGATCAGGAGGGACGCATTGACGCAGAGCGGGGATTAGGTGTTGCGTTCGGCGCTCTGGGAGGCAGCATGTTTTTGGGCTATTCGCAGAATGCGCTGGGCCGAGACGGGAAAACTGTCCGACATGCCGATGTGTATGACGCGATGTATGAGCGGGAGGTATTAGGGGACCTGAACCTGCAGTTCCGGCTGTTGTATTGCGACTACCTCGAGGATGGCATGGTGGATCAGCATTACGACGTTAAGCTTGACGGGGGGAGTGAGGAGCGAGGCGGGAAGGTAGCCTTGTCATTTGCTTCGGGCGAGCTAGTGCCGAAGCTGAACAAAGGAGTGCTGCTGCCTCGGTCTGTGCTGAACCTGAGCTATACGCGGAAATGGGGCGATCAGGGTCGGCTGAGCCTGTCGCTGCAGCGCGCGACGAGTGCCAATGAAAGTCCTGATCAGGAAGACGACGTGAGAGGCAATTTGACATACACGATGGACTTCTAGAAAGCCACGACTGGATAAGAACCGAGCGATGAAGCCGGGTGCGGAATATGCGCCTCGGCTTTTTTGCATTTGCACGGGCGCGATTGCAGTCATCCCCCAAGGCTCGAAATATGACGAGGTAATCCGGGGTTGCGCATAGAAGGCTACACCGGATTGCTTACCGACAGCACCAGATGTGAGAAGAGAGGATGATGTGAGATGGATCTGCGCAAGGTGAAGGACATGGTGATATACAGTGATCAGCAGCACTACTCATCGTTTCCGTCGGTCATCTGCAGACCGGATGGGCGTCTGGTACTGGCTTTTCGGCGGGCCCCGGAGCGGCGCACGAGACCTGGCGGTAGTGTCACCCATTCGGACCCGAATAGCTGGTTGGTACAGGTCGTGTCGGATGATAACGGTGGGACGTGGAGTGAGCAGCCGACGCCGATATTCATCCATCCCCGAGCCGGGAACCAGGACCCGTGCCTGGCGCAACTGGCGGACGGGACTTTGCTCTGCTCAACGTTCTCGTGGGAATTGCTATGCGAAAGCGTAGGCGAGTACGAACTGGAGGGCGTAAGGTCCGGGAAGGGGGGAGGCACCGGTTGGTGGATGATGTGCCTGGGCGGAAGCGTGGTGAGTTCGGAGGATGGCGGCGAGAGCTGGTCGAGCGCGGTGGAGCTGGAGCCGGTGCCGAGCTATCCGGAATGGTTTGCCGGCGCGCCCAACCGTCCGTACTGCCGAGGTCGGATGTGCGAGCTGGATGACGGTACGGTGCTGCTACCGGCGTATTGCACACCGGAGACCGGGACGCTGAGGTCGGCGGTTCTGTACCGCTCGGCTGACCGCGGAGAGAGCTGGCAATACTTCAGCGAGATAGCCTCGGATGCAACGGTCAAGTTCGGAGAGCCAACGCTGCAGATGACGGCCGGCGGTAAGCTGATGGCGTTTATGCGGACCGCCGACATGGACGGGTATCTGGCGGTGGCACATTCAGTTGACGGCGGGAAAAGCTTTTCGCAGTGGGAGCGTACTGAAGTGTGGGGGCATCCGTTCACCACGGCGACGGTTCCGGACGGGCGGATACTGCTGGCGTACGGTTACCGGCGGGAGCCGTTTGGGATCCGCTGCCGGTTGCTGGAGCCGGAGTGCGAAGACCTGAATGAAGCGGAGGAACTCGTAATTCGCGACGACGGAGGTGGCGGGGATCTGGGATATCCGTGGGCCGTGCGGATGGCAGATGACCGGATGCTGGTTGTCTACTATATGAGCATTGATGACGGGACGCGCCATATTGCGGGGTCGGTGATTGAGGTCGGCTAGACGCGTTTAGTCAGCATTACATGCGAGGTAGTGCAGCGATGGAGAAGACGGCAGAACTGAAGCCGCGGCTGCTGAATGCGCAGACGCCACTGGCAGCCGGAGCGACGCTAATGGTCATTGGGAATGACGAGTACCAGCCGATTGTGGAGGAGTTGGCAGATGAGATAGAGCGGAAGTGGGGAGAGCGGCTGGATATCGCAAGGGCGGAGGAAATCGAGGGCGAGGCGACGGAGCATATCATCGCCATCGGTTGCCTGGCGGATAACGCGTATGTGGAGCGACTGTATCTGGCGCAGATGTGCATGGTGGATGGTCAGTATCCCGGGGCGGGCGGGTACGTGTTAAGGACGCTGTGCAATCCCTGGGGCCGGGGGAACAATGTGGTGGTCGTCGGATGCAGCGATGCTGGCGGTGCGGCGGCGGGAGCGAGTGTGCTGAAGGAGAAACTGACGGCAGGGGGGGAGCCGGCACTGCCCTTGCTCATGGAGATAGCGTATGGTGCAGGGACGGAGCGGGAGCAAGAGCTTGTGGCGAAGATGGCCGAGGCGCCTACTCCTGATGAGTGGCAGATGCTTCCCGAGGTGACGCGTGACATAGCGGAATACGGGAGGTACTTTTACCGCAGCGGCAATGCGCACCTGGGGCAGATATTTCACGATGGCTTTCTCGCAATGGCGACACAGCGGCCGGAGCAGACCGTGGAAGTTCAGGTGCATCTGTCGTTCCACCGGCACATGGGTTTATGGCAGTATCTGGAAGCGTCAGGGCTCTTTGATCAGCAGGAGCGGCGACTGCTTGTCAACTACACGTATCAGGTGCTGCGTTCCGAGGAAGGTTTCGGAAATCAATGGGTGCAACAATACGCTGCTTCGATGCCTCCCCGGCAGAACCACTTGACTCTGCTTTTTTACGGTCTGCAGCTTGGGGCATTGTATTTCTCGCGTCACTATGGTCTGGCTGAGGCCGGCAAATGGCTTGAGACCATAGATAGCTTCTACCGCTGGAACGGCGAAAATCACAAACCGATTTGTGATTGTCATGATCACGGCTGGCTGCTGACGCTGCCGACGATGGTGCAGTATGATTTGCTGTCAGGGAACCACGCGTTTCTGGATAACGGGATGTTGAGACTGGCGGCGGACCGGGCAATAATCTGCAGCGACAATCTGGGCTACTTTCCGGTCTTAGGGGATTCTACGCTACGGAGCTACGCGACCGATGTGCTGCGGCTGGCGGCGTACTGGTACCGGGACGGGCGATATCAGTACATGATCAGGCAGCGCGAGGCGCGACTGCCAACTGAGATAGTGGATATGGAGTATCACCTGCACCCGCGCCAGTTTGAGATTGGCGTCGAGCCGGTGTGCCCTGATGACATGACAGGCATCAGTGTTGCGCCGCTTGATGAACTGTACTACGGGCTGGCAGAGAACGAGCCGCAACTGGGGGAACGTTACAACATCCAGAGGCCGAATGTGCCCTATGAAAAGACGTTTGACCTGCTCTCGTTTCGTCCGGGGTTTGATGCAGATGACGAATATCTGCAGTTGGAAGGCACCGGAGGCGGGTCGCACTCGTACAATGACGCCAACTCGATTGTTGAGATATGCGCGGGCGGGCGGCCGTTGATAGTGACGGAGGATTCGCTGCATTTTCCGAACGTCGGGGATCACAACATGGTGGTCGTGACGCGGAATGGAGAGAGTAAGGTGCCGCCGACTTTTGCGGAACTGGAGGCCCGGCAGGAGGGCGAGCAGTACTCGTGGACCGTGACGCGCCTGCGGGATTACTGCCGGGTTGACTGGCGGCGATATGTGCTGTGGTCGCGGGGCAAGTGGTTCCTGATCATTGATGAGATGACCGCGCGAGATGAGGGCGACTATTGTCTCGATTGTCACTGGCGGACGTTCGGTGAGTGGAGTATTGAAAGCGGCAAGGCAGCGTTGAGGATGGACGCAACGGAGCAGTATGCGGCGGTTGTTCTGCAAGCGCCCAACGTGGGGGCCGATGAGATGTTTTCCGAGGAGGTGGATGTGAGCATTAACTCGGCGGCGTATCCGGAACAGGAACCATGGCGCAAATTCCGCTACGGGGTGGAGGAGCTGACGCTGCACATGCTGCACCAGCGGGCGAAGAGGACGCTGGCGGCAGGTGAGAGCCATACGCTGGCGACGCTGATGGTGCCCAGTGATGTCGAGAATGTGCCGCAGGTCGCTCTGGGGGGAGATGATAGTGCGCTGGTTGTGCAGTGTGGCGATGAGACAGTGACGGTACTGGTGGACAGCGCGGGGCCGTCGGTGCATGTAGAGGCAGGGGGGAGTGTGCTCGGGGGAGGGGTGCATGTTCAGGCAGAAAGTGATGAGTTTGCGGAGCCGGCGTGGGAAATGGAGATGAATGTGGGAGTGACCGCGCTGAGTGTGTTGGCAGATGGTAGCGGCTATGGAGTTGGGCTGGCCGACGGGCGTACGTTGTTGGTGAGCCCTGAGGGGGATGTCGAATGGACGCATCAGGGTGAGGGTGTGGTAAGGGCGGTATGCGGTGCTGATCTCAACGAAGATGGCGAGACAGAGATTGTATCAGGCGGCGATGAGTGTGTGATACGGGCTTTGGGTGGTGGCGGGGAGGTGCTGTGGGAATATGCACCCGATCCGGAGATACAGTACTGGGAGTGGTGGACGCTGGGGGCGCCGAAGGTCCGGAGGTTGCTTGCGGCGGACATCAACGGGGACAGTCACCCGGAGGTCCTGGCAGGTGTCGCGAACATGCACCTGTATGCGCTGGATGCAGAAGGAAAGAAGCTTTGGAAGTTCCGCACGGATCACGGGATCTTCGAGACGATGACTCATGCGGATATTGACGGAGACGGAGATGCGGAAATCGTTGGCGGGTTAAAGACGATGGGTGCGTCATCGAGCGTGTTTGTGATAAATGCGGCTGGTGAGAGGAAGACTGCGCTGCATAACCACGGGTGGACCTCGCAGCTTACCGCGCTGGCTCTGCCGCGCTGGGAACAGGGGCGGAGACCGCAGATTGTGTGTGGCATCAACCGGCTTGAGAATCTGCGGGTATTTGCAGATGTGGACGGAGAGCTATTGTGGGAGCGCTGCCTGGGTGACATTGTGACGGATCTGGTGGGGTTTGATAACCCGGCGGAAGGCGAGGTGGGGCTTGTCGCGGCTTGCCGAAGTGGATACCTCTGCGGCTACAGGCCGGATGGCGAGCAGGTGTGGGCCACGGACCTGCACCGACCGGTGCGGGCTGTGGTGGCGACGAGTCTGGAGGGAGTTGCAGTATTGTGTTGCGGCGGGGATGATGATATGGTGCACGTGGTCGGGTTGGACGGCGAAGAGTTGGGGGTACTGAATACTGGCGGGCCGGCGCGGGTGTTGGCAGTGCCGGTTGGTGGAGCAGGTTTGGTAGCGGGTACGGTAAACGGGTCGCTGCTGAGGTTCTGAGCGGCAGAGATGTGAGGACACTGAGAGGAGCAGTAGAATGAGCGCGAATGGCGGACGACGGGCACTGGAGGAACGGGCGTATCGGCCGCTGGTGATGGCACACCGGGGCAACTCGGCATATGCGCCGGAGAATACGCTGGCAGCATTCGAGCAGGCATTGGAGCTGGGTGCGGATGGCTGCGAGTGTGATGTGTTTTTCCATG
>CAZCJS010000157.1:0-9988 GCA_964498775.1 uncultured Armatimonadia bacterium
ACTTGGGAGAGGTGACAGTATGCCTAGCCGAAACCGCTTTAGGAAGAATGTGTTTGCGATGGCAGTATCCCTTTGCATCGTCTCGAATCTGATGCTGCAGATAGTGATTCCAGTGCATGGCCAGAATGATGCCGACGTCGCCGCATTGGAAGCCCTGGTGCTGGTCTCGCCAGAAGACTTCCTGCGCGACCTGCGGGACGACACACCGGAGTTGGCACCCGCTCGGGCTGCAGTAGCTAACGGCGATTTCGACGGTGCCATAGCGGCCTACATTGAGCACTTCCGTGCCAAAACTATCACCCACCCACTCATGGTGGACTGGGCAGCAATTGAGCCTAACGCCGGCCACAATATGGGCCGTGCGGACGAGACCCTGTCAGGCTTCATCCGCGACGGTTACAACGTTCATCAGGTGCCAGCAGAGGGCCTGGATTGGCATGAATGCCCACTGGTGTGTCTGACTCGTTTCCCGCATCTACGGGCAGTTATGCACGCGGCCCATCACACCCGGGATGTCCAGTACATCCGCTATGCGGTGGAGCATGTGCTGGAGTACATGGAGAATTGGCCGATTGCAGGGTTCATCAGCCAGGGTATACAAGGCTTTGTGGACAACGAGACGGTCATTCGCCCCTGGCACTGGTGTATGCTGTCACCGCGCCTGCAACGGCTGGGCGATGTTATCACCCTCAGCCGCGGATTTGACCAAGTCACTGACCGTGAACTGTTCGATATGCTCCATCGCGTTTACCAGGAGAGCGCCTATATGCGTATCTATATGCAGAAGCAGGTAGATGCGCGGCATAACGGCGGCCTGGACATGATCCGAGCAATGGCGGTGGCCTCCGAGGTGCTCGATGATTTTCAGGTGCCACAACAGTGGCGCCAGGACAATGGACGGATGGCCAGACAGTATCTCAGCGAGAGCTTCTACCCTGATGGCATGTGTATCGAATTGACCCAGGCCTATTCGCGCGGCATAGCGGCTTCCTCCCAGACGCTGGCTCTCATGCTCCGGGACGAGCCCGAGGTTCAAGAGCTGTTGCCACTGATGGAGGCCATTGCCGGCTGGGCAATCGGCGTGGGCAAACCGACCGGCCGTCTGCCATCCTATGGCGATCTTAGTGCGGGCAGCTTTGCTGGTGCACTGAACATGGAAATGATGGAACTGCTCGATGTGCCATGGGTCAACACCATAGTCGAGCGCACCGATAGCCCCCTGCCGCCCGCTACCGTGTGGCCCTGGCCGGGCCGGGACGCATGGGGAGGGCTATATACCATGCGCAGCGACTGGAGCCCCGAAGCGCTGTACATGTGCATCAACGGGGGGCCTTGGGGGACTACCCACCGGCATGGTGACCGGCTTAGCCTCGTAGTCTGTGCCTATGGTGCCGACTTCATAATTGATCCTCCCTCCACCAAGTATCGCAGCAACGAGCCCGATGCTTTCATCTCCCGCCAGGCGGCAGGCTTTTTGCACAACATCATCACCGTTGACGGCGTGGACCAGTTTGAGCACGCTCGGGGAGAGGAGGGAGAGGTGGTACGAACCGTACCACGCGAAGTCACCGAGCCTCTGGACAACACTTGGGAGCACGGCGACAACTATACACTCTGGATAGCCGACCATTCATTTGCACCGGTCCTGAATGCCCACTGGGAACGGCGTGCGGTGTTCGCTGACAAGTCATATTGGCTGCTGCAGGATGTCATCACGGGCCAGGGTTTTGCCGGCGCAGGGCAGCCGGTGGCTCTTGAGCAAAACTTCCAGTTCGACCCGGACATCGAAATCGCGTTTGACGGCAACCTCACTATTGCCTCAGCGCCCAACGGGGCGCGGCTGGTCTTGCTCCCCTTGGAAGGGGACCTGCGGCCGAAATTGAGCAAGGGTGACACCACGCCGCACACAACTTACTGGCCTGACGGCATTCCCAAACAGGATGTCTCCACGCGAGGCGACACCGCTCAGCCACACGGGAGGGGTTGGGTCGGGCGCGGTCACAGACTGCAGCCGGCTCCGGCGGTCACCTATGTCGGCCAGGCGCAACTGCCGACAACTTTGACGGTGGCCATCATCCCGCTGGCACCGGGGCAGGATTTGGCTGAGCTTCCGCAGATTGGGCGAGAGGCTGTCGAGGGCCGAACGGTGTGGAGTCTCCCAACAGCCGGTCACGTGCTGCAAGTGGCAACCGACACCGACGGATGCGAAGTGCTGCGGTAGTCCGGTCTCAAACCCGCGACGTAACGTCTCACGTAAGAGAGGTAACCCTGGCAACAGCCTCACAACTGGAGAAGCCGAACATGCAAACTGAAATGGCTCGCCCCTTGCTCTACGCCGCGATTGAGGTACCGCGTGAACTGGTGACTACCACAGACGGCCATACGTACGGCGGCGATATCCGCATCGGTGACCTCACCGGGGACGGTCAGGTTGACTTCCTCGTTTACCGCTGCAGCGACGGCGGGATGAAGCCGTCCTTTTTTGGCGCCTTCGACCTGAGCGGCCGGCCGCTGTGGAGTGCGGGCGAAGGTGGCCGGCAACCTGCCCGACCGATGTCGGTGGCCATTCATGATATTGACGGGGATGGTAACAGCGAGGTGATCTCATTCTGGCAGCAGGGCGATGGCGACGGCGATGAGACATCTCTTGCCGATGTCGCAGTCCAGATCCGAGATGGTCGCACCGGCGATGTGAAACATCAGGCCGCACCGCCGGAGATTACGCAACGGCGTGGAGAGGGGTCAAACTGGTTTCATCAGCGCCTGCTGATAGCCAACTTCCGTGGCACCGATACTCCACGCGACCTCGTTGTCAAGCTGGGGGATACAGTTGTCGCGCTGGATGAAGGTCTCAACGTGCTGTGGACCTATCGTACCGACTGGGATCAGTACGGCAAGTGCCCTGCATACATCCCGGCGGTGGGTGACATTAATGGCGACGGAGTTGATGAAGTCAACGGCGGGTACTTCCTGCTGACCTGCGACGGTGAACCGCTGTGGGCAGGCCAGATCGCTGAATACATGGACTCGGTTGCCATCACGCATTGGGATGATAACAAGATGCGGGCGATCTGCTCAGGCTTCGGGCAGGTGCTTGACGAGAGCGGAGAGATCGTCCTGCGTCTCGGTCCCGAGGTGGTCCCCCATGGCCAGGAGGTACGCGTGGCGGATTTTCGCGACGACCTGCCCGGACCGGAGTTGGTCGTGCGGTATAATGGTCATAACCCGGAGGTCCGCGTCGTAAGCAGCGACAGCGGCAGCGTTGTTGACGAGCTTGTGCTCAACTCCTCGCCTAACAATACGGGAATGGCCGAGGTGTTCTGGTGTGAGCCGGGTGAGCGGGCAATGCTATTCAACGGCGGTTGGCTCTGGGATATCCAGACGCACCAGGGCATTCCGCTGCCCGAGCTCGTGCCACCGATAGGTGAGGCCTGCCACCGAATGAGCTGGTATCACTGTATTCCGGCAAACGTCTGCGGCGACCAGCGGGAGGAGCTCGTGGTTTACGATCCGTGCGCAACGGTCATCTACGTGTTCACTCCTGAACCGCCGGATCCAACAGCGTTCGCCGGATATGTGGCCGGGCCACGGCAGTATAACGCTCGCCTGATGGATTAGTGGACCGTCACTTCTGAGCGATCGGGCCTAAACGCACAGCTTGTCACGTTTCCCCCCGACCCAAGCTGGAAGCTCGGGCTACCGGTTTGCGTTGGGGGGCTCCGGCGGCGTCATGTCACGTATGTTGCAGGCCGCGTCGTGCAGGGCGCCCTGCAAGTCACGCCGCACAAATAAGAAACCCGGACTTCGTCAGAAGCCCGGGAGATTTGCACTTCGTCTCAGTTATTGACTCGGATTATCTCAGACCTGATCTTCCTTGTTTTGCTTGCGACGCTTCAGTATGCCCAGTGCGCTCATCCCTAATGCCATTAGCGCCATGGTGCTCGGCTCGGGGGTAAACTGTCCCTCGAGCCGCATAACGGCATCCACCTCATTGCCATCGTTGCGACAGCCCTGTACCCAACCGACACCGATGATGTCCCCTTCGTACAGAGTGGGCAGCAAGTCGAGCGGCACAGTGATGTCGATAACATATGTCGGCGCCAGCGTCTCATCATTGATGCCGAAGTCG
The DNA here is from genome assembly GCA_964498775.1 of uncultured Armatimonadia bacterium. Lineage (GTDB taxonomy): Bacteria > Armatimonadota > Zipacnadia > Zipacnadales > UBA11051 > UBA11051. The sequence goes on from CAZCJS010000157.1 coordinate 4,130, forward strand.
TACTCCGTGTAGGTAACTGTCGCCGCGCCCAAGTAGCTGCCGCCGAATCCCGAGTATTCCGGGTCGAAGTTCGACAACTCGCCACCGGCTGCCGGAGCACCACTTGGGGTACCCAGGTACCAGTCGGAGTTGTTCGTCCGGTAAACTTCGTTGCCGATGGTGCTTCCGCCGGAGATCGCATCGCCACCGGTGCGCTGCTCGTGGTTGATGTTCACACCGTAGTCATAGGAGAAGCCATCCGTGTAAGGGTCATTCATCCCGAGGTCGAGTGCCAGATCCCCGGTGACGACGAGCACGTTCAGGCCCATGCGCGTCTCCGTAAGGCCAGGAGATGGCTCGAACGACGTGACCACGGACATATACAAGTTGTTTTCATCATTGTCAAAATACAAGGCCTCGACGTCATAAGGCTCTCCGCCAGATGGGTACTGGCCCGAGCGGGTCGTGTAGTCAAAGTTCTCGTCCGACCAGTCGCCGTACCAATCGCCTACTATGTAGTTGGTCGTCTTGGTGTTCTTCGTTGGGGTGAAGCTGTCCAAGTCGTAGGGGTAACTCGTGAGCCCCTGGTAACTGTCAGTGTAGCTGGAACTTGTATCCAGCGACAGCGTCACACCAAAGTGGTCAGAGAGCAAGTCGGCTTGAGCGAACCCACCTGCGCAGATCAGCATCGTCGCGATCAATGCTACCTGAAAAATGCGCTGAAGACGAATCATCATCCGCTTTTCCACTTTCTGCCACCTATGATTACCAATCATGCTATGCGGCACAAGTACAATGTCGTCAGGACACCGCATGCCAACACCCTCACGGAGTGACTCTATACTACTTGGGCCCGCTTGTCAAGCACAAAGTGTAAACATAGTCTCAATTTTCTCTGCGTTGCCTGCGCGGATACCGGAAGTGGGTGCTATCGGTTTCGCGCGATGGCCCAGGCGTTGACAATTCGCAGTACAGGTATTCATCGGCATGCGCCAGATCTCGGACCAGGGCCATCATGCGGCCTCCGCCTTCCGGTAGAAGAATGGACGGAGCACACTCAGGCCCGCGGCTTCAGGGTTCGCTACTCTCTCGGTGCCGCCGATCAGCAGTACTCCTCCAGGCCGCAGCGCCTCGGCAAGCCTGCTTTGCACTTGCTTCTTCGCCTCAGAATTGAAGTAGATGATCACGTTGCGGCACAGGACGAGGTCACAGTCCCTCGGCATGCGCTTACCCGGCTGAAGCAAATCAAGACTGAAGAAGTGCATATTTCGCTTCAGCTTGTCTGAGACGGCGAAAGTCCCGGCATCAGTCTGCTCGAAATACTTCCGGCGACGCGCCAGCGAGACATGACGCAGATCCCGCTCTGTGAATATCCCAGTCTTTGCGGACGCCAAGGCCTCCGCGTCTATATCGCTGGCGAGGATTTCCCATTTCCTCGCCTGGGCATATTCGTCCATCAGGATGGCCAGAGTGTAGGGCTCGGCTCCGTAGGAACATCCCGCGCTCCAGATTTTCTTAGCATCTGAGCATACACCGCCGGGCCGGAGCATCTCCTCGAGGTCGGAGAAGAGCTCGGGATTCCGGAAGAACTCGCTCACGTTGATCGTGAACTTGTTTTTGAACTGCTCGGAAAGCGAGGCGTCGGCTTGCATCTGCTGAAGAAAATCCGCCAGAACTGTAGCATTCACACGCGCCATCATAGCGCGCAAGCGGCGATGCAACTGCCGTTCCCCATAGCTGGTCAGGTCAATACCCCAGAGTCTCCTTATGCCGGTACAGAAAGCGGCAAACTCATCGGCATCCAGCATCTGCATGGTCATTGCCTCCTACCGGCAGTGGCGATTGTGGCGACCGGTTGCCGGGCTGTCGCCAGTCGGTATATCTGCTTGACGATGAGCTCCGGCAGCTTGTCGAGTGGAGCGATGTGGTCACAGATTCCGGTCTCCGCCGCCGCTTTGGGCATACCGTATATGACGCTGCTCTGCTCATCCTGTGCTATTGCCACACCATTGGCGTGCTTGATGCTGCGGAGGCCATCTGCACCGTCACAGCCCATGCCCGTCAGTACCAGGCCGATGAGCGGTTCGCGGAGGTTTTCGGCGGCGCTTTGCATCATCGGGTCGGCTGCCGGCCGGACGCCCCAGACGAGTTCCGCATTGGACAGATGAATGATTCCCTGCGGTCCGATTATCATGTGCCAGTCGCCGGGGGCTACGAGAACAGTCCCTGCATGGATCATATCTCCTTCTGCGGCCTCGCGAACCTCGAGTTCACATTCCGCATCCAGGCGTGCGGCGAAGCTCTTTGTAAATGCCGCCGGCATATGTTGCGTGAGTGCCAGACGCGCCGGAAGGTCTGCGGGCAGTGCCGCCAGTAAGTTAGCCACCGTACCGGGTCCACCAGTTGAAGCAGCCAGCAGCATTGTCGGCTGCCTGCGGATCTGCGGCGACACCCCTGGGGCCACCGGTTGCAGAAATCCGCGCTTCTGCAACGGTGCCAACACTCTTGCGCCGGCTGCCGCCCGTACCTTCATCAGCAATGAGTACTCGACCGCCGCAATGTCTGGCACTCCGGCGCTGCCCGGCTTGCCAACGAAATCCACGGCCCCCAGTTCGAGAGCCTGCAGGGTGACATCAGCCCTTGCCTGTGTGAGGCTCGAAAGCATCACCACCGGTATCTGCTCGCGCGGCAACAGCCTGCGCAACACCTCCAGCCCGTTCAGCTTGGGCATCTCAACATCCAGGGTGATTACGTCCGGCTTGAGCGCGAGAGCCATCTGTAAAGCGTCTTGCCCGTCAGCCGCCTGGCCCACAACCTCGATGTCGTGAGCACGGCCCAGCATGCGGCTGACGACCATGCGCACGTAACTCGAGTCATCCACAATCAACACACGTATAGGTGACGCCATAAGCTCATTCCCTTGCTGTGGGGCTCTGCCAGCTACCAAATACCAACATGCCGATACCGGAGTCCGAGAGCCTCACGCGCCGGCATGGTCTGTGCAGGGGTGCTTGTCGTCTGTTAATCCCAGTGCCGCTATGATTGCCGCCAGTCCGTCAGGGTCTGGAATCATGAACAACTCCAAGCCCAGCGCGGCCTCATCACTGTGCAGATTCACCTGGATGACGAGGCCGGTGTCTGCGAACTGGCCCAGGTATGCCGCCACAGTATCGAGGACCGCTCCGCTCATCCCGACCGCGACGCCGGGTGGCTGGGGCAACAGTTGGAGATGGGTGAAGCTTCCCAATGCCCTGAGGTAGCCGGAGGCGATGATGTTGCCCGTCTCACTGATCGCCGATTTCTCCAGCTCGGCCAGCTCGACCACATCTCCCGCTCCCGCCAGCCCCAGCAAGTCTAGAAGTGACAATGCCTGGTCTTTATCGAACAGCAGCAACAGGCAACCTCTGGCCTGTCCCTCGAAGCCGACGTACACCGAGACCACGACCTCTTCGAGTTCCGCCGAGGTGACCAACACAAGTTCATCTATCGGCACGATCCGGGTCGCCGGTACCGCCAGTTTGACAGACCCGTCTATCATTGTGGCCAGCGCGGTGGCGGCATTGCCGGCGCCGATGTTGCCGATCTCACTCAACGCATCAAGCTGTAGCTCAGACAACTGCATCAGTGGCATCTTCGCTTGCCTCCTGCCGGTGTAGCCGGTGTGTGCGCAATCAGTACCATTGTCTTGTCTCTGGCTTGCTCATGCGACCTCGACGGTATGCTCCTGCTCCATCTGCACCACAGTTCGGACTACCGCGCCGACATCCACGATCAGGCAGACGCGCCCATCGCCCAGAATCGCTGCCCCGTTGACGACATCTACATCCTGCAGCACTTCTGCCAGCGGCTGCACGACAAGCTCTTCATTTCCCATGATCTCATCCACTATCAGCGCGACATTCTGACGGCCGTCGGTCAACATCATTGCGATGACCTGTGCGGCCTCTCTGGGCGCAAACTCCGCCGACGCGCTTACATCTGCGAGCGAAAACAGGGGAACTGCCTCTTGCTCCACGACCAGCATCGGCCGCCGGTTCACGTACTGGAACTCCCCGCGTCCTACGTGTAGTATCCGCACCACCGATGCCAACGGGACCGCGCAGATTAGTTCCCCCGATGTTGCGAGCAGCCCCTCGATAATTGCTACCGTCAAAGGCAGGCGCAGCGACACCGTGGTGCCCTGTCCAAGTGAACTCGCCAGCGCCACCTGACCACCGATATTCTCGATGTTGCTCTTCACCACATCCATCCCCACGCCTCGACCAGAGATATCGCTGACTTTGGCCGCAGTGCTGAAACCCGGCATCAGTACCAAATCGAGGAGCCGGCTGTGTGATGCTGCGGTCGCCTGTTGGGCACTCATCAGCCCCTTCTCAACCGCCTTCGCCCGCACGGCCTCTGCATCAATTCCGCCACCGTCATCGCCCACTTCTATTACCACCATGTTCTGCTCGCGACGCGCCTCGAGGCGGATGGTTCCTTTTGCCGGCTTACCGGCCGCCTCTCGCTCAGAAGGTGTCTCGATACCGTGGCCGACGGCGTTGCGCAACAGATGCGAGAGGGGATCCACGATGTCTTCTATCACCGACCGATCCAGTTCCGTGTCGGCACCCTCGACTACCAACTCAACGTCTTTCCCCTCACGGCGCGCGGTGTCTCGAACCAAACGAGGGAAGCGCCCAAACACGTGGCTTACCGGCACCATCCGGGTCGCCACCACCCGCTCTTGCAGCTCCGTGACTATCATCCCCAGATTCGATGTCACATCGTCGAAATCGCGAGCAATTTCTCTATCGGTCTCGCCACCATCATTTTTGAGATGTTGGGTCAGATTCTTCAGACGCGTCCGATTGATGACAAGCTCGCCGACGAGGTTCATCAGTGCATCAATGTTCTCAACATTCACTCGCACCGTAGACTGCGTGTTCGCCGGCTTCTCTCTATCCGATGCGCGCCGTCCAGTGTTCGTAGCAACGTTTCGTCTCTCAGGACCTGTGTATTCCGGTATTGTGGGGGGATGCTCACCACTCGATGCGGCTACTTTGTCTGCCGGTTTAGCAACTTGCTTAGTCCCAAGCGTCACAGAGGCCACATCGTTCATGTCGCCGACGATGCGCACAATTTCATCATCGTCGAGGTCAGTCTGGATGAGGACGTCGAGCACGTCCAACTGGATGTCTGCAGTCTTCAACTCTTCCTGGGAGGGACAGCTATGCACGAGCTCCCCGTACTGGGCGATCTGCTGAAGCAGCAGCCACGCCCGGGGCCCAGGCATGGCGCAGTCTTCATCGAGTTTGATTGATATCGGCCTGGCAGTGGCGGCCACTGGGCGCTGCGGCTCGACACTCACCATGGCAACGTCGGGCATCGCCGCTACTATGCCCAGCAACTCGTCATCTGAATGTTCGCACTGCACCCAGACCTCAAGCTCATCAAATGTGACTTCTCCGCCCTGCAGCTCATCGCGGTCGGGCCGCGTCTCGATCAGCTCGCCGTGCGAGGCTATCTGTTGGAGTAGCAACCACGCTCGCGCCGTCGGCATCGCACAGTCCATATCCAGAGCGATACGGATATGCGTCGCGGATGTGGTCGGCGTCACATTTTGCTTCGGGTCCTGCTTCTGTCCCCCATCTGCGCTTGCTACCGCTAGATCCTCGACGTCTCGCTGCGTGGCCTGTTGGCTGGTCTCGGAAGCGCGCTGGAGATCCGCGAGCAACTCGCCGTGGTCAGGCGGCGTCTCGTCGTGGGCGATGGCGCTCTCCAAGTGGGCGCGAAGCGCATCCACACTCCTCAACAAGAGGTCCACCAGCTCGGCTTCTGCCTGCAACTCACCGTCGCGTATGCATTGGAGCACGTTTTCCATTGCGTGGCTCAGCTGCG
>CAZCJS010000158.1:0-9919 GCA_964498775.1 uncultured Armatimonadia bacterium
GTACTGAGGGCCAGCGGCAAGGCAGCAGATGTCAGAAAAGATGACCCCTATGAGGTCTACGACCGATTTGACTTTGAGGTACCAACCGAAGAGGCCGGCGACGCGTATGCCAGATACACTATTGGAATCAGAGAAATCGAGCAATCCATGAAGATTGTGCGACAGGCTCTGGAAATGCCGAACACAAAGCTGGACCCGATAGTCCCCAAGGGCGCTGACAAGATTCCAGCAGGTGAAGTATACATCAGAAACGAGATCGCCAGAGGCGAAGCTGGAATGTACATGCTCGCCGACGGAACCAATAAGCCTTACCGCTGCAAAATCCGGGGCCCATCCCTCCTGCATGCGATCACCGTACTTGAGTATTTGCTGCAGGATTGCCAGGTTGCAGATGTGCCAGCTATTTATTGGAGTCTAAATCCCTGCCCCGCAGACATGGATAGGTGACAATGTGAGAGGGCTAGGAATAATAAGGGAATTGCTCAAGAATCTCGTTACGAAACCAATGACAGTCAGGTTTCCGCACGAAAAGATTATCATATCCGAGCGTTACCGGGGGCAACACAAATATGATATAGATAAATGCGTCAGTTGTGGGCTCTGTGCCAGAATATGTCCCAACAGAGCCATCGAGATGGTTGAAGTCGAGCAATCAGATGGAGCTCAGAAATCCTGCCCCCAGATTGATTTGGGTAAGTGCTGCTTCTGCGCATTGTGTGAAGACGTATGCCCCACCGATGCCCTTATACTGACCACAGAGATTCCCGAAGCCGTATTTGATATCAACACACTGATTAAGTGTCCCTCAACAAGTAGCGAGGGGTAACCGGATCACCTGCAATCCCGCAGTGCCCATATGGTGGGAGGGCCTCCATACGGACGGCAATGAACTGGCGCGGTGGGCTGCCATAGAATCGCCCTGAGTATAGGTAGCTCATCTCAACGATAGTTTGTGCAACAATTGCTACATCGAGATTGTGACTGGCACGCCCGCGATTGCGGCGCTGTTGACGGACCGATGAAGGTACTCGCAGATTGACAGGAGAAGTTTGAGCATGTTGAAGAAACTGGCCCATTGGGCTACCTGCAAATCGCCTTGGGTATGTCATCTCAACGGCGGCTCGTGCAACAACTGCGACATCGAGATTGTGGCGGCGCTGATGCCACGCTTTGACCTCGAGCGCTTCGGGGTACTGTTGCAGGGCAGCCCCCGTCACGCCGATGTGCTCATCTGCACGGGTGGGATCAATCGGCAGATTCGCGATCGGATCATCCGCATCTACGAGCAGACGCCCGAGCCGAAATTTGTGCTTGCAGTAGGCACCTGCGCGGCATCGGGCCGGCCGTTCTACGGGGACGGTTCCTATAACCTGTTAGGCGGAGTCGACAAGATCATTCCGGTCCACATGTATGTGCCGGGCTGTCCGCCGCGACCGGATGCTATCACCTACGGCGTGCTCAAGTTGCTGGCACTACTGAACCCCAAGATCGAGAAGCTCGTCAGCGAATTCGAGGAAGCTATCCCCGGTATTGAGAATCTCGTGGAAGCAGGGGAGAAAGTCGAGAGCTAGAATGATGTCGGAGTTGGGTGAAGCTGCCATAGAGAGAGTTCGCCGGGAGTACGAGGGCCGGATCCTTGAGACCGCGGAGTTCGGCGTCTATGAGGTGACAATGACGGTCCCGCCCGAAGAGATAGTGGCGGCGTGCAGATTCGTCAGCGAGAATGGCTGGTGGCATCTGTCAACGATAACCTGTCAGGATTGGGGCGAGGAACTCGAGTTGCTCTACCACTTCAACGGCGATAAGCCGCCAGCTATCACGGTGAGGACGCGGGTCCCGAAGGCCACGCCCAAGATCGCGTCCATCACACCCCAGTTGCCCGCCGCGACAATATATGAGCGGGAGGCTTATGACATGTTCGGCGTCGTCTTCGAGAGCCACCCGAATCCGAAGCGGCTCATACTGCCAGACGACTGGCCCGACGACGTGTTCCCAATGCGCCTCGAAGAGATCCAGGCGCAAGCCGAGAGAGATCAGAAGGAAAAGGAAGAGAATGGCTAAGTGCACGTTTCCGATAGGCCCGCAGCACCCCGCGCTGAAGGAGCCGGAGAGTTTCAATATAACCACCGAGGGCGAGCGTGTTGTTGCTGTTGACATACGCCTGGGCTATATTCACCGAGGCATTGAGGCGTGTTGCCAACACCGTAACTACGTGCGATCCCAGTACAACTGCGAGCGCATCTGCGGCATTTGCTCACACGTCCACGCATGGACTTTCTGCCGCTGTGTTGAGCAGTTGCTAGGCCTCGAGGTGCCGATGCGGGCCATATATATCCGCACCATCGTCGCGGAGTTGGAGCGCATCCACAGCCACCTATTGTGGCTCGGTGTAGCGGCTCATGAGGTCGGCTTTGATACGCTGTTTATGTATGTATGGCGAGATCGCGAGGTGGTCCAGGATCTTCTGGAGCTGATCTCGGGGAACCGCTGCAACTACGGGATGGTTACTATCGGCGGGGCCAAGATGGACCTCACCGACGAGATAATCGCGAAGTGCCTCGAGGGGCTGGCCGTGCTCAAGGAGCGCACGGAGTACTACGCACAGATCGCTACGACCGAGGGCACGTTCCTCAAACGGGTCGAGGGCGTCGGCATACTCACCGAGGAGCAGGCGAGGGAATACGGAGCGGTCGGCCCGACTTCTCGGGGCTCCAATGTCCCCTATGATGCACGTGAGGCGTTCCCCTATGAGGCGTACAGCGAAATAGATTTCAAGGCGATAACGTCAGATCTCGGCGATGTGCTCGGCCGCACCATCGTGCGTGTTCTGGAGACTATCCAGGCCTGCGACATCGCTACCGAGCTACTCGAGAAGCTGCCGGAAGGCGATATCCAGGCACGGGCTAAGCCGCGTGTGCCGGAAGGCGAGGCCGTCTGCCGGACTGAGGCGCCGCGTGGGGAACTCATCTACTACATGCGTAGCAATGGTACCGACAAGGCGGCGCGCGTCAAGGTCAGAACTCCCAGCCTTGCCAACTGGCCGGCGACTATCCTCATGCTCGAAGGCGCCTATGTGGCCGACGTGCCTATTACCATCGCCTCGATTGACCCGTGCATGTCGTGTACTGACCGCTGAACGGGGCTGAGATCGCCCCCGGGACGCGCTGTCCAAGCCGCAGGACAATGAGTCCATATCCTGAGCGTACCGCCGGTAAGGCGGGCGCACAGAGGAGACAGTGACTGATTTATGGATACTGTCATGCCGCTGTTTTATGTACTAATTTTTCCGGGTTTCGTATTCCTCGTCGGCGCCGGGTTCCTGGCCGAGTTCTTCGACCGTAAGGTCTATGCTCGCCTCCAGAGCCGTCAGGGCCCGCCATGGTATCAGCCATTCGCAGACATCGTCAAGCTGCTGGCGAAAGAAGATATCGTCACTGACGGCGCCGATCGTGGGATCGTCAACATCGTGCCGCTTTTCGGCCTGACGGCGGTGGCTGCGTCATTCCTCTATGTGCCACTCTGGACCGCGCAATGGCCATTCTCATTCACCGGAGACCTCATCGTCATTGTCTATCTGCTGACGATACCGGCCTTCGTGCTGGTCCTTATGGGATGGTACTCGCCAAACCCGTTCGGTGCGCTGGGCACGGGGCGGGTCATCACGCAGCTTTTCGGCTATGAGGTCCCCTTCACGCTGGCGCTGCTGACACCGGCACTCGTCGCCCAGAGCTGGCGTGTGACCGACCTCCTGGCGTATCAGACCACACACTTCTGGTTCGTTGCCACCACGCCGATTGCGTTCTTCGTAGCCGTGGTCGCCCTCGTCGGCAAGCTTGAGCGCATTCCGTTCGACATTCCGCACGCGGAGACCGAGATAGTCGGGGGGCCGATGGTCGAATACACCGGCCGGAAGCTGGCGCTGCTGCGGATGATGTTCCAGACCGAGACGGTGGTCGGCGCGGCGCTGATAGCCGTTATCTTCCTCGGCGGTCCCTACTGCCCGTGGCTAGGCGGAATGCTGACCGGCATCACCGCCTCGATTGTCGGCTTTTTCATCGTGATGCTCAAGACACTGCTGATCGTGTTTGTCCTGTCAGTTATCAAAGCGCTCTTTGCCCGGTTGCGCATCGAGCAGATGGTGCATTGGTGCCTGCTCTATCTGGCAATTCCCATTCTCGTGCAGATACTCATTGTTATCATCATCGCCGCAACATAGGAGACGTGAGATGGGCCGAAGTGTCGGCGTAATGTTCAAGGAACTGATGTCGCATCTGTTCAAGAAGCCGGCGACGGTGCTGTATCCGCTGCAGCGGCTCGATCCGCCGGAGCGCTTTCGTGGCCGCTTGATATGGGATGACACCGAGTGCATCCGTTGCAGCATGTGCGTGCGCGACTGCCCGTGTGATGTGCTGGAACTAGTCGAGCGCGACGACGGTTCCGTTGATGACAAGGGCAAGCCGGTGAGAGACCTCGTCGCCATAATGAAACGGTGTATTTTCTGCGGTCAGTGTTCATGGGTCTGCCCGAAGGACGCTCTCCGCTTCGAGCGCGTCTTTGAGTTGGCGCAGGCCGACAAGAATGGGCTGAAAATGTACGTGGAGAACCCGCAAACCTACGAGCCGCCCCCCGTTGCCGAAGCCGCTGAACCGGCCCCCGAGGCCGACCAGGCACCGCAGTCCGAAGGGCAAGACCAGACCGAGCAATAGCCGCCGAACCGATCCGTGTATCGCAAGCGCCGGCCTGAGAGGGTCGGCGTTTCTGCTTCGGATAGGATAAACTCGCGAAGCGAGAGGAAGTTTTGCGGCACTGTACGATATGGGTAATCGGCGGACGCGTGCGCAGGTAGCCGCGCATCGGGCAGCGAAATGGGCAGGAACGATGACCGGGCAGGCAGGGCGTGAAGAGGACAGCAAAGCGCAGGCGAGCGTATTCGCCGCAACGCCGGAGGATACGGCGGAGTTCGGGCGGCGGCTTGGAGAACTCGTGGCCGCCGGAGATTGCGTCGCGCTGTGCGGGCCGCTGGGGGCCGGTAAGACCTGCTTCGTCAGCGGCTTGGCATCCGGGATGCAGGTCAAGGGCCGCGTTGCCAGCCCTTCGTTCATCGTTATGCGCCGGCACCCGGGGCCGGTGTGTCTATATCATGCCGATGCCTACCGGTTGGCCGACCCGTACGAGCTCGAAGAAGCCGGCCTCAACGAGTGGTTGGAAGAAGGTGTCGTGGCGCTCGAATGGGCGGACCTCGTCGCCGAGACGCTGCCGCCGGACACGCTTTTCGTGTGGATCGAGTATGAGGGTGAAGGCCGCCGCATAGTGTTCTACACGGCCGGCCCGCGCCATGCACGGACCATCGAGGCGGTGACCCAATGCGGACGCTCGGAATAGAGACATCAACCCATATCAGCAGCGTCGCCCTGTTCGAGAGCGGCAAGCTGGTTGCCGAGGACATCTTCAGCAGCCGCCTGGTGCTTTGTGACCAGTTGACGCGGCGGATAGTGCGGATAGTCGGCACCGAGATGGCCCTCGAGCGTATTGCAGTCTCCTGCGGGCCGGGCAGTTTCACCGGCCTGCGCATCGGGCTGGCGACTGCCAAGGCGCTCGGCCACGCGCTGGAAATCCCGGTGGCGTGCGTGCCAACCCAGCATGTGCTGGCAGCCGGCTGCGGACCGGAGCACATCAGTGTCGGCGTCATCCAGCGGGCGCGTATCGGTCATGTCTATGCCGGACTCTATCGCATCCATGAGGGCGCAGTCGAGTGCCTCAGCGATGTCGAGTTGATGGAGACTGCGGGTTTGCACGACAAGCTGGGCGAGGCGGAGTTGGTTGTGGGAGATGGATGGGCGGAGGCAGTGGCGGGAGATGAGCGACTTGCGGAATTGCGGCAAGCCGGGCCGCCGTATGACATACCCCGCGCGAGTATCACCGTGATATTGGCGGAGTGGCCGGAGGAATTTAGCATCGAGCAGTTGGCTGCACTGAAGCCGGAGTATCTGCTGGCCTCGCAGGCGGAGCGGATCCATGGCATCGAGATACAGTGACAGGTTGGATGCGATGATGGCAAAGGCAGAACGCGAGGCCGCGCAGGAAGTGCTGCTGCGGTCCGCCAGTGTGGACGACCTGACGGACATCATGACCATCGAGTGCGTCTCCTACTCAGCGCCCTGGCATGTGGAGACAATGCGCGGTGAGCTACGCGGTGTGGGCCGTGGAAAGATATACCTCGTCGCCGAAATCGAGGGGCACCTGGTCGGCTACATAGGTAGCCACTACTTCGCCGGAGAAGTGCATATACTTACTGTCGCGGTCGCACCGTACTTCCGGCGACTGGGGATCGGCGAGTTGTTGGTGCTGAGCCTGTTGCTGAAGGTGATAGACCTTGGGGGCGAGTACGCGACGCTGGAATACCGGGTAAGCAATGAGCCGGCCGAACGGCTGTACCGGAAGCTGGGTTTCGTACCGGTAACGGTGCGCCCGGGGTACTATCTGGATAACAAGGAGGACGCCGTCGTCGCCGAGATCGCCGACCTTGACGACACGGAGCGGCAGGCCGAACTGAGGGCGCTGCTGGCCGACTGGAAGGCGCGGCACGGGTATGAAGTCACCACGGAGCTCTGATAAACTGGTGCTGGGCATCGAGACCTCCTGCGATGAGACCGCGGCGGCGGTAGTCAGCAATGGCCGCGACATCGTCAGCTCGATTATCGCCTCGCAGGAGCAGATCCATGCCCTCTTCGGCGGCGTCGTGCCCGAGATTGCCTCCCGCAAGCACACCGAGCTACTGACGATGGTGGTGCAGCGGACGCTGGATGCAGGATGCGTGACCTGGGCGGACTTGGGCGGCATCGCCGTCACCAACGGACCGGGCCTCATCGGGTCGTTGCTGGTAGGCGTCAGTGCGGCCAAGGCGTACCATGCGGCGACGGGGCTGCCACTGGTAGGCGTCAATCACCTGCAGGCGCATGTGGCGGCTAATTTCGCGGCGGTGTGCGATGAGCCGCTGTGTGACGAGCACCTGCCGGCGGTGTGCCTCATCGCTTCAGGAGGACACAGCGACCTGGTACGTATCACCCATCCGACGGACTACGAACTGCTTGGTGCAACGCGCGACGACGCTGCCGGAGAGGCTTTTGACAAGGCGGCGCGAGTGCTGGAGTTGGGCTATCCGGGCGGGCCGGCGGTAGCCAAAGCAGCCACAGCGGGAAACCCGGAGGCGTTTGACTTCCCACGTCCTCGCGTCGGCGATTCCCTCGACTTCAGCTTCAGCGGTCTGAAGACGGCGCTTATCCGCCAGGTCCAGGACTTGCAGGCCGATGACGAGCAAGCCGCACTCGACGAGCAGACCGTCGCGGATCTGGCCGCCAGTTTCCAGGACGCAGTTGTGGACACCCTTGTCCGCAACACCATGGCAGCCACCGAGCAGACGGCCACCAAGCACCTGGTCATTGCCGGCGGCGTTGCGGCAAATCAGGTTCTGCGCGAGAAGCTGAAGCAGGCATATGCGCGGGCCGCAGTGACGCTTCATTGCCCGCCGCCGGATCTATGCACGGACAACGCGGCGATGGTGGCGTTGGGCGGGCATTATCTGCTCGCTGAGCAACAGCCCGACAACCTCAGCCTCGATGTCTTTTCAGCAATGCCCCGGTAGGCCGATTGTGCAAGACCCTGTGGAAAAGTTGTGGGAACACTGCGAAGGCTGTGGAGAAGCAATACACGAGTGTCGGGAACCCGTGAATAAACGAGGAAGCGATTCCAGATGAATGAAAACGATAGCAGTTCAGCTCCCTGCATGGCGATGCTACCGGATTACCTGACGGGGATGGCGGAGGAGTTCTACGCAGCCAACAAGCAGCGTAGAGAGGAGGTAACTAGTGGAGAGCAGTGGTTGCGGCGGTCCGCCCAACTGCGTGAGTACTTCACGGCGGCGGTCGGCGGATTCCCTGCCCGAACGCCGCTGAAGCCGATAGTAACGGGGACTGTGGACAGCGGACCCTTCGTCATCGAGAAGATCATTCTGGAGAGCCGACCGGATTTCCTCGTCACCGCGAACCTCTACGTACCAAAGAGCATCGAGCGCCAGGTTCCGGGGATTCTGGTTCCGTGTGGACATTCGGCCAATGGAAAGATGGCCGGCGCATACCAGCAAGTGGGCATCGCTCTGGCGCTGAATGGAATGATCGCGCTGGTCTATGACCCGATCAGCCAGGGCGAGCGCGTGCAGTACTACGACGAGCAGATGGGGGAGTCGAGCGTCGGGAATTGCTGCATCGAACACAGCCAGATGCACGTCCAGTGTGTGCTCATCGCCCAGGCGATCGCCCAGTACCGCATCTACGACGGAATGCGCTGTCTCGACTATCTTCAGGATCGCCCGGACGTGGACGCGCAGCGTTTGGGCTGTACCGGCTGCTCTGGTGGCGGGACGCTGACGGCGTATCTGTCGGCGCTGGATGAGCGCATCAAGGTATCTGTGCCGGTCTGCTACATTACATCGCTACAGGCCCGGCAGGAGTCCGGCCGAGCGGCTGACGGCGAGCAGCAGATCTTCGACCAGCTCGCCTTCGGGATGGATTGCCACGAGATGACGGCGATGGTCGCTCCGCGTGCCTTGCGCGTCGGTGCTGCCGAAGGGGATTATTTCCCCCTGCATGGAACGCAGGAGGTCGCCGAGTTCTGCCGACACGTCTATGGCCTGCTGGGCCTCGATGAGCGCTTCGATCTCTACGTCGGACCGGGCACACACGGTTACAGTGAACAGATTCGCGAGCAGGCGGTCGAGTGGTTTGGCCGCTGGTTCAACCTGCCGACACACGAGACGCCGGCAGCTGACTACGTGCGCCCGGATGAGGAACTCTGGTGCACCGAAACCGGCCAGATAGCCACCTCCACGAAGAGCCGCAAGGTGCATGATGTTGTCCTCGAGGCCTTTGAGTGCAGCAAGCCCGACCTGGCGCACGCGTTGCCATCGAAGGAGTTGCGGAGTACGGTCGTGGACATCCTGGAACTCGATACGCCGGTTGAGATCGTGGACCAGAAGCCCTTCGACCCGGCTACTATGGGCTTGGATGTGGATGATGACACCGATTGCAACCTCATCGCAGCCGACGCGGGCCTCTACGCGGGAGTGTTCGTCAAGCAGAGAGCGGGTAAAGCGGGAGCCGTCAGACTTGTCATCAACGAGGAGCCGGACTATGAAAGTTTCGCCCGCATCAGCCTACCCGAAGACGAGCATGTGGCACTGCTCTTGGCCTGCGGCACAGGTCTGTCAGATATGAGGTCCCACGGGCAGCAGACGTATGAGCAAGGCAGCGCGAACTCCGCCCGCACTCTCGGCCGGGAAGTGTTTGCAGCTAACTTCGCCGAGATAATGGGCTTCTCACTGCTCCGCCTGCGAGTGCGCGATATCCTCGCCGCGCTGCGGTTCCTGCGCGAGGAATGTGGTTATGAGGACATCGTGCTCGAAGCGCACGGTCGCGGCGGCATCTGGGCGCTTCATGCGGCGATACTGGGCGGGCAGCTTGCCGGAGTGGAGCTCCACGACACGCTGTGGTCATACGAACTGATGCTGCGCGACGGGGAGTTCACGGTGCCGCACTTCGCCGACATCGCCCGTGGCAGCCTGCTGCAATACGACCTGCCGCAACTGTGCGCGGCGCTTGCTCCGATGCCGCTGCGGATTCTGCGGCCGGCAGGCAGTCGCGGTGAAGTGTTCGATCCGGCGGGCACCCCGGCGCTGGACATGATCCGCGATGCGTATGCGGATGGGGCAGAGCACTTTGAGCTAGGCTGAGAAGACGTGCCGAAGGGATAGCAACACGGCCTGGAATATCGCCGAGGGCGATGGTCCAGGCCGTTCTTGTGCGTGCGGCAGTCGCTCACTCCTCCTCAAGCTCCTCCAGCAACCCCTCCGGCACTGCCGCCGCAT
>CAZCJS010000159.1:0-9918 GCA_964498775.1 uncultured Armatimonadia bacterium
CATAGATACGCGCCCCCCGGTCCATCGCGTGCTCGGCAGTCTCGACGACCACGGCACCGCCCCCCTCGCTGAGCACGAGCCCATCGCGGGTGTTGTCGTACGGCCGGCATGCCTTCTGCGGCGGATCATTGCGATGAGTTAGTACCCTCTGGGCGCACAGCAGACTCATCCCGACGATGCTGAGACACGCCTCCGTGCCGCCGGCGACCATCACCTGCGTCTTGCCCGCACGCAATGCGCCCACAGAACTGGCGACAGCGTCTATTCCTGCAACACAGCCGGCACCAGTAGTCGTGTTGTGGCCCTTCATACCCAGCTCGATGAAGACATTGGCGGTGGCTGCATGAGCCGCCAACTGGCTCGGTGCAAGCGGGTCCACGTGGCCCGGGCCACGCGTCTCGAAGTCATGGTACATCTTGTCGCCGATGCTGCCAAGCCCGGCCAGCGTCGTGCCGAATATGACGCCCATCTTGTAGGGAGCAACATCGCCGGGCTCAAGGCCGGCGTCATCCATAGCCAGCCGCGCAGCAGCCACTGCATAATTCGAGAACCGCCCGTTCCTGCGCGCAGTCTTGGCCGCCATGAAGTCAGCCGGCTCGAAGTCGGTTATCTCGCCGCCGATCTTGCAGTACGTCTCGGACGTGTCGAACGTCGTGATCCAGTCAACTCCCGAGCGGCCCTCGATGATCGCATCCCAAAATGCCTGCTTACCGATGCCGTTCGGCGCGACGACGCCGAGACCCGTAATCACTGTGCGCTGGCGCGGTTCCAGTAGTGAGGTTGTCATCTGTGTTTCATTTCCTGCTGCAATGCTGCCCGCCTACCACGTGTACGTAGCCTCCAACTGGTGAGTGCTCGAATCGCCGAAAGTTGCGCCTACCGTGTCGTCGTTCCAGTCGTCTATGTAGGCGTACTGCAGCGTCCAGTTGTTGCCCGCGAAACCGATACCGGCGCTGAGTGAGCCGTCGTTGGAACCGAGACGGACCGCGCAGTTGTCACTAACCATGGCCTCGATACCCACGCGGACCCCTGAGTCGCCGAGCTTGATACCGGGGCCCTCAGTGGTCAGTTGCTGCCACTCGAGAGCACCGAGAATGCGGTCGTTGAAGCGCCATGAGACGCCGGCGACCATTTCCTCGGAGGTGTATCTGTGGTAGAGGGGGCCGCCACCGATAGCCAGTCCGGTCGCGGTGACATCCTCGTGGTACTTGTCATAGACCGCACCGGCTTGGCCGCGATCTCCAAACTCGTAGAGGACGCCGAGCCGGCAGCCCTCGTCGGCCTCACTGCGGAGTTGCAGCAGCGGCACGCCCGTACCCACGGCGGTGAGGGAAGTAGAATTGTGGAAGACGGGCGACATCGCGATACCGACGACCCAGGCATCGCTCAGCCGGCGGCCGTAGTGGATTGAAACATCGTACTCGCTGCAACTAAAATTGCTCGGTGGTGGGCCCACCAAGAGACCGGCATCACTTGTCAGCCGGAAGCCTGTTACCTGCAAGCCCTCTGCGTTCTTCTTCAGGGGGATGGCAACTGACACCTGCTCACCCTTCAGCTTGAGGCCGTTGTCGTAATCGGTGACCGAGTAGCGGCCGACGGCGCTGTAGTTGCGCAGCGTGCCGGCGAACGCGGGGTTGCCAAAGCCCTCGTCCTCGATGCAGGTGATGAAGCCCCCCATACCGAAGAGACGCGTCGTGGTGGCGGTGGCGAGAGCGAAGGGATGCGTCACGGCGTAGGACTCCGTCTGTGCCAGACCTGGTCCGGCGACGGCAAGTGCTGCCAGTACGACTGACAAGACAACAACTCCGAATCTGCGATCCATGGTGCCAGCCTCCTCTGTCTTAGCTGTGCCGTCGAGCATCCAGAGCTGGACATCCAGAGAAGCAGGCAACCATGCACATCTGTTGCTGTCTGGTCAAGCCTGGACGCTGCTGCGTGTAGCCTTTACTGATGGCCTTGTGTATGTAGTGCTGTGTCAGAGCTGCGATCGTTGGTACCGTACTTCCTCCGAAGCGCGGTGCCAGGCAAGATTGTTGCTCAATTGTACCCTATTATTGTGTCGAGATGCAACCGCAAGTTGGCTAAAGTATTAGGTCTGTGATTTTATCACCCCCACCCCCTGATAATCCTGAGACAATGTCGCCCTATGGAAGTCACCGTATATTCAGGAGGAGGAGAAACGGGGAATGGTCGCGAATGTACTGGTGGGTGCCGGCGCGTAAGCTGCGAAGGTGAAGGCGCCGCATAATGCTGGGAGGTTGTTGGGCATGGAGGACAAGATCGAGCTCTATCAGGAAACCGGCAGGAAGGCCGTCCGCTACCAGCTTCAGTACCAGTTGCCGGACGGAGGCTACATCTGGGACGGATATGCCACCGACGCCTACCACAAACAGGCCTACTCATGGGCCTTGGCTGGCTATGTCGAGCAAGCCCACAAGCTGCTCACATGGGTCAAGGACAATACCATGCTGCCGGACGGCGAACTTGAGACGTATAACGGCGATATCTACAAATATGCCTGGTTCTTCCAGGGCGCACACCGCCTGGGACGCTTTGAGCTGTCATATCCGGTGATGTCGTTTTTGCTGTCGTGTCAGGCGCCCTGCGGCGGACTGCCGATAATGGCCACCGCCAACGTGCTGCGGGCGCTGTCCACCTGCTGGACCGGCGTGGCCGCGATCTACTTCGGACGCCTCGACGTGGCCCAGAAAGCCGCCGAGTGGGCCATCAGTGTCCTCCAGCAGCAGCCCGAGGAGGACAAGTTCTACTTTCAGACCACTCGCTACGGAGACCTGATTACCGGTGGAAACCCTGGGGCTGACTACATTGACACCGCCAAATCCAAGCAGCCCTACTGGGAAGTCGGCCTCCCGCTCCAACTCATGTGCAGGCTGTATCAGGCAACCGGCATCAACAAGTACCTCGGTTTCGCCAAGCAATTCTTCGAGTTCAAGCTGCGCTGCCATGAGGACAACTTCAGCTACGTGGGGAGCGGGAAGAGCAGCCTGGGAGCGGCGCTGTATTATCTGCTGACTGGCGATGAGCGGGCAAAAGCGGCGGCGATTACGTTCGCCGATTTCCTCGTCGCGACTCAGTATCCCGAGGGCGGCTGGCGCGATGAGACTGAGCCCGACACGATCCTGATATACATTGACCATGCGGCGGAGTTCAATGTCTGGCTGCAGGAAATATCAGCGGCCCTGCAGGCAGGAGACCAGCGTTGGGGGCACGCGTAGAATCTGGGAGGATAGTGTAGAAAATGATGCTATGGAGAGTAGCGACGGTCATTTCACTGGCTTTGATTGTGGCGCACGGCGTCCTGGCAGCCAACGGAGGTGGGACAATGGACTACCGCGTAGTAGAGTGGCACTATGGGCCGGAGATGCACTTCAACGACTGGCAGAGCTCTGACGCAGAGTTGGTATCAGCCGGAGGAACAGTGCAGGTTCTCGCCGCCGAGACCGCAACTGTTACGCGCAATGACTACCCGCTGCCCGGAGGCGGTGACATCCAGTTCGCCTTGAAATTCAATTTTGAGCGCATCGGCCAGGACGGCGGGCTTACGGTGCAGTTCAACTGCCCGCGCAAGGGCACCCCCGGCTTCCAGGTGATGATAGATACCCGGCATGTTACCATTCTGCACAAGGATAACGAAGTATATAAGGGCGAGGCGGTAGCCACTGCTAGGGAGACTGTGCATACACTCGAGCTGGTCACGCTGGATGAGCAGTATGCGGTGTTTCTGGACGGGGACTGCCTGAAAAGTGGGCGGATGGAGCCACCTTTTACCGAGAATGAGGGGCGCCTGCGCTGCGTGGTACGGGACGCCGATATCAGGCTCATAGCCTGTGAGGAGAACTTTATTGTCCGTAATGTGAACTTCCCGGAGTGGCAGCGGGCCGAATTGCTCTATGAGGAGTCGTTCGGAGCCACTTCCCTGGCCGACAACTGGGTGTGCAATGGCGAAAAGCCGCAGGTGGCACAGGATTCCTGTGTGTTCATGCCGATGAGTGTCAATATGCTGAGAACCCGGTTCAAGGGGCCGCTGGCAGTGGATTGCGTAGCCACGCCGATGCCGACGGATGCTTTCTCCGCCGGGGTGACCGACGCCATCTTCATCTGGATGATGGACAAGCCGGACGGGAACCTGCCTGAGTACATGGAAGGGCTGCCCGACGCCGGCCTCGGCGGATACATGCCGCTACCATTCTACTGGGTAGATTTCGGTGGCACCAACAACAAGACCACACGTATGCGCAAAAACCCGCACCGGCACATGGTGAGACAGTTCAATGACCGCGCGCGGCTCCTGCACCGGAACAAAACATACGCAGTGACGATGGTACAGAACGGTAGCTTCGTCGAGTTCTGGGTGGACGGGGAATGTTGGATTCAGCGACACGAACAGCACCCGCTGACCGAAGGCCACATGGGCCTGCGCGCTTACGTAGCCGGCCTGAAGTTGAGCAGCCTTAAAATCTGGAGGATCAAGCCATGATACGCATTGCGGTACTGGGTGCAGGTAATCACTCGTCGGGCAATCACGGCCCCGCTCTCAGAACGTTTGTAGAGCAAAATCCCGGAGTCGTCGAGTTGGCCGCCGTCTGCGATCTCGATGAGCAGAAGGCGCGCACGTATGCTGCCAAGTTCGGTTTTGCCGCCACTTATACGGACTGGGCGAAGATGCTCGAGGCGGAGGAGCTTCACGGTATAGTTGCCGTGACGCCGATTGTGCTGACCGAGCAGATAGCGGGGGCGCTGCTGCCGCAGGGAATTCCGCTGGAGATCGAGAAGCCGCCCGGCGACGATTCGCATTCCACAAGGCGCCTGATCGCAGTGGCCGAGCAGTCGGGTACGCCACACATGGTCTCGCTCAACCGCCGCTTCAGCCCGGCGCTGACCAAGGCACGCCAGTGGCTCGCAGACCAGGCAGCCGATCGGCCGCCACGGGTTGCCATCGCTCGCATGCTGCGGCACAACCGCCGCGAGGACAGCTTCGTCACCGGCACAGCTATCCACCTCATAGACGCAGTGATATCGCTGCTCGGTATGCCAACTCATGTATCCGCGATAAACCTCCCCACGCGCACGCCTGAGGCATTCCTGACCCAGGCCTGTGTCGCTTTCGCAGACGGCGCACAGGCTCACTTAATCATCTCCCCCGTGGTCGGAACACTGGCCGAGACTTACGAGATCCATGGAGAGGACTACGCGATTCAAATTGACGACGGCAATTGCACGGTGAAAATTTGGGATTCGGGAGCAGAGGTGCTCTCGTGGGCGGCGCCGGCGGAGGCGCCGAATGAATTCACCAATGGCACCTTGGCGGAAACCGAGGCGTTCATTAGTGCGGTGCAGGCCGGCGAGGGATTCGGTCCCGACTTGCGCGAGGCCCTCGTGTCGGTGGAAACCGCGGAGGCCGTCACGGCAGGCGGAGAGACCGATCTGGCACCATGAAGCCGGAGGCGAAGGGGTAGCGAGGAGTGAACTGGTGGCGGACTGGATAAGAGACCGGACAGGTATGCTTCAGCGGGCAAGACAACATCATTCGGGTCTCTGGAGGTCCGGCTTGACACCCCGTTTGGTGGTGCGATATAATGCGAGGGGCGACCAAGAAGGGCCGCCCTTTGTTCACTTGTATATGGTCCGCAGCCAGTCAATGTCGAGGTCTCCGCAACCGCCCCAGACGCCGCAGTCACCGACCTGGCGTATCCCTGTGTTTGCCGGACAGTCAGCTACATCGGGGGATCTGGCGGGCATGGTACTCTGGCAGTGTTGTGAGCAGGAAACGAGCTGTTGACGGCGTCGCGTGGTGCGCAGCGATGACTATGGCGACCGCAGAGTGGGTCGGCCAGCCGGGAGCATGACAAGTTGCTTGTCTGGGTCGGACGCGGCATCATACAACTCATTCGGTTCCTCGGGCAGATCGCCATCCTCAACACCCGTGCGGTATGGGGCATCATGCGGGGGCGGATCGAGTATGACACGACAGTAACGCAGATGGCGCAGATCGGCGTTGGTTCGCTGCCGATCGTGGGCATCACGATGCTCTTCTCCGGCATGGTTCTGGGCTTCCATGCGGCCATACAGGTAGGAAAGTTCGGAGCTGCAGACCTCGTCGGGTGGTTGGTCGCGGAGACGATGTGTCGCGAACTGGGCCCCGTGCTGACCTGCATCGTCATCTCTGCCCGTGCAGGTTCGGCCATGACTGCCGAACTCGGCACGATGAAGGTCACTGAGCAGATTGACGCACTGCGCGCACTGGCAACTAATCCGATAGATTACCTGGTGATACCGCGCTACGTGGCCTGTTTCGTCACGGTGCCGCTGATGGCGCTGATGGGTGACACGATCGGTGTGCTGGGAGGCTACGTGCTGGCAACCATGACGTCGGACATCAACCAAGTGGCATACCTGGCGAATATCCCTGGGAATCTGGAGCAATGGACGGTTACAGCGGGCATCATCAAGTCCTTCGGCTTCGCCGCAATCATTGCCGTCGTCAGTTGCTATGAGGGACTGAACTGCAAGATGGCATCCGCGGAAGTGGGCAAAGCGACGACGCGATCCGTGGTCTATTGCATTATTCTGATCTATATAGCCAACCTGGTGCTGACAACATTGTTGTACCCCACATGAAGACATGCGAGAAGACGCGGATGAGAGACAATTCAAGGAAGAGCTGACTGCCGAGCTCGAGCAGGAGCTTGAGCGCGCAGAGGCCGACGAGCCCGATGATTACGACTGGGCCGCCGACTTTGCCGCTGAGCCGATGATCGAGGTCCGGGATCTGGAGTTCGCGGTGCCCGGGGAGGTACTGCTCCATGACGTTAGTTTCGAAGTGTACCCGGGCGAGGTGTTTGGGCTCATGGGGATGTCC
Source organism: uncultured Armatimonadia bacterium (assembly GCA_964498775.1). Classification (GTDB taxonomy): domain Bacteria; phylum Armatimonadota; class Zipacnadia; order Zipacnadales; family UBA11051; genus UBA11051. The sequence continues at coordinate 6,881 of CAZCJS010000159.1, forward strand.
GGCTGCGGCAAGAGCACGCTGCTTCGCTGCTTGATGGGTCTAAACCTTGCCACCAGGGGCGTCATTGAGATTGACGGCCAGAACATCGTAGGCAAACGGGAGGACGAACTGAACCGCATCCGCCACAAGATGGGAATGTGTTTCCAGGAAGCGGCCCTCTTTGATTCCATGACGGTTGCAGATAACGTTGGCTTCGGCCTGAAGAGACACACCAAGCTAAAGCGAGACCAGATCCGCCAACTCGTGGACAAACATCTCGAAATCGTCGGCTTGGAAGGCACGGGGCACTTGATGCCTGCTGAGCTCTCGGGCGGGATGAGGAAACGTGTCGGCATTGCGCGTGCCCTGATCATGCAGCCGGCGATCCTGTTCTATGATGAGCCTACCAGCGGGCTGGACCCGGTCAGGGCCGCCCACGTCAATGACGTTATCCACCAACTCAGGGGCGCTTTTGGGACCACCTCCATAGTGGTCACTCATGATGTGCGTGGTCTGTTCGACATAGCCGACCGCGTTCTAATGATAGATGAGCAAACTGTTGCGGCCTACGGGACACCCGATGAATTGCGAGCCTCAAGCATCCCGATTGTCAGACAATTCGTGCATGGTGAGATCGAGTGTGCCGCTCACGTGACGTAATTGTCATCCTGGATTTTCGCTAGCGGACGAGGTGAACGGCAAGTGCAAAACGAAGCCAAAGTGGGCCTGTTTTTCCTGGCTGCTCTGATCGTCATCGCCGTCGTTATCGTCTTTCTCGGTGACTACGCCTCAGCCTGGTCAAGCATAACAGTGCATGTACATTTCACCGATGTAGCCGGACTCGAACCCGGCGCCGAGGTGCGTCTCAGCGGTGTGCGGATCGGTCGCGTGCAGCAGGTCCTGCTGGAGGAATACGCCGGCTACCCGGGCCGTCCCGCATGGGTAAGCGTCGCCCTCAAGCGTGACGCCAAGGTCTATAAGAACGATGACTTCTTTGTTGAACAGGGAGCACTCATCGGAGATAAGTATGTCTCCATCGTCAGCCGGCCACGACCAAAGGGTGAACAGCGAATACGCATCCAAGACAAGGACCATGTGCCCGGCTCCGGTCTGTCCGGACTGAGTGGCCTTGCCAATGAGGCCGAATGCCTGATGGCAGACGCCAAACGCACCCTGAGCAGAGTAGAACTCGCATTGACAGACCCTGGTCGCCTCAGCAAGATTGACCAAATCATGGAGAACGTAGTCTCGCTGACGACCCGCGCTGACGAGATCTCCGTCGAAGCCCTCCGCTTCGCCCATGACCTCGTCGCGATGTCAGCGGTGGCAGGCCCCCGGGTGGATGAAATGTCTCGCAACATGACGGAGGCTGCCAGAACTGTCGAATCTACGGTGCACATCGTCAAAAACCTCATCGAGACCTCACCGGTTCCCGCTAATGCCGCGAAAGCCTCAGAGAACATGGTCACGCTGTCGCAGAACTTCACGGCCTCCTCCGAGGACGTCAAGCGTCTGACGGCGAAGCTTTCGGAGACGCTGAATGATCCGATCCTCACTGCCAAGCTGAACGACGCACTGAATAATCTACACACGGCCAGCGAGAACCTGGCAGCATTGATGGTGAAAGGCGACAAGCTTATCAGCGATGAAGAGGGCGTGGGCGAGAACCTGAAAGTAACGATGGCGAATCTGCGCCGCGCTACAGAGGACCTCGCGACGACGAGTGCGCACGTCAAGGAAGTCATCACCGACCCGCAATTGACTGAAGACCTCAAAGTGTCGGCGCACAAGGCGAGAGAGGCGCTTGAGGAGGCGCCCGACATGGCCGCGAAGGCTTCGCGATCACTCGACCGCGTTGACAGCACGATGGACCGAGTGAGCGACACGATGTCGGCGGTCCGGCCCGAGCGCACTGCAACGCATGTGAGCCTCGAGAAGGGCAGACGCGGAGGATTCCAGGCCGATTTTAACGCCGATCTGTACTACCGAACGCAACCGGGGGACTTCTGGCGCCTCGGCGTCCAAGATATCGGCGACCACGAGCGCCTCAACCTGCAGAGGTCGCTACCCATCTCGTCGAACTCCAACCTCAGAGCCGGCGTCTTCGCTGGACAGCCCGGCATCGGGTATGATCGCAGGCTCCGGGACAAGACCATCTTTGAGATCGAGCTCTCAGACCCCGATGCCCACCTGCTGGACATCAGAGGCCGCTACCGGCTCCGCCCCGGACTTGAGCTCACAGTTGGCGCCAATGATATGTTCCATGAGAAGGACCCATTTATAGGCCTACGCTATTACCTGCGCGAGGGACTCCTGCTCGGGAATGACTAGCGACAGCATGAACTTCCTGCGAGATTAGTTGCGAACAGTGGCACTACCGGCATTGAGCCTTGAAGTAGCAGACCGTGAGTGTAAGCAGACACAACGAGAAAGACCAGGGCAACGCAGTCTATGAGCCTGTACATTGCCGCCTTGGACATCAGGAGGACAGATAGATGCAAGTTATATTTCTTCAGGACGTGGACAGAGTAGCGCACGAGGGAGATCTGGCAGAAGTCGCAGACGGCTACGCCCGCAACTTCCTCATCCCCCGTGGCCTTGCCGTCAAGGCGACCAAAGGTGCCCTCAGGGAACTCGAGGAGCGGAGAAGCGCCATCGAACGCCGCGATGCAGAAAAGCGCCAGAAGGCGGATCAACTCGCCGAAGACCTCAGCGAGAGAGCCGTTATCGTCAAGGCGACTGCCGGCGAGGGGCAACGTCTCCACGGCCAGGTAACTGCTCAGCAGATTGCCGACGCCGCTCTGGAGCAACTCGATATCGCCATAGACCGCCGTGACATAGACATCCCCGAGCCGATCAGGCGCACCGGCGACTACCTCATCGGCGCTCAGCTCTACAAAGATGTGGCAGTGCAGTTGCAGCTCTCGGTAGTCTCTGACCGCGAGACCGAGGACGCCGAGACCGAAGAAGAAGAGCAGGCGCAGCCCCAGGAAGAAGACAAGTCTGCTGCAGTCGACCGCGATAGTGAAGCCGAAGCCGAAGCCGAAGCCGAAGCCGAA
>CAZCJS010000160.1:0-9895 GCA_964498775.1 uncultured Armatimonadia bacterium
CGTTTGCAGCCGGCGGTTCCTGGCAGCTCGCCGCCGCGTGTATGGCCATTCAGACGGGCTTCATGCCGCCAACGATCAACTACCAGATTCCTGATCCGGACTGCGACCTCGACTACGTACCCAATCACGCCCGCCGGGGACGAGTTGACACAGTCATGATCAATTCCCACAGCGTTGGTGGCACACACGGCTGCCTCATCGTCCGGCGATTTGAATAGATATCCGATTATTGCGTCACAGTCCGATACGGTGAAGTTGTAGCTCAACAGGCCCAGAAAGGAACGGCAAGGCAGATATGTGGCCGACGCTAGACTGCCTGATTCTATTTGCCGGTTCGGTCGTGACTGCCATGCTCGGGGTGGTCGTGTATCACCGCGCGCCGGACCGGGTCTGGAACCGGCTCTTCACCATCCATGCCCTCGCCGTCAGCGCCTGGATCATGCTCAACTACCTCATCCAGACTGCCACCACCACGGTGGATGCCGGTCTCGCCCTGCGCCTTTGTCACCCGGTCGTCGCAGTCGTGGTGTGCACCTGTGTTGACCTCTTCTGGACCTTTCCTGAGCGCGCTGAATTGGCTCCCCAATCTCACCGCACAGTTCTCTATACCGTGGGCCTGCTGTTCTCTACTGCAGGCGCCTTCCCCCACCTCTACACCTCCATCGAACTGGCCCAGGGAACTGTCATCGTCGAATACGGGCCTCCCTTCGTGGCCTTTGGCTGGTTCACAGTGGTGATGCTCGGTTACGCGGATTACATGCTTATCGCCAAACTCCCCCGTTTAACCGGCCTGCAGCGCGTGCAGGTGAGCTATGTCCTCACCGGCATGGTACTCAGCCAGGTCATCGCCGTCGTGACCATGATTATCATGCCGCTCGTGTTCAACAACACTTACTACAGCCGGTGGGGCTCAGGCGCCTACATCTTCATGGTCGCGTTCATGGCCTACGCCATAGCCAAGCACAATATCGTCCGTCCACTGACCGCCTTCTACCGTGCCAGTGTTTATGTCGTGACCGGGGCTATGCTGGCTCTTCTCGTGGTTGGTGTCCTGAATGTCGCGAGTCACATCGTGGCAATGTCCCAGATGTCGCCATCGGTGCTGTATGTGCTTTCCGGCGTCGGCGTTGGCATCCTCATAGTATGGTTTCATCGTCACATCAGACACACATTTGATGGCGCTCTGCCGTATGTAAGAGCTGCACATGCGGCCAATGACGCCTCCGATGGCATCCTGCGCACGCTCGATGCCGATGAGCTGCACAGCTTCCTTGCCAACACTATCGCGGGCATTCTCCGGCCCTCTCACGTGAGCGTGTTCTCGACAGACGGTGCGTCGGGCAATTATGTGTGCAAATCTGAGAACAGTTCCTTTCGTCAGAGCAGCAACGATATGCCTTACGAGATCTCTGCGGACTCCAGCCTCATCCGGGCGGTCACGGAGGGCCACGACCTGCTCGAGAGGTCACACATACGCCGCTTCCAGTCGCTCGATGATGCAACACCGATACTCGAGGAAATGGCGCGCTTTGATGCTGAAATCGTCGCCCCCATCTTCTGGGAGAAGCACCTGATTGGGCTCGTCATAATAGGAGAGAATGTGTCCGGTGAGATGTACGCACCCGAGGAGCTTGAGATGCTGCGCAACATGCTACCGCAGGTGTCGCTGGCCACTCGCAACGCTCAGTTGTTCGACGAAATGGTGCAGATGAAGGAGTATAATGAGAACCTGCTGCGCCGCATGAAAAGCGGTGTCATCGCTGTTGATACCGACCAAAGGGTGGTGCTTGTTAATCCGGCTGCGGAGGAGCTGCTCGGCATTACTGCGGCCGGCGTGATCGGTCGCAACCTCGACGTATTACCCCATGATATTGCCGGCTGTCTCGCGGAGGCGCTGACGGGTGACGTCGAGCGCGCCGAGCACAGCTTCCGGGTGAGCAGACCCCATGGCGAGGAAGTCTCCGTAGCTTGCAGTACTTCCGGATGGCGCGGGAATCCACTGTCTCAGCAGGCTGCCATGGCCGTTATCAGCGACCTCAGCCTCGTCGAAGAGCTGGAGCGCGAACGCGGCCAGGCCGAGCATCTCGCTATGATCCGCGTGCTATCCGCAGGCATGGCCCACGAGATACGTAATCCGCTCGTCGCCATCCGCACCTTCGCCGAGTTGCTACCCACGCGGTGGGCTGACCCTGAGTTCCGCGACGACTTCCTTGCCACCACCCAGGAGGAAATCAGGCGCATTGACCGGCTCCTCAACGACCTGATGATGCTCTCGAAGCCCGCCGACGCCGTAGTCGAAGAAGTGGATGTGAATGCCGTATGCTCGGCCGTGACGAGGGCAATGTCGGCCCATGCAGAAGCCCGTGGCGTGGCGCTCATCACTGACCTTCATGCCAATGACCGGCACCCCATCGGTGATGAAAGCCGTCTCCATCAGGCTATCATCAACCTGGTGGCCAATGCCGTTGATGCCGAGCCTGAAGATGGCCTGGTGAGGGTCACCACCCATGAAGAGCTTGACAGCGAGGATGCTGCCGTGGTAGTAATCGGAGTGCGGAATGCCAATAGCCACATCAGCCAGGCTCAGATCGGCGAGATCTTCAAGCCTTTCTATTCTCGCCGCGCTGGTGGCACCGGCCTCGGCCTCGCCATCTGCGAGACTATCATCGAAGAGCACAATGGCACCATCGAAGTTCATTCCGACCGCTCGACAGGTACTGAGTTCATCGTCCGACTACCGCTCAGGTCTGAGAATGAGGAAGCGTGAATATGCTCGTTGCATTGGCGAGTGATCTCAATACGCAATGGATTGAGAAGGTTAGCCGACATCTCGGCCACCGTGCTCTCCTGCTGCCTAGCACTGCGGAAGCGTCTATAGATATCGTGCGGGCGATGCCTATCGCGATAGTCATCGCTGACATGGAGCCACTAACTACCCGGCGCCTGCTGGGATACAAGGCCGCAGCCGAGGCCGCTCCAGAGGCAGTCACCATCTTCATAGCGCCAGAGGATGTCAGGGAGCAGCTGCGCACGGAAGCAGGTCTCCCCGTCCCCGAGTACTGGCTGGATCCGAATGTCGGCAGCGCCGAGCTCGGTGAGGTGCTCAATTCCGCACTCCACCAGGCCCAGCTTGTCGCCGTCAGTTCGCCTGCTCGCACAGCCCCACCGCCGGCGAGTGCCCTGCCGCCCGAGGTAGCGGCAGATCAGCACGTCCTCCACAACCTGATGGCCGCTCTTGCGGGTAACTTCGATATTGACCGTCTACTCGCTGCCTACGTTGATGCCGCTATCGAGCTTGCCCGGTGTGCTTCCCACTGCTTCCTCTACAGAGAAGATGACGCCGAATGTCTCACCGCCAAGGCATCGCGTGGACTGCACACGGGCATAGCAGAACACGGGCGGCTCTGCCCTGATGATGCTCTGGTCACATGGTACAACCTCAACGCGCGGGTGCTCACGCGGAGGGAATTGTCCTGGTGGGCGGATAGCGCTACGGCTGAGGCAATCAGCAGAGAACTCGCCGTCTTCAGGGGACACGTTGTCATCCCGCTGACCGTGAATGGCCGCCTGGATGGGCTGCTGTTGCTGGGCGAAAAGATAGTCGGTGAGTCGTACGCCGCCTCTGAGCTCGAGACACTTTTTGTGCTCAGCGGTTACGTAGCGCTGCAGATCGAAAACCTCCGCCTTGAGGCTAAACTCCGCGAAACCAAGGCATATTTGCAGAGCAGCGTGTATGGAATTGACTGTGGGCTGATCACGCTCGGACGCGATGGGCGGATTGCTCTGGCCAATCCCTACGCAGCCGAGACGCTGGGTCTCAAACAGAGTGACATACTGGGCGCTGATCTGCGCTGCCTGCCGTCTCCTCTCGGGGATCAGCTTCATGCCGCCTTCAAGACACGGGAAGCTGCAATCAGCGGCGAGAAAGTCCACCTGTCCAGCCTGGACATCTTCCTACGCGTGAGTACTTCTCAGATTCTCGATGAGAGCGGTGCGCCCGCGGGCAGCGTAATGTCGCTCGAAGACGTCACCGTCCCGGTAACGCGCGCTGCACAGACGCGTCGCCGAAAGCGCCTTGACACACTCGCTAACATCATCGGTCGCGTGGCCCACAACGTCCGTACACCGCTTACTGCTATCCAGACCTACGCGCAGTTGATGGCCCGATCTGATGCCGACGACGACTCCGCGGAGTTCTGGCGCGACACTGTCAACCCCGAACTCGAGCGCCTTCAGCGCTTCATTACGGAACTGCTGCTCGTGGTCGAGCAACCTGAGCCCGATCTGGCGATCGTCCAGCTCACGGGTATCGTAGAGCAGGCCATCGCACACCTCGGCGGGCCTGAAGACGGCGTGCAATTCGCCGCCGAGGTGCAAGTTAATGAGCCTGTGCCGCGCATCGTTGCCGACGTACAACCTACCTGCGACGCCTTCGTTTATTTACTGCGCTACCTCTACGGCGAAAATGCTGCCCCGGTCAGCGTAGTTATCGGGCCGCGCGAGGGGGCAGCAGGCAGTGCCTCGGTGACCTTCAGCGGTGCTAACAACGCGCAAGCCCCCGAATTTGAGCGCATTATTGATCCGCTGTTTGCACTGGAGCAGGAGGATGCCGATCTCGGCCCCGCTATCAGCGGACAGATTATCAGCAAACAGGGCGGGAAGCTGCAGGCGATTGCGGAAAACGGCAGACTCAAATTTCAGGTCGAGTTCCCCATTGCACTCTCAGACAAAGCAGGCGTCGAAGGGAACAAATAGATGGCCAATCCTAAAGCTCTGGTTATAGACGATGAGGCCGGTCCCCGCAACTCACTGCGCATGATCCTGATGAACGACTATGAGGTGATTCTGGCCGACGGTGCCGTGAGCGGTTTGAGACTTGCCAAGCAACATGCCCCCGACGTGGTGTTCCTCGATATCAAGATGCCGGAGATGGACGGCACCGAGGTGCTGCGTCGCCTCAAGGATATTGATTCGGAGCTAGAAGTGGTGCTGATCACAGCTCATGCCGCCCTTGACACCGCCCAACAGGCTGTGCGCCACGGCGCAATTGACTATATCACCAAGCCATTCGCCGTAGATGAGATTACCGCAGTCGCCGAGCGTGCGATCACCAAGCGCATCGAGCGGCAGAAGGAACAGGAACTGCTGCGCCAGGTGCGCCCCGCCGCAGATGCCATCTCATGGCAACTGAGGGCACTCGACGACACTGCTGAGGACGCGGATCAAAGCGCCATGTACGAGAATCTGGCCGCTGCTCACAATTCCATCGAGGCTCAACTGAGCAAGGTCGCCCGCCTCAATGCCATCGGCGAGATTGCTGCAGAGGTGGCGCACGATGTGCGCAATTTCCTTACCGCCATTCTGCTGCGGATTGAGATGCTGCTGATGGATCTGAAGCAGTCAGCGCAGATAAGTACGCGCACCGTCCAGGATGCTCTAGAAGACATCGTCCGAGCCGCGCAGGATGGTACCCGAGCCGTCGAACGCATCGCGGGCATCTCAGAAGCCGACCCCTACGCCCCCGTTGAGCTCGTCGAGGTGAATGACATTGTCGCCGATGTCGTCAGCATGGGCATTGGTGGACACAAACAGAGTAATGGCACCACCGTGAGCGTCGAGGCGCTCGATGTACCCCCGGTATATGCTAGCGGCGCCGCCCTACGCACCGCCGTTCTCAATATTGTTATCAATGCACGACAGGCTCTAACTGATGGCGGCCAGGTGACGATAAGGACCGACACGGACGGCAACAACGTGATCATCCAGGTGGAGGATAGCGGGGTTGGGATCCCTGCCGAGGTGATGGATCGGGTCACCGAGGCGTTCTTCACTACCAAGGGTGACGACGGCTCCGGACTTGGGCTCAGCGTGGCCCGTAAGGTGATCAGTCGTCACAACGGCACTCTCGACATTTCCAGCGAAGTGGGTGTGGGCACGACCGTGACAATAAGGTTGCCGATGGCTGATGAAGCGGCCATCGCGGCGGCGAGCGGAGCTGCAGATGAGGAAGCGATTGCGGCCGAGGGCCAAGAAGTGGCGCAACCGGCGCTCGGCAGCACCAACGGCCGCGTGCCCGATGTTCTCGTCGTTGACGATGATGTGGAAGTACTCAGCAGTCTCAAGGCCATGCTTATCGGGGCCGGCCTCACTGTCGAGGGCGTCGCAGACGCGTCCATCGGCCTCAGCAAGTTTGTCGAGTACCTGGAAGAGGCTGACCGCGCACCCGGCGTGGTAGTCACCGACCTGCGCTTGCCGGGCCTGCTCGGGACGGACATGGCGCAACGCGTCAAGGAGATGTCGCCGGACACTCGCGTCGTGCTTGTCAGCGCCTACGTGGACGAACACACGGACCTGGTCAATTGCCCGTACCTCGACGCTGTTCTGAGGAAGCCCTTCCAGTTGGCCGAGCTGTTGAAGGAGGTTGGCAGCGCCCGCGTTTAGCGGCGGACAATCCCCCGGTTCGCCTTCTCCACCATACTTCCCATCGCTTCGGCATCGCCGGTGACGCACCACAGTTGGGCCATGTCGCGCAACTGGCGGGGTGCCATCTCTGCCGACTGGGCGATGGCGGCCAGAGTATGCGAAAAGTTTGTCAGAATATCGGCCTCCTCAAGCTGCCGCGCGAACTGCATCGTCACCGCTGTAAACTCGTGGAATGACATCCCATTGATCTTGTACGGCAGCGGATCCCAGAATTGCGGCGGAAACAGCAGCTTGAACCTGTAGTCGAGGTTGTCGAGCAGGAAGCGCTCAACATCATCAATCTCGATGCCATAGTACTGCGGGTTTTCTATCCATGGTGTGCCGGGCAACACACCGGGGAACTGAAGTGGCACCGAATCGGGTCGTAGGCGTGTGACGAAATTGAGGCTCTCAGCGAGCGTATCTTCGGTATCGAAGGGCAGCGGTACGATCATCGAGGCGGCGGCAAATATCCCGGCCGCCTGAGCCGCGTGCAGTGTCGCCTCGACCTCTGCGAGCTTGATGCCCTTGTGGACGGCTTTGTCGAGTATCTCCTGAGAGCCTGATTCGAGCCCGAAAAAGATCGAGTACAGCCCGGACTGAGCCATGAGCTGGAAATGGTCGGGGTTGGCGCTGCGGAAATGACCGAAGGTATTGTACTGCACATCAAGGCCGCGCCGAATGATCTCGCGGGCCACCTCGTACATCAGACTGCCCGGCGTCGAAGAGCCGCCGAAGCGGAAGACGGAGATGCCGTGCAATTGCTGCATCGCCTGCATGATATCTGCGATCTTGGTTGCCGAGGCGATTCGTTGGCGGCCGCCGTCCTCCATCGGATGCACACAGAAGGCGCAGCGGTTCGGGCAGCCGCGGCTGTCGGTCAGAATCACCATCTTTATCTTCTCATCGCCAGCCATCGCCGGATACGTGTCGGTATCATAGGCCGGCAGCGCCAGCTCATCGAGGCTCACACTCTCATCCCGTGGCGTCTCAATCGCCTGGCCGCTGTCTTCATACACAATACCGGGGATCTCCTGCAGCCGCCCTTTCCCCTCGGTGAACTCCGCCAGCCTCACCACTGCGACTTCCGGGTCGCCGCAGACAATCGTGTCAAAACCGTTGGTGGTTCGGAGGATGAGCTTGCGGAACCATGCCGCCTTCCGCCCGCCTGCGCAGATGTGCAGCTTCGGGAACTCGACATGGAGCATCTCGGCCATCGTTACGCTTCCCGAGAAGCCGTCGCCATCGGAGAGATCAAAGCCGACAAGGTCGGGCTTTTCACGTCGCACCTGTGCGACTAGTTCCTCGACCGCCTCATTGGTAGTCTGCTGCTGGTGAGCGTCCAGATGCGCGGCGAGTTCCTGCAACTTCCCCAACTGCTCCACATCGGGGTTGCCAGGGCGGTCGGCCATCTGCCGGGTCGCGATAGGCTTGAGCTGCGCGGTGAGAGCTTCGGGAAAGAGGCGCCGCATCATCGCGACGGTGCCGTAGTCAACTATGCGGGCCTGATGTCCCGCGGCTAACAGTGCGCCGGCGGTATTAGCGAGCCAGCTATTGGCGACCAAGTGTCGCGGAGTCGATGGATAGCCGGGATAGCTCACCAGCAAAGTGCGCGCCATGTTTGTATCATCTCCCTGCAACCAATTGTGGGTGCGGTCGTCTGACACCCCGTGCGGACAGAGCTAATCCTACAGCATCCACCCCCGACAAGGCAATCGCCCAGTCGCGCACTCTTCATCTGTGCAAGTCACGTCCCCGGGGAGTTCGCGGGGCAAACTCCCCAACACAAGCTGGTCGCCGCCCTGGTTGCGGCCAGAATATCTTCTCATTATCAGCATTTAGGAGCAGGCAAAAGTCACGCGGCGAGGAAACTCTATACTACTGACAATGAAGTCTGAGGAATGGTGAGACCTATGCGATACGATTTCTTGGTGATGGCGTTTGTGTTTGTAACCGGCTTATTATGTGCTTTTGCGGCGGCTGATGATGATGTAGTCGCCTATAAGCCGGATATATTGGGTGTCGAGCGGCTGTTTTTGGTGGCGCTGAAGGTGCCGACGAACGCCGGCGAGATCAAGGTGACGGTCCCGCAGGAAGTGACACTGCTGGACCGCACCCCGCTGCCTACGACGAAGGAACTGCGCAAGTACTACTTCCGCACAGTGAAGGCGGCGCAGCAGGCGGACATCGTGTTCGCACATCCGTCGGGCGAGCTAACCGTCTCCGTGGAGATCTGGTCATTCGAGGATTTACGCCAGTTCCGGGAGCTGAAGGGCAAGCAGCTACCTCGGCGCTGGCCGCTGGGCGAAACTCTCCCGGAGCTGAAGCAGAGTCAGACGATCACCACTGACGTGATGAAGGAGGCGGCCAAGGGCTCAGGTAGCGCCGCCAATCAATGGCTCGACACCGATGACGAGACCATCTGGAACTTGCAGCCCGACTCCACAATTCCACGCTGGCACTGGGTGAACGTCGGGGATGGCTGCCCGATCCATGGGAAGGAGATTTTCAGGAAGAATGCTTTCTACCCGTGGCGAAAAAGCAGTGCGGTTCCCTACACGTGGAAAATCGGCTGTTCGGTCGGCGATGAGGAATATCCCTCCAACGATTTTGGCAACGACGACTTCACCAGTGGCGAATTCGCGGATGACGGCATCGGGGGCGCGTGTGAGTACGAGGGCAAGAAGTACGGTTTCGTTGCCGAGCTTTGCCAGGCCTACTGCCACTGGGCGCTGAGCATAGCACCCCAGTGCGCCAACGGCTACCTAGGGACGGGTGATATTCGCTACGTCCACAAGGCGTTGGTGGCAATGTGCCGGACGGCGGTGGAATACGCGTACCTCGGGACGATGACTCACCACCGGCACCGGAACAGGCGCACCCAGGTGGATCGTCTCGGCCAATCCCTATTCAGTGACGGGCCATTTTTGAGCCGTAGCGGCTTTACGGTGTATGCCATAGCGCAGCCGGGCGTTCAGAACAGTCTCGCCGAGGCGTACGATAAGATCTGGCCCGCGATAGACGATGACCCCGACATCGTTCCGTTCCTCCAGTCCAAGGGCTTCGATGTCAAGACCGGCGAGGATGTCCGTCGCTTTATCGAAGAAAACCTCTTTGCCGTGTGGCTTCAAGGGTCTTTCGACGGCTCGACATCTTCAAATCAACCGGCCCCCCAGATGGGACTGGTGCGCATTGCGGAGTGCCTCAACTACGAGCGCGGCGCCGAGTTCATGGACTGGCTGTATGATCGGGAAGGGAAGATGCGCGTCTTTGTGACCAATACTTACTTCCGCGACGGGGCGCCGTATGAGGCAACAGGCACCTATAACTCGACGCACTTACGGGCACTGGCGCCGGTGATCGAGTCCATCGAGCATCTGCGGGAGCTGCGACCGGAGGTATATCCGGAAGACAAGTATCCTGACCTCACCAA
>CAZCJS010000161.1:0-9691 GCA_964498775.1 uncultured Armatimonadia bacterium
TGGAAGCAGCCGATACGGTGATATTTGTGCCCGGCTATGGGATGGCAGTGGCACAGGCGCAACATGCAGTACGCGAACTGGCGGAGGCGCTGGAGGAGAACGGCACTGATGTCGCGTTCGGAATACACCCGGTCGCAGGACGGATGCCGGGGCACATGAACGTTCTGCTTGCGGAGGCCAATGTCCCCTACGAGCAGCTTCTCGAGATGGATGACGTCAACGCCCAGATGCCAAACATTGACGTGGCGATCGTTATCGGTGCTAATGACGTCGTAAATCCGGCGGCGAGAGACGACGAAACCAGCGCGATCTATGGTATGCCGATCATCAACGTGGATCAGGCTAAGACGGTATTCGTGCTGAAGCGGTCAATGGCCAGCGGCTTCGCCGGCATCGAGAACCCACTCTTCTACAAGGACAATACGCGGATGCTGTTCGGTGATGCCAAGGCCAGCATTGAGGCACTTATCGCAGAGCTGAAACAGGACTGAGCGCAATAGGCGGATACATCGTGGTGTCATGAGGAACGTCTCAGAGCGACTCGATATAGGCTAACTCCTCGACGAGGGCGTCTTCGCCATGGTAGTGCTCCAGCAGGTGCGAGGCGTCGAGATACTTGATGCGGCGGTGTATCTTTGGGGGGATCGTACCCTTGCCGATGTTGAGATGCTTGTCGAGACGTCCTTCTGGCTCGAAAAGCTCGTGGTCGTTCCAGTGGATGTGGCCAAGGGCTTCCGGCTCGTCGAGGAACCGCATCAACTCAGCGACGCGTTGCTCGTGGTCCGCGACGGCGTGAACCGTGCAGCAGGCGTGAGCCGTGTCCAGGCAGAGCTTCAGGTTCTCGTGGGCGACGTCATGCCAGGATTGCAGCCAGTCCGCCGGCTCGATGGCGAAGTAGATAAGGTTGGCGGCAGGTGCGGCATCCTCCCAGGCCATCTCTCCCTCGGCATTCGTCCAGTAGCGACGGTTGTTCTCCAGCATCAGACGAAAGCCATTGTCGGCGGCGGTATCAGCGAGTCGGCGCAGGCTCCCGATGTAGAGGTCGTAATCCCCGAATTGCCCCGCCGGCTGGGCCTCCCATGCGAAACGCTCAGGCGCTCCGTGTATGACGGCGATGCCGGCATCAGGATATAGCCGAGCCGCCTGCCGCATCGCCTCCTCGATCATCTGCAGGCTGAGTTCGCGGAAGTCATCGTCCACCGCCGCGTAGTTGAGACGGCCCAACTCATGCGTGCTGTACGGCATGTGGACGCTGGTTACGTAGTCAGCCATCTCGGGCGGAATCTCAGTTATCTGGCGTGCGGATACTTCGACGGTCAGATCGTACTTGCGGAGTACTTCAACGGTGACTTCGTGGCGGGGCTTGAGGTAGAGCAAACTCAGTTGTGGCAACATCGGTTATCAGCACCTTTGCAGACGTTAGAGTTCATGAGGCGATTTGGTGAGGCGTCAAGTCACTTGCGGAATACGCCCGCACACATCGGCGGCATAAGCAAGGCTCTGGACTCGGTGAGGGCGACTTCGGTGAGACCGGCGTGCTGCATGAGTTGACGGATTTCGTCCGGAGACATGCCGTGGCCCGCTCTGGTCATCTCGCGGATGAAGAGGGTGCCGGTCGCTTTCAGCTTGTCCACCAGCGCGCCCACGGTTTCCTGGCGCTTCGCAGGCTCTATCTCGTGGAGCACCAGATGAACGACGATGACATCGTAGCCGTCCGCGTCGCCGTCGAACGCGCTGATATCGGCGACGTGAAATTCAATATTGGAGAAGCTGCTCAAGCGCTTTCTCGCTACATTGATCCATGCCTCGGAGGTATCGAGGCAGGTAACGCGGCCGCCGCCGGCCAGCAGGCGCCGGGCAAGGTGACGGCTCAATGCTCCCGAACCGGCTCCGAAGTCGAGGACATGCTCGTCGCCTTGGAGGTCGAGGCCGGCGGCGTACTTGCCATACAGAGGACTGGCGAGGCAGTGGTGGAGTATGGCATCCATGAAAACCTCGGTGTGGCTGGGATTAGCGAAGTTCCTCATAGGTTTGCCTCAAAAGGATGATAGGCGACATAGGAGCCGGCGCGGATGTCGTGGGTTTGCGCCTGCCGCCCGGCCTCGGACCCCGCCCGTCGGGCGGTCGTTTCAGGCCTCTCGGATTCGTATCGCTATCGCTTGCCATGTCGCGCCTTCCTCCTCAACGAATAGACATTCTGGCACCACCAGCACCGTATTCGCAGCCAGCGCCAGTGAAATGTGTCTCGAAGCCACCGCCTGAGTGTGCGCCGTATCCTATCTTCCATCCCGCCTTATTCCCCCAAGCTGATGCTTGCGTTCCAGTGCCCAGTGCGCCATATTTAGGTTGAAGGCTCTGCTTACCGGGGCGGGAATGGCAATCCGCCGCGCCTTCGGCAACGAAGGAAGGGAGTTCCTGGGAGTGCCGGCCCAGGGGTAAGCAGAGTCTCATTGTGCTCGTACATCAGCGTGCGCTGGTCCAATGAAGCTCAGGTGACTGTAAGGGTCGGCCTCCCTATTTCTGTCGGCAAACCACCATATCGCGGTCCCGGCATCAAACAGCAGCGTCTCTAAATCGTCCAGGAAGCGCTGTCGGTTGTCGTGTGGGTGCTCGTTGACAATGTGCACATAGCGCGGCTTAACCCGATACCCCGACAGCCGCGTTCTGTCATCTTCATCATAGACATCCAGCCATTCGAGGTTCTCCGCTTCCACGATGTGTCCGCCCTGGCTGGCGCCCGTCGCCGGCGAGGCCATCCCCGCCCCTACTCCGGCCATGCCCGTGTATCCGCCACGCTTCTCCGGCCCCCGGTCCAGGTTCACGAGGGTATCGGAGACGCCGAACGTGCGCGCCCGCCACCGGCTTTGCGCTACCAGCGGGGAGCACCAGACTTCCATGTGTGGAGTGGTCTTCAGAGGCATCGAGTGGTCTCGTCCTTGTTTGACTTTCCCTGCCCGGGTGGTATAATGGTTTTGCGTGCACCGCGCACACCGAGAACTACCTCGGGACGCACGTCGGTTCTCTATGAGGGCAGGGGCGACAGGAGACTTGTGTAGGAATTGGCCTCTTGAGCGTTGAGTGCCCACCAGGACATTTGTCTAAGGTGGTGAAATGCCCCCTCACGAGGGGGCATTTCCATTTCTCTCCCCTATCACTCTCTTGACGTACGCTAGGTTGCGCGTCGGCAACGCGGTAACCAGCTTCGTTTGGCGCTTCGCAACTCGACTCACAATGACCACGTAATACATGCCCTGCTCCTGCGGATCCTCCAGATAGTACGCGAGCAGAACCCGCTTGTGTCTGTCCTCCCGGGAACGACGCTCCCGCCGGAAATCCTGCCCGTAACGAATCGTCGGCTCTATCCGCGACAGTCTCTCCGCCCTTCCTGGATCATAGACGCGGACGTCTTCTCTGTTCGTCTGCGTCGCTATGTGCTCCCCAAGTTTCTCCGGACAGCGCACCGTATACCCGTGCTTGGACCGAATCTCTCTGCCTGCCAGATTCTGATCATACCAATCCACTGCATCTTCCAGGTCCTTCACATGCAGTAGCTGGGGAGCGATTTCCTCTCCCATCTGCCTGCGCTTCCGCCATCCCTTCTTCGCCGCATCGCTATGCCGCTCGGGATCCCCATGCCACGACTTGCGCAGCCCGAACACCGCGACTAATTTCCGCCTGGTCTCTACTGCCATGTCCGCATCCCATCTCCAGCAGGAATCTCTTGCGGATATGTCGAATGATGCTGTTGCCCGCCACCATGCCATTCCGGAGGAGGACCGCACCCATGAGAAGGCAAGCTGGTCTCACACCGCAACAGGCAGGTGCTATCGTATCGGCGAGAAGCTTGTGGCCGGCCAACTGCGCGCCAACGGCTACACAGTCACCGAGGGCACCAGCCAACCAGGCTCAACCGACCTGCAGGCCACCAAAGGCAAGCATACCTATCTGGTTCAGGTGAAGACCGCCGTGCACCCCAACAAGCCCGCTTTCCTCAACTCAGACGAGGCGCGCAACCTGAAATCCCGCGCGACCAAGCTCGGTTACAGCGCGCGTCTCGCCCGGGTCACCCTCAACCCCGATGGCCAACAGCGCGGCAAGACCATCCTCTCAAAGCTCTGAGCGCGCGATGTCCTCGACCTTCTCGCTCTCGTCGGTCGGCAAGTCCGTGGAGATGAGCCAAGCCAGTACCCACAGCAGCATGGTCAACAGCGTGTGCTCATCGTTGCCTCCAACTGGGGTTGCCTCCCTCTGTGCCCTGAGCTCATGGAACATCTCGATCCGCCGGTTCTGGACCTGCTTCTGCCGCTTGAAGGCTTCCACATCCATCACCTCATCAGCGCCTGTGCTCTCTCCCATCGTCCTGTCTCCTCTCAACGTTTGACTTTTGCTGCCCAGGTGGTATAATGGTCCTGCGTCTACCGCGCTCACCGGGAACTGCCCCGGGAAGGGCGTCGGCCCTCTATGAGAGCAGGGGCGACAGGAGGCTTGCGTAGGAATTGGCTTCTTGAGCGTTGAGTGCCCACTACGACATTTGTCTAAGGTGGTGAAGCGCCCCCTTCCGAGGGGGCGTTTCCACTTTTTATGATGCTCTCGATGTATCTGATCTCTCGCGTCGGTAGTGCGGTGATGAGCTTTGCTCGGCGTTTCCCCACTCGGCTCACAATGACCACGTAATACAGGCCATCTTGCTCCGGATCCTTCAGATAGTACGCGATCAGAACTCGCTTGTGCTTGTCTGCGCGCACCACACGGTTGCGCCGGAAGTCCTGTCCGTAGCGAATGGTCGGCTCTATCCACGAAAGCCGTTCCGCCCTGCCTTGATGATAGACGCGCACGCCCTCTCTGTTCTTCTGTGTCGCCACGTGCTCACCCAGTCCCTCCGGGCAATGCACCGTATATCCGTGCTTGGACGGAATCTCTCTCCCGGCCAGATTCTTCTCGTACCAGTCCACCGCATCGTGCAGGTCTTCGACGTGCAGAAGCTCGGGAGCGGCTTCATCTCCCACCTGCCTGCGCTTCCGCCAACCCTTTTTCGCCTCGGCGATGTCATTTCCCCATCTGTCCGTTCGTACAGAAGCCTCCCCAGACGCAAATCATCTACAACATCCCCGTTTCTCATGTAGGGATAGGCCGTCACGAAGAACAGCTCGTCAGGCTCGTCCTCGTTCTGCTACAGGAAAACGACATAGGGATAGCCTTCCTGGTCTCCGCCAACAAAACGGCATACAGCGAGCTTCGCCCAGGCCCGTCGGCTCACTGCCGTCGCAGGCCGTGGGCCATCCTAAAAGTCCACTCCATCGCCATTTCTGTCCACTGGCACCCTCGGCTCCGTGGACAGCGCCGCCGCCCGGGTGCCGGCTTTGTAGCCCGGTGCGACTCTACATGTGCGGGATGCCGTAGCTCCACAGCCGCGAGGCAGACGGCAAAGATGAAGCACAGAGCCGTGCATGCGGGCATCGTGTTGACTCCTTTGGGGAAGAGATTGCGAACAGGTACGCAATTCGCGACAGAGGGCAGAGATTCCTCTGTGTGGGAGCTCTGTGGGCAGGTGCGGGCGGCTATGGTTTGAGGGTGATGTCGGCGGTGACAAGACCAATTTCGTCTTCCCCAAGACGGCGCTCGAGACGCAGGAGCATGTAGCGGCGGCCGGACGTGCTAGCAGCTTTAATGGCGGCCTCATATTCAGCCACAGTCTTGACCTCGTCACTATTGACCTTCAGGACGACGTCGCCGCGTCGCACCTCTCTCATCGCAAGGGAGTTGGGCTCCACCTTGACAACGACGACGCCTCTGTCGCGCTCGAGGGAGAATTCCTTCTTCAGCTTCCCGTCTATGGGCTTGACTTCGAGGCCGAGGGGCTGGTCCTTCTTTGCGCTCGCGGTGGTGTCTTCATTGGGGAGGCCGGCATATTTGGCGGGCATTTCACTGAGAGTGGTGGTCAGTGCCTTCTCCTTGCCATCGCGAATGATGCGGATAGAGACCTCCACACCCGGAGTGTTGCAGGAGATGGCTTTCTGCAGGTCCCAGGTGGAAATGACCGGTTGATCACCGACGGCGGTTATGACATCATCCACGTGCAGACCGGCTTTGGCGGCAGGACTGTCCGGGAAGAGCTTTGTGACCAGCGCGCCGCCACTGGGTGCCTGAAAGAAGTCGCGCATGTTGGGCGTGAGATTGTCAATCCGGACGCCTAGCCAGCCGCGTGGCACCTTGCGCTCAGCCACCAGCTTGGGGACCACGTGGGCCGCCATATCCGCGGGAATCGCAAACCCGATGCCGACACTGACGGGCATCATAAGAGGACTCGGCGAGGTGATGGCAACGTTAATGCCCACGACCTCGCCGGCAAGATTGACTAGTGGGCCGCCACTGTTGCCGACATTGATTGAGGCATCGGTCTGAATGACGTCGCCGATGGAAATAAACTCGGACTGTCCAGGGAGCACACGCCCCTTGGCGCTGACGACGCCGACCGTGACTGTCTGGGGCAGATCAAAGGGTCTGCCGATGGCCATGACCCATGAGCCGACCTTGGTCTGCGCCGAGCTACCGAGCTTCAGCGTGGGGAGTCGGCGCTCGGCTGTTATCTTGATGACGGCTAGTTCACTCTTCGGGTCGGTGCCCCAGAGCTCGGCGGGGTAGAGGCGATCATCGTCGGGCTGGTCGTTGAGACTCACGTTGATGTGGGTCGCATCTCTGACCACATGGGCGTTGGTGACGATGAAGCCTTCGGGAGCGTAGATCCAACCCGAGCCGACACTCGCCTGGCTGAGTGGCGGGGGCATGTCTTCTTCGTTCTCATCGTCGAGAAGACGCTCAGGAATAACATAGTCGTGCTCTTCCATCCATTCCCGAACGCGCTCGGGGAGGCCCGCCTCAACGGGGCGCTCGATGTTACAGGAGATACCGACTACGGCCGGAAGCGTCTTCTCGGCGAGTTGGATGAAGTTGGCTTCGAGGGCGTGAATATCTTTGGCGTTGGCGGTGCCAAGCGGGCGATGAGAGGGGCGGCCACAGGAGAGCAGGAGGGTCGTGAGTAGTGCAGCGGCCACCGCTGCGGCCACTACTATGCCGGTGTGCCTGTGATGATGATAGGTGCAGTCGCCGGTCATAGCAGGGCCCTCTCCAAGGCAGATTGCGGACAATCTGGGACTAGCTTGCGTCGGTGCGGTGACGATCAGTTGCGGCCGGCTGCTGAGGGGCGGTCACCTCTGATGCGCGTCGGCCGTGGCGTACATAGAGCATGCTACCGGTTGCTCCCAGTAAAACGCCAACGGTGTCGGCCACAAAGTCGGGGAATTGGCAGAAGCGGCCGGTAATTGGTATCTGGTGTAGCTCATCAAGTGCGCCGAAAGCAGAGCAGGCGAGTACCGTGTACAGCCAGCGGCGATTTGCGGGCATGTCGGGGTACGTGATGCTCAGAGCGCGGAAGACGAGTAGCGCCAATGGTATGTACATGATCGCGTGCAGGACGAGGTCGGAGGCGCCGAACTGGGTGATGAATGTCAGCTCTTCGCCAGGTGCGGAGGTCAGCGCCAGAATGACGCAGGCGTAAATGGCGCAGAATGTCCAGGCCAGCTTCATGGCGGGTTCACCCTAGCGGCCCATCGGGGAGTTGTTGACGGTCAGGGTACAGGCTTTCGAGAGTACCGGCTGCCCAATATCGCTGCAGAGACTGACCTCGATATGGTGCTTGCCATCCGCATAGTCTTCGGTATCGAGGGCATAGGTATATGGAGTGGAAGTGCTCATGGCCTTGAGTGCGCCATCAACGCTGAAGGTGATATAGGAGAAGGCAGTGCCGGCAACCTGAGCAACGATGGGGACCATGCCGGCGACTGTTGCGCCGTCATCCGGTTTGAGAATCTGTAGCTCCAGAGGCATTGAGGGAGCAGTCATCTGTGGCTGTGTGGTTGGTGGCGCGGTGCTGCTATCGGCGGATGATACCTGCGGAGGTGCTGAGACAACCATCGCCGGCGTTCTTGTGGGAGTGGTCTTGTTGTAGTAGCTATGGATGAGATGATTGCCGACCACGAGTGTGCCGAGGACGTGGAAGGCGACGCGCTCGTGAAGCGGATGGCCGGGCCCGGTACTGGATTCGAATAGAAAAGCCGGGATACCACGGACCAGTCCGAAGTAACGGTGGCAGAGCGTTCTAGTTCTGTTGCTCTGATCATAGTAGAAATTGGCGGGGAGGCTGTAGCGGCGCATCCAGTCAGCAATACGCAGAGTACAGGTGTGGCAGTCGGCGCTGATCCACTGCGGCACAGTCAGGTCATAGCCGATGGTCTGGACGAAGCTGCGGGCGAAGGCGGGTCGGGGGGAACTGGCGGGAAGTTCGTGCATGTCAATAACGGCAAGTGGCTGCCAGCGCTCGACGGCTGCGGCGATGGTGGTTGTTTCCGGCTGGCTGAGCGCGAGCCAGTCACGGTTGAGGTCCACGTTGGCGCTGTTGCTACGTCTGCCCGCAGCGACACCGTCGGGATTAGCCATCGGGACTGTGACGATGGTAAGCTGCCGGAGTATGCGGAGGCTGACTTCATCGCGTGTGGTGGCAAAGTAGCGGAGGAGAGCCAGCGCCGCCTCGGTGCCAGCCGCTTCGGTACCGTGTTGACGGGCGATGATGAAAAGGCAGGGCGGATGCTCCGAGGGTGGGAGGTCTCTGTGCTCCGGGTGATGCACGGCAAGAAGTATGACAGCGCGGCCCTTCCCGGTGTACCCGATCTTTTCAGCGGTGATACGGTCGGAGCCGGCCAGTTCACGGGTTGCGGAGATGAACTGGTCGTAGCTGTGCGGCTTTGAGGCCTGCAGAGTGAGGATATCGGCCACGATGTCGGCGCTGCAGCGGCCTGCTGCGCTGGACAGGCACACGGTCAGTCCGAGAACGAGCCATGTCAGGTGCCAAGTGCTGCGTCTGCTCAATGCGTCATCTCCATGGAGCGTGATATGACGGGTATTACCAGGGCTTGCCCAGTTTCTGCAAGAAGTCGGCGACAATATCGAGGTCCGAGAGTCTGCCGACATCATGCCAATAGGCTTGTGGGTCGAGGTAGCCAATGACTTCTTCGCCGGCGGCGATCATCTCGGGTATCACGTCATTGCTGAAGTCCTTGCCGACGGCGCAGTAATCCAGCACGCGCGGGCTGAATACGTTGATCGCGGCATGAACGGGCTGTTGCATCAGCGGCTTCTCGACGAAGCTCAGCAGCCGGTCGGAAGCATCGAGTTCGGCAACGCCACCGTGGAACGGCACGCCGGTGACGAGGCCAATGGTGGCCGTAGCGCGGGACTGCAGATGCCTGTCAGCCATGGCCGCACAGTCGAGATTGGAGATGATGTCTCCGTAGTGAACCAAGAAGGCCTCTTCCTGGGCGAGTTTGCCTGCGAGAGCGGCCACTTCGCCGGCTGTCTGTGAAGGCCGAGGGCGCTCGACATATTCGATGTGCACATTCCAGCGCTCGCCGTCGGCAAAGTAGTGGCGCAACTGTTCGGGAAAGGCGGTGACGGCGATGATGAGGTCGTCAAAGCCCTGTTCGGCGAGCTTGATGATGATGTGCTCGATGAGTGGGCGCCCCGCCAGCGGTATCATGCCCTTGTTTACATAGTAAGTGAGCGGGTACATGCGGGTCCCGTGACCTGCCAGCAGGATAACTGCTTTCATTGTTCTTCCGCAAATCCGAGGACGCGTTCG
>CAZCJS010000162.1:0-9640 GCA_964498775.1 uncultured Armatimonadia bacterium
GCGTCGCCCGCCGAATCAAAATTACAATAAACTGAGGCAGTTAAAAAAGCGGTATCTGCATGTGTTGGAGGTATTGCAGAATGGCGCGGACACACCGTAATCTCTATTCGCAGGTGTGGGCGTGGGAGAATTTGGTGGAGGCGTTTCGGAAGAGCCGCCGCGGCAAGCGGACGCGTCCAGATGTATGTCAGTTCGAATACAATTTGGAAGCTGAACTAGTGTGCCTGCAGGACGAATTAAGGGAACGTACGTATCGCCCGGGGGTATATCGGCATTTCAGGATATTTGAGCCGAAGATGCGAATGATCAGCGCGGCACCGTTTCGCGACCGCGTTGTCCATCATGCACTTTGCAATGTGATTGAACCGCTGCTGGAGCGGAGCTTCATTTTTGATTCGTATGCCTGCCGCAAGCACAAGGGACTGCATGCTGCCCTTGAGCGTTGCACGGAGTTCGCACATCGTTTTGAGTATGTACTCAAGACCGACGTCGTGAAGTTTTTTCCGAGCATAGACCATCATACACTACTGAATATACTGAGACGGAGTATCGCCGACGAGGGCGTGATTGATTTGATAGCTTTGATACTGCAAAGTGGTTGTGGGGTGCCAAGTGCAGGTGTTGGGCCGGTTTATTTCGACGGGGACGACCTGTTTGCTGCATTGCGGCCTCGCGGATTGCCGATTGGGAACTTGACCAGTCAGTTCTTCGCCAATGTATATCTGAATTTGGTGGATCACTTCGTGAAGGACGATTGTAGGGTCAAAGGCTACGTACGTTACGCCGATGACATGCTCTGTTTCAGCAACAGCAAGTCAGAGCTGCAGAAGTTGCGCAGTGCGATAGAGAGTTTCCTTCATAAACTCCGTCTGTGTATCCATGACAGAAAGACGGTGATCATGCCGGTCAGACACGGGATCCCGTTTTTGGGTATGGTAGTGCGCCCCGGCTACCGACGCCTCAAGCACGCAAACGTGCAGAGGATACATAGAAGGATGCGCAGACTGGAACAGGAGTACAGCAGTGGTGAGATCAGTTCCAAACAGGTGTTGGCATCTTTCATGGGTTGGAAGGGCTACGCCCAGCACGCGGCCTGCAGTGGTCTGATTGAGGAACTGGGGCAGAAGGCGGCCGCGATCATTGACTAAGATGGAGGAAAGCCCCATCTTTGCGAAGACCTATGAGATGCTTGCATGGCTTTTTCCGGTGACAGCACGATTTCCAAAAAGCCGACGGCATTCGCTGACAGAGAAGACAGAAAACACTGCACTGGAGTTGTTTCATTGTCTGGTGCGGGCGAACACCGTGCGGGGTGCTGAGCGGAGGGAGGCTCTTACCGCAGCGGATGCCGAGCTTCAGACATTGCGTGTGCTGCTGCGCCTGGCGAAAGACCTCGGTGACCTGTCTATCCGTAGATATGGACACGTGTCGAGGCTTTTGGCGGAGATCGGTAAGCTACTGGGCGGTTGGTTGGCGCGTTCACATTGATGATACGGAGGAGACTCAGGAGTATGCGCTCCTTGACGCAGGGGGCCGATCGACTAAGACACGCGGGTGTTTTGCGGGGCGGCTCGTGGAACAACAACGACAATAACTGCCGTGCCGCGAATCGCAACTACAACAATCCCCAGAACACGAACGACAACAACGGGTTTCGCGTGTCGAGTAGCTGGCCTATGGACCCGGGTGAGAAGTCGGGTGCTCAAGGGCTCCCGGCCTGTGCCCGTCAGCTCCAGATCGGTTCCTGCCCGACCGCACGCGTATCGTGTGCAGGGCGAAGACAGCCGTAGAGCCGGTGGCGGCCAGTAGCACGTGCGACCGTGGCCGCCGGCTGCAATTATGTGCTATCATTATCGAGTAAGTTTGCGTATGAGAGGTTCTATGGCAGATGATATGGAGGGCGTCAAACATGGTGCGCTTGAGATGGCTTTCAGTGGCTCTGCTAATCTTGTGTTCTGCGAGTCTGAGCAACGCCGAGAAATGGGCTATCATTATCGGGATCAATGAGTATCAGGATGCGGGCATCTCGGACTTGAAGTACGCGGTTCAGGATGCGAGACTCATGTATAACGTTCTGACGGGGGCATCAGACGGCTTCCCTTCACAGAATGTAATCCTGCTGACAGACGACCAAGCGGCAGAGTTGCGCCGCCCGACGCGCAGCGCGATCATTGGCTTTCTGAGCACGTGGTTCTCGGAACCTGCGGCGGATGACACGGTACTGCTGTACTTCGCCGGCCACGGTGTCGAAAGTCAGGGCCAGAGCTTCCTGTTGCCTAGCGACGCTCGGCTGTCTAATCCGGGCCTGACTGGCATCCAACTGGAGATGGTCAAAGAGGCGCTTCGGCAGTGCAAGGCCCGCAAGCGGCTTCTGATCGTGGATAGTTGCCACAGTGGGGCGGGCCGCGACGTGAATGTAATGGGCTCGGTTACAGCAGACGCGCTATTTGAGGCCTCGGAAGGGCTGGTGACACTGGCCTCATGTGACCAGAAAGAGCGTTCCTATGAGTGGGATGAGCAGGGGCATGGGGCGTTCAGCTATTTCCTTGCCGATGGTCTGGGTGGGCGAGCGGACGCCAACGGCGATGGTTTGATTATCGCCAGTGAATTAAATATGTATGTATTCGAGCAGACGCGGCGATGGGCGGCGGGGCGCAATCTCAGTCAACACCCGAAATGCGTTTCAGCCGTGCATGGGGACATCATGCTGGTGCGGGCACCGCCGGGCGGTCCTCAGCGCCCACCGGTGGTCACGCCCATGCCGCGGCCGCCGACACCTCAACCCCAGCCTCAGCCGGTGCCATCGGGGAAGCCCTGGGAGCGGGCGGGGAGTCGTGCGGGTGAGGAGATAACGGGCCCGCATGGTGGGAAGCTGGTGTGGGTGCCGGGTGGCAGCTTCCGGATGGGTAGCAATGATGGCGAGGGTGATGAGAAGCCAGTGCACGAAGTGCAGCTAGACGGTTTCTGGATCGGGAAGACGGAGGTGACGGTAGGGCAGTGGCGGTCGGTGATGGGGAGCGTACCGGGTGGTAACACACTGGGCGACAGTCACCCGGTGGTGCATGTAAGCTGGAATGACTGCCAGGAGTTCTGTAGGAAGGTTGGCCTGTCATTGCCTACGGAGGCTCAATGGGAGTATGCGGCGCGAGGGTCGAATGGCTGCGTGTATCCTTGGGGGAATCAGTGGGACGAGAGTAAGTGCTGCAACCTCTTTAATAAGGGCAAGGATGGTTGGCCGTTTCCTGTTGGTAGTTTCCCACAGGGCGCAAGCTGGTGCGGGGCCTTGGACATGGCGGGCAATGTAGATGAGTGGTGCGCGGATTGCTATCAGAAGGATTACTACAAGAGCGCGCCATCGAGGAATCCGGCGGGACCGAACAGTGGCGGTTGGCGTGTCTACCGCGGCGGCAACGGTCTCTGCGGCGCCAGCTATTGCCGTGGCGCGAAGCGCTTCAACGCCAATGCCGCGGCCATGCTCGGCAGCTACCGCGGGTTTCGCGTGTCGGGGAGCTGCCGTTAGCCGTTGATCTCTGAATTCTGATCTCTGGACTCTGAATCGCCGTTGCCGTTGCCGTTGCCCTTGCTGTTGCTGTTGGTCATATGACGTTAGCTTGTCGTTGCGGGCGACGCAGAGCGTCGCCCGCCGACTGCAGAATCAACTTAGTAGTAGTTATAGAAAATGGTTGTGGACATTGCCACTATAGTGTATAGTAGATGTCTCAAGGCGTCATCGAGCACAAGCAAAGGAGGAGAATGGCAATGCGTAGATGGTGGCAGGTAGTTGTACGGCTTGGCGTAGTCACGCTTGTTGCGGCAACTTGTTGGTGGGTGGCGGCCGCAGACCGCGGCGGGGCTCCCGCGCAGCAGAGCGGAGCAACTCAACAACAGGGGGCACAACAGCAGACACAGCAACATGTGTTACCGTCATGGCAGGTGGGCCAGCAGTGGCAGGTGCAGTCCCAGACGTATCAGATGCAGGTGATGGGAGATCCTCAGTGGCTGGCTCCAGTGCAATGGCAGTACCAGGTCACCGGCGAGCAACAGGTGGCCAACCAGCAGTGCAATGTGGTACAGGTGACCCAGCAAGGGCAGCCGGCGCAACAAGGCCCGCCGGGTCCTCTCATGACGCTGTATGTGAATCAGCGAGACCTCAACCTCGTGCAGGTGGATAGCGTTGTTACGGTGGGTGGCCAAGAGCAGATCGTCACTCAGCAGTTCGCTTCGGGTCAACTACCTGCCTTCTACCAGCTGGGGCCCGCGCCCTGCCAGTTACCTCAGTCCCAGACGCAGCTACCCACGCAGGCGAGTGGTACCCAACAGTCGGCGCCGACACAGAAGACCTTCAAGGCGATGGTGCCAGTGACTGGCGGGCTTGTCTTCGAGGCGGATGTGACTCAGACTGTTGAGAACATCAGTTCTGCGCAGTTACGTCAGATGCTGCCGGAGCCGGCGACGAGCATGCGTGCGCCGCAAGTGGAGCAGAAGCTATTCAAGGTGACGCTGGAAGCGCCGGGCCTCACGACGGTCCAGGTCGTCGGATCCAAGTCGCCGTGGCCAGTGTACTCTGAGACACCGACCCAGCGTTCTTGGTTGGTGGGTGTGACAGAACCTGCAGTGCAAGGAGGAGCAATAAGATGACCAGAGCATCGTTGCTAGCTGTAGTCATAATGATGGCGGTGTGTAGTGTGGGGAGCATGGCAGATGTGGATCGGGGGCAGGCGAGTGTCACTCCGTGGTCGGGCTACTGGTGGAGCATGAACCAGGGCAAACTGGCGCTGGGATATGACGGGCGGCCCGCACCGTTAGAGAAGTACGATACGGCAACCGGTAACCAGAGCGAAAGTGCTACCAAGTGGTATCTGCAGCACCACTACAAGCCCGAAGCGCCCGGTTGGCATGGCTACTGCCACGCTTGGTCCTCTTCGTCCATAATTGACCAGGAACCAGGCCCGACAACCTACGCCGGTATCGGGTTTAAGGTTGGTGACAACAAGGGCCTGCTCACGGCCTGTCATTTTTCTGACCCGGCAAACTTCTGGGGCGACCGGTATGGCGATGGGCGCGGTTCCGAGGATAGGGACGACATCCTACCGTGTCTGCTGTGGCAGTTACTACAGATGCACATACGGGACAACGGCCTGCCATTGGTACTGGATATGAACGCTGATGAGCAGGTCTGGAACCATCCAATCTATGCCTACAAGGTTGACTACCGGCCTGTCGCCGATGACAAATACAACTGCCGGATGACGCTGATCGGCGTGGACGACAATGTGTCTCCGGATCATGTGGGCACTCGGGACCTGACTTGGGACTTGCGCTTCACGGTTAGAATACGCGAGGGCAAAATCATTCTCGGTTCAGGAGAATGGGTCGGCAGCAGCCGGAGTTCACATCCCGACTTCGCTTGGTTCCCACTCCAGCAACGGGGTGCCAACCCGTATTTAGCCTATCCAACTGTGCAGCAGATCGCCTTGGGCAGTTCCGCACAGCCCCAGCCTCAACCTCAGCCCCAGCCTCAACCTCAGCCCCAACCTCAACCTCAGCCCCAACCTCAACCTCAGCCGCAACCCCAGCCGCAACCCCAGCCGCAACAGCCTGAGCCGGGCCAACTTCCGCCATCGGGTGAGCAATTACAGACTGTGCAGAATTCCAATGCGCCATTTGAGGCGCAGATATGGGTTGACAGACCGAAAGGTGAGTATGCTATCGGTGAGGCGGTTACGATCCTGTTCAAGGTAAACAGGGACGCTCATGTTTTGGTGTTGGATCTGGGTACCAGTGGCAAGCTGACGCGGATCTATCCCAATCAGTTCCATACTGACAATCGTGTCAGAGCCAATCAGGTTTACTCGATTCCTGCCCAAACAGACCCCTTCCAATACAAGGCTGGCGAGCCGATCGGCACTGAGATGCTCAAGCTCATCGCCTCGACAAAGCCGTTCGAGGACCAGGTGGGCACTCAGCAGCAGGGGCAGGTTTTCCAGCCAGTGGAGAAAGCCGTCAAAGACTACACACGCGACCTGAACATGGTCATGCAGCAGTTGCCGGAAGACGGCTGGACTGATGCCTGGTGTGTGTTTCGCATCGTTGATAAGAAATGACGAGGGAGGTGAGGCAGATGACACGGCGATTGTGTACCGCACTGCTTTGCCTGCTCGCGTTGCCGTGCTTGGTACTGGCGCAGAACAGAGATGTGGTCATCACTGCCAACGACGTGCCGGAGAATCCGGACACAGCGTTTCAAATTTCGGTTGATGTGGACCGTCCCAGCCGTCGCTACAAGCCCGGTGACCCGTTGACTCTCCAAATCCGGTCCCAAAGCGCCTGCTACGCCACCATCTTTGACGTCGGGACGAGCGGCAATGTGACGGTGCTGCTCCCCAACCGCTACCGTTCCGACAATCGCATCAGGGCCGGAACGCAGGTCAGTTTCCCAAGCGCGAGCGATGGCTTTCGCTATGTGGTTAGCCCACCGGTGGGAACCGAGCGGATTGTGGTCGTGGGTACTAGCCAGCGGCTGGACTTGACGCCCGCTGACCTCGTTAACTACGAGAACTCACGCAGTGTTTTTATGACCGCGCCAGCGGGCAGCGGGCGGGTCCTGATGGCGCGCGTCCGGGATGTGCTCGTCGAGTCCGCCAGCAGTGAGTGGGCTTCTGACCAGGTCACCTTCCAGATCGGTACTGAACCTGCCGACGGCGGTGGTGGCCAGGCACAGCAGGTCTGGGCCTTCGTTGCGGCAGTAGCTGATTACCCGGGCAACATGCATGACCTCAACTACACCGATGACGATGCGCGGCTGTTCACGCAAGTCCTCCAGGAACACTTGAAGGTGCCGCGCAGTAACATTCGTATGGTGCTGGACGGGGAAGTAACTCGCGATGGCTTCTGTGAAGGCCTCGACTGGCTGGCAGAGAAGGTCGGCCGTAACGATGTTGCCTATATTTTCTTCAGCGGCCACGGCACCCATGGGCCTGACGATAATGGCGATGAAGAAGACGGGCAGGACGAGTTCCTATGCCTCTATGATGGCAACCTCCGCGACGATGACTACGGCCAATCAGTTAGTCGCATCAAGTGCGACCGCATCATCGAGATAACCGACACCTGCTTCTCCGGCGGGTCGGCGCGCAACATCAAGTCCATTGCCCCCACCACCAGATCGGCACTTGTCCATCTCACCGATGGCTTCGGGCCGATGGAATGGGGCCTCGCATCCCGTGAGGTAGTCCCTGAAGGCGTTTGTCTTATAGCTGCCAGCCAGCCAGATCAGACCTCTCAGGAGAGCAGCAATCTTTCCCAAGGAGTCTTCACTCACTTCCTGGCCGAAGGACTGACAGGAGATGCAGACGCTGATGGCGACGGCAAGGTCACGGTCCGGGAACTGTATCAGTATACCCATGAGAATGTCAGAGCTTATACTAGCGGCGCACAGGAGCCATTCCTGCTGCCTGCCAACTCTGATTTCTCCCTGACACCGTGATATTTACGGGCCTGTGACCACGGCTTGACAACGATGTCACGACGAAGGAGGTGCCCCGATGCCCAAATACTGCTTGGGGGTCCTCGTGGTTCTGCTGTTGGGCATGGCTGTTTCATGCCACGCTGAGAAATGGGCGATTGTCGTCGGGATCAACGAGTACCAGGATGCCGGCATCTCGGACCTGGAGTGCGCCGTACAGGACGCGCAGATGATCTATGAGGTACTGACCGAAGCGCCTGAAGGCTTTGCCTCCGAAAATGTCATCCTGCTCTCCGACAGCCAGACTGATCCGCTGTACAAACCCACTCGCAGTCGTCTGTTCTCCTATCTGACGACCTGGTTTGCCGAGCCGGTGGTGGGTGATACCGTCCTGTTCTACTTCGCCGGCCATGGCACTGATAGCCAGGGCCGCAGCTTCTTGCTCCCCAGTGACGCCACCCTCACTAACCCGGCTGTCACCGGCATCCCGTTGGAGACGGTTAAGGAATACCTGCGCCAGTGCAAGGCGACAAAGCGAGTCATGATCGTTGATACCTGTCACAGCGGGGCGGGCCGAGACGTGGATGTGATGGGTTCTGCCACCGCACAGGCGTTGTTTGAGGATGCCGAGGGCTTGGTAACACTAGCCTCGTGCAAGCAAGATGAGCGCTCGTACGAGTGGAAGGAGCAGGGCCATGGGGCGTTCAGCTACTTCCTGGCGGAGGGACTTGGGGGCGCTGCCGATGCTGACGACGACGGCGTCGTGCTCGCCAGTGAGCTAAACCGCTATGTATGGCACAAGACCCGCAAGTGGGCGGCGGGTCGCGGGCTGCAGCAGCATCCCAAGTACGTCTCTGCAGTCCAGGGTGACATCATGCTTGTGCGTGTTCCCCCACGCGGCCCGCAGCGCCCGCCGACACCTCAGCCACAGCCAGTGCCTTCAGTGAAGCCCTGGGAGCGGCCGGGGAGTCGTGGAGGTGAGGAGCTAACGGGTCCGGATGGTGGGAAATTCGTTTGGGTGCCGGGCGGTAGATTCCGGATGGGAAGTACACGCGAAGATGTGCAATACCAGATCAAGGAGTTTGGCGACTTCGGTGTAACGGCCAGTCACCAGGCCGACGAACTCTACGCCCATTATGTCGATCTCGATGGATTCTGGATCGGCAAGTGTGAAGTGACGAATGCGCAGTACGCCACTTTCCTAAACGAATCTGACAACAAAGATATGACCAAGTGGCTGGATATGGTGAGTCCATATTGTGAGATTGAGCTGGCCAGTGATGGCTATCGGGCAAACCCAGGCTGGGAGCATCATCCCGTCGTGGGCGTGAGTTGGTACGGTGCCAAGGCGTATTGCGACCACTATGGGTTGAACTTGCCCACGGAAGCGCAGTGGGAATATGCAGCGCGTGGCCCGGAGAGTCTGCGCTATCCGTGGGGAAAAGAATGGGACAGCAATAAGTGCTGCAACGCTAACAACCGAGGTGAAAAGAGCCGCATGTTTGCAGTCGGCAGCATTGGTGATGACGTGAGTTGGTGTGGAGTTCTGGACATGGCGGGCAATGTGTCTGAGTGGACCGCAGATTGGTACGAAGAAACGTATTATAGGAGGGCGGCACCAAGAAATCCGCCGGGCCCGCGTAGTGGTTTGCAGAAGGTAGTGCGCGGTGGCACATACTGTAACGTCGGCAGCAACTGTAATGCGTCAAACCGCAGTTGTCGCGAACCTGGATTCATGGGCTTCCCACTCGGCTTCCGCGTATCGGCCAGTTGCCGTTAGTGATTGAGCTCTGAAGCCTGGTGGCCTCCATATTCTGCATCTGCGTTGTCGTTAGTTGCATGTCGTTGGGTTGCAGGTGTGGCTGCCGAAGCTGATAGGCCCGCGACGACATGAGCTGGGCAATTCCAGTGATGGAGGGAGCACATGTTACGGATTAAATGGATGGTGATTGTGGCCGCGCTCATCGTGATACCGGCATGTGCGCAGGCACGCATCGTGGCCGTGGTCATAGGGATCGATGAATACGATTCGCCACAGATAACCTCACTGCGTGCGGCGGTGTGTGATGCCAAGGGGTTTGTTTCCGCGCTTCGTGAATATGCCGGCGTTGCCGAGGGCGACGTGAGGTTACTTACCTCCGACCAGACTGACTACTTGCACCGGCCAACCAGGGC
>CAZCJS010000163.1:0-9601 GCA_964498775.1 uncultured Armatimonadia bacterium
TCGATTATCTTCCAGCTGCTGATTATGGCGATTCCGCAGTTGGAGGAGCTACAAAAAGAGGGGGAATACGGGCAGAAGAAGATCAACCGCTGGACGCGGTATATGACGGTCGCCCTCGCAGTGCTGCAGGGAATGGGAATGATAGGTTGGTTCCGCAGTGCAGGAGCGTTTACCGGCGGGATGACGGACATGGTTTTTGCGGTGCTGATGATGACATCAGGTACGGCTTTCCTGATGTGGCTCGGTGACGAGATCACCGACAAGGGAATAGGTCAAGGGGTGTCGCTGATCATCTTTGTTGGTATCATGGCGGTCATGCCCCAGGAACTCATCCAAACGATCACGCTGTGGAAGGGCGGGGAAATTGGGCTGGCAAACGTGCTGTTTTTGCTAGTGATATTCGTGGCGATAACCTATGGCATTGTGAAGGTTCAGCAGGCGCAGCGGGAAATCCCGGTGCAGTATGCGAAGCGCGTGAAGGGTAATAAGGTCTGGGGCGGGCAGACGACACACCTGCCGCTGCGTGTGAACCAGGCGGGCGTGATCCCGATAATTTTCGCCATCTCAGTGGCGCTGTTCCCGGCGACTCTGGCCAACCTACTGCAGGGACCTTCGGTAACTGGTTTCTTGACGAACACATTCAATCTGGCGGAGGGAACGATCCAGGGCGTGATCTTCTCGATAGTGGAGTTCACGACGCCAGGGCGAAACGGGTTCGCGTCGTTTTTGTATTTCCTTCTGGTAGTGGTGTTTACGTATTTCTATACGGCGGTAACATTCAACCCGGAGCAGATAGCAGAGAACCTGCAGAAGAACGGGGGGGCCGTACGAGGGATCCGCCCAGGCGAAAAGACACGGGATTACCTGGACAAGATTCTCTACCGTATCACGCTTGCGGGCGCTCTGTTTTTGGGCTTTGTTGCCCTGGCGCAGTATTACATCGGGCCGATCACGGGTGTCACGACTTTCTCACTTGTTGGAGGCACTTCGTTGCTGATTGTCGTCGGTGTGGCGCTGGACACCATGCAGCAGATCGAAGCGCACTTGTTGATGCGACACTATAAAGGCTTCCTCTAAGTAGCAGGGAGATGTTTGCAATAGCTGAGAGAAATGTGATACTGCTGGGCCCCCCAGGAGCGGGCAAGGGCACACAGGCGAGCAGTTTGGTCGCGGAATATGGGCTCGTGCATTTGTCCACCGGGGACATCCTGCGGGATGCTGTTGCCAACGGGACGGAGCTTGGGAGGCAGGCAAGAGCCTATATGGATGCCGGGGACCTGGTTCCCGATGAGCTGGTCATCGGAGTGATTCGTGAGCGACTGGCACGAGAGGACATTGGCGAGCAGGGCGTGCTATTGGACGGTTTCCCGCGGACTATCGCCCAGGCAGAAGCACTTGGACAGGTCATGGCAGACCTGGAGCTGGGCGAACTGGTCGTCGTGAATATTGAGGTCGCCGACGAAGTGCTCATTAGGCGACTTTCCGGGCGGCGGATGTGCGATTCATGTGAAGCTATCTTCCATCTCGACCGCGACGGTGTTGATGTGGGGGATGCGTGCCCAAAGTGCGCTAGCGGAAAGATCTATCAGCGCAGCGACGATCAGGCCGAGGCTATTGCTGAGCGGCTGCGAACGTATCATGAGAAGACGGCTCCATTGATCGATTACTATAAACACAGAGGCCTGCTGCTTGAAGTGGACGGCAGTGGCACACCGGAAGACGTCCACCGTGTGGTACTTGCCAGGCTGAGTTGAGCTGCAGTTGCAGGCAATTGATGATAGCCGGGAAAACATGGGTGGACCGCGCCGCAAACGTCTGGATGTCAGCCGCAAGAGTGCAGACGAACTGGAGGTCATGGCAGAGGCGGGCAGGATCAGTGCGCTGGCGCTGCAGACCGCGCTAGATGCGCTGGTGCCAGGTGTAAGCACCTTGGAAGTTGATGAGTTGACGGAAGCGGTAATCCACGAGGCCGGAGCAGTTCCGAGCTTCAAAGGCTTTCATGGCTACCCGGCGAGCACATGTATCTCGATCAACAATGTCGTGGTTCACGGCATTCCGAGGGCTGACGTGCTAGTTCGAGAAGGAGACATAGTCGGGGTTGATGTAGGCGCGTCTTGGGGAGGTTTTCACGGTGACAACGCGGCCACTAAGGCGATTGGCGAAGTATCGGCAGAGGCGGGCCGTTTGCTGCGGGTGACGCAGGAAGCGTTGCAGAAGGGAATCGAGGAGGCAGTTGTGGGACACCGCCTGAAGGCCATCTCGATGGCGGTGCAGGGCCACGCTGAGATTCATGGGTACAGTGTTGTGCGACAGTTGCTCGGACATGGGATAGGGCGCCAGATGCACGAGCCGCCGCAAGTGCCCAATTATTATCAGGCAGGGGAGTTCGCGGATTACGAGTTGACATTACGTCCGGGCATGACGCTGGCAATCGAGCCGATGATCAACATTGGTGGCCCCAACGTGATGAATGACGGGGACTGCTGGACAACGCGGACGACGGACGGCAGCTTGAGCGCTCATTTCGAGCATACGATAGTGGTAACTAAGGCAGGACCGCAGATTCTTACGCCGCGCGACTGAGGTGGCTATCAAGCCTATGGCAGCGAAGAACAATGAGCCGATTCGGGCTCTCGGGACAGTGAAGGAGAAGTTGCCTGACGCGAAGTTCACTGTGGAGTTGGAGAATGGTCACGAGGTATTGGCGCATGTATCGGGTAAGATCCGGATGCGCTTTATCCGGATTATGGCCGGCGACAAGGTGACCGTGGAGCTTTCTCCGTATGACTTGACACGAGGGCGCATCACCTGGTTGCACAAGTAGCTGCAATTCGGATCTGAAGACAAAGCAGAATCTTCCTCACCGTAGAAGTGGGGCGGGAGAGGGTGGTCATGATGAAGGTGCAAGCGTCAGTGAAAAAGCGTTGCGACAAGTGTAAGATCGTGCGCCGGAAGGGTGTAGTGCGGGTAATCTGTGAGAATCCGCGCCACAAGCAACGGCAGGGCTGAGCGGGAAGCGAGGCTGCGCACAATGCTGTGGGGCAGCCTGTAGAGTTCTGAAGGAGGAGTCTAAGTGCCCAGGATAGCGGGAGTGGATCTACCTAGGGACAAGCGGTTGGATATAGCGTTGACGTACATCTACGGTATCGGTCGCTCGACGGCGCGAGATGTTTGCGAGAAGGCGGGCGTGGCCGGCGACACCAGCATGCGGGATATCACCGAGGGCGAAGTGGCCAAGCTTCGGGAGATAATCGAGCGCGACTATACGATCGAAGGTGACAAGCGCCGGGAGGTGCAGACCAATATCCAGCGGTTGGTGGAGATCGGTACATATCGGGGGATGAGACATCGGCGCGGGTTGCCGGTACGCGGGCAGCGTACGCGGTCAAATGCGCGCACGCGCAAGGGCAGGCGGAAGACGGTATCGGTACAGAAGCGGGTACTGAAGAAGTAGTCTGCGCACGCAGTGGTTAGGTATAATTGGAGGCAAAGCAATGGCAACAGATGATGAAAAAGTTGAGGGCGGAAAGCGGGCGAAGGTACAGGCTCCGTATGGTCGTGCCTACATCAAGTCCACCTTCAATAACACGATTATTTCAATAGCGGACCAGCAGGGCAATGTGCTGTGCTGGTCGAGTGCGGGAACGATCGGGTTTGAGGGCACGAAGAAGAATACACCGTTTGCAGCGCAGTTGGCAGCAGAGGCAGTAGTGCGGAAGGCGCAGGAGTTCGGTGTGCAGCGGCTGGACTGTTTCGTGAAGGGGCCGGGTTCCGGGCGGGAGACAGCGATTCGTGCGCTGGAGGGCGCGGGCTTGGCGATCGGCAACATCAAGGATGTGACGCCAATTCCGCACAATGGTTGTCGGCCGCCCAAGAGGCGTCGCGTTTAGTCGCGGCGGCGAGATGTAAGGATTCTTTGGAGGTGAGCCATTTAGATGGCAAGAAACAGAGCAGCCGTATGTCGGATTTGTCGTAGTGAGGGCACCAAGCTATTTTTGAAGGGCGCCAGGTGTAATTCGCCGAAGTGCGCCTTTGAGCGCAAGGGATACGCGCCGGGACAGGGCGGAGATAATCGCCGGCGTCGGCGGCCAAGTGACTATGCGCAGCAGCTTCGTGAGAAGCAGAAGATGAAGCAGGCGTACGGGTTGCGGGAGAAGCAGTTTCGGCGGTACGTTCGTCGTGCAGAGCGCAAGGAGGGCGTGACGAGTGACCTGTTGGTGCAGGCGCTGGAGGGGCGGCTGGACAATGCCGTATTCCGGGCTGGCCTGGCGAGCAGTCGAGCGCAGGCACGTCAGCTGGTGAGTCACCGGCATATCACGGTCAATGAGCGGGTAGTGACCGTCGCGTCGTACGCGGTGCGACCTGGCGATGTGATCAAGGTACGCGAGAAGAGCAAGGAGATTGACCCCTTGGCGCAGGCTGTAGCAAATGCCGGGGCGGCGGCAGTCCCCGCGTGGTTACAGGTGGACTACACTAACCTCACTGCCACGGTGGTAGCTTTACCGGATGCTGCGGAGGCCGGCATAGAAGCCAATGAACAACAGGTGATAGAATTCTACTCGCGTTAGTGATATTTGTGGCCACTTTGACACGCTGGGCCGGTTTTGTCAGACACACGGGACCCAGATAGAGGAGCGTTGGAATGCGAGAAGGGATAAGTCCGAAGGTACTCGGACTGCACTTGGATGACAAGTACGGCAAGTTCTCAATAGAGCCGCTGGAACGTGGCTTCGGACATACATTGGGCAACTCGTTGCGCAGAGTGGTCTTGGCCTATATCGCCGGGGCGGCGGTGACGGATGTGCGTATTGCGGGCGTTCTGCACGAGTTCTCGACGTTGCCGGGCATTGTTGAGAACAGCACAGAGATTCTGTTGAGTATCAAGGAGATCGCGGTCCGCATCGAGGACAGTGCTGATGAGGATGCTGACCTGGTAATGAAAATTCGGGCGAAGGGCCGAGGCGAGGTATTGGCGGCCGATATTGAGGCTCCAGCAGGGGTTGAAATTGTCAACCCGGAGTTACACATAGCCGAACTGACTACTGACGAGGCGGAGCTTGAGGTTGACATGTGGGTGTCGCGCGGAGTCGGCTTCGTACAGGCTGATGACCGGGAGCGAGGTAAGCGTGGCGTAGATGTGGTACCGACTGACGCGGTCTTCTCGCCCATCCATCGTGCCAACTATCGCGTAGAACCGACGCGGCTGGGCAGTCGCACTGACCTCGACCGGCTGATTATTGAACTCTGGGGCGATGGCACAGTACGACCGGATCAGGCTTTGCGGATGGCGGCACGAGAGATTTGGTCTTACATGCGTGTGCTGTTAGAGACCGACGATGAGTTGCCGTCCGAAGAAGACGAACTACCGGACGAGCAGCCGGTCGCGGTCAAGCAGCACGATATACCCATCGAGGACGTGGATTTCTCGGTGCGCACGTTCAACTGCCTCAAGAAGGAGAGCATTGACACGTTGGGGCATTTGGTACAGAGAACGGAGAAGGAACTGCTTGCGATCCGGAATTTTGGGAAGCGGTCGCTTGCGGAAGTCTTACAACGGCTCGACAACTACAGCTTACAGCTGGCTGATGCGGACGACGAGGACGAATAGAGGCAAATGCGATGAGGCACAAGAAGGACTATCGGAAGCTGAGTAGGGCGACGGACCAGCGGATGGCATTGCTGCGCTCCGAAGTGGCTGCACTATTCCGTCATGACCAGATTAAAACTACTCTGGCCAAGGCCAAGGAGTCGAAACGCTTTGCGGACAAGCTTATCACTCTGGCGCTACGTGGCGACCTTGCCGCACGGCGTCGGGTGCTGGCCGAGATCAGCGACAAGGACCTCGTCAGGCATCTGTTTGATGAGATCGCTGTTCGCTTCATTGACAGGGAGGGTGGCTATACGAGGATCACTCGCGCGGGCAAACAGCGCGGTGACGGTACTCAGATGGCGATCCTGGAGCTGACCGAGTAGAGCGGGAGTCGGTGTTGACGGGCAATGCGCCAGATAGCGTTGACGGTGCAGTACGATGGCACTGATTACTCGGGGTTTCAGATTCAGCGCGGGGCACCGACGCTTCAAGCTGAACTGCAGAAGTGTCTCAGCGAAGTACTGCAACACCGGATAGAGGTAACGGGGGCGGGCCGGACGGATGCGGGCGTACACGCGCTGGGGCAGGTGGTAACGCTGCGCACATCCAACCCGATTCCGGAGGTGGCGCTAATCGAGGCCACCAACAATGTGCTACCTAGCGCCATATCGGTATTGGAGTGTGTCGAAGTCCCGGATGAGTTCCACGCATCTCACAGCGCACGGGGGAAGTTATACTCGTATCGCATTCTGAATCGGGAACTGCGGTCGCCTTTTATCAACCGGTTTGCCTGGCACGTGCGCGAGGCGTTGGATGAAGACTTGATGTTGGAGGCCGGCCGGCACCTGCTGGGGGAACATGACTTTGCCGCATTTGCCGCCGCGGGCAGCTCTGCTAAGACGACGGTGCGCAAGTTGTTCCGTTTGAGCGTCGAGCGTGAGGGTGACTTGATAGAGTGTCGCATTGGCGGTAATGGCTTCTTGTACAAGATGGTTCGAAACATTGTCGGGACACTGGTAGATGTGGGACGTAGCGCTCTGAGTCCGGCGGACGTGGGGGAGATTCTCGACGGTTGCGATCGGAGCAAAGCTTCTCCGACTGCGCCGCCACAGGGACTGTGTCTGGTGCGAGTGGAGTATTAGGCAGCAAATGATGGCGAAGCTTCTCGGAGGCTTTTGAATGAAGAATCAGAAGACGGGCTCTGCAAGAAAAGAAGACGTAACGCAAGACTGGTGGATAATCAGCGCACGCGGCATCCCGCTGGGCCGTCTTGCCGCGCGCGTTGCGGCCGTACTGCGCGGCAAACACAAGCCGAGCTACACTCCTCATGTTGATACGGGCGATTTTGTCATCGTCACGGACGCCTCCGAGGTCGTGTTGACAGGCGACAAATTGCGGCAGAAGATATACTACCGGACCAGCACGCGCCCTGGGCAGCTAAAGGAACAGCAATACGCCCACTTCCTGGCCGAGGCGCCCACCAAGGTTATCATCAAGGCCGTCAAGGGTATGTTGCCACACAACACTCTCGGACGAAAGATGCTGAGGAAGCTGAAAGTATATGCGGGTTCAGAACACCGGCATGGCGCCCAGGAGCCCAAGTCGCTGAGTATGTAGATGCACCCAACTGCAGTATGGCTGGCAACTTTGGCCTCCGAAGCGAGGTCGGATGATTTGGAGGAGGACCTATCTTGCTGGATCTAGAGAGCACGGAAAAGGTATATGGTACGGGTCGGCGGAAGACGTCGGTGGCGCGCGTTTGGATTACTCCGGGCGAGGGCAACGTCAAGGTGAACGGGATGTCGCTGCAGGAGTACTTCTCGCGCTTTGGTCTTGTCAAACGGGCGCTGCAGCCGCTGGTGGCTACCGAGTTGGAGAACAAGGTGGATGTGATGGCCAAGACTAAGGGTGGAGGGATAGCCGGTCAGGCTGATGCGCTGCGTCACGGCATTGCCAAGGCGCTAGTGGCTCTTGATGAGGGCTATCGCCTGAAACTGGGTCCGCTCGGGCTGTTGACACGAGATCCACGAGCGAAGGAGCGCAAGAAACAGTTCTGCCGAGGCGCTCGTCGGCGCAAGCAGTTCTCAAAGCGATAGTTCTCTAACCGCCGGTTCGGCCGGCGTTGACGGTTTGGGTCATGGAGACCTTCTATCAACATTCAGACGAATGATGTCGCGCAAGCAAACGGCACCGTGCCAGTCTGGCACGGTGTCGCGCATTTACACTCAGCACATTGCCCACCGGGGGTAGGTGATGTTAGGCTGAGTGCAGTGTATCGGCTGCACTATGGGCGTGAATTCGGCAGGGAATATGGCCAAAAAGACGAAATCAGAAAGTCAGTGAACAGAGCGCGCATCCGTGTTTTGCTCGCCGGACACCGTATGGTATAATTGTCTGCATTGAGAAGGCCGGCCTGGCCATCATTTGGTCGGCACAAGTTAGGTGCCACAAAAGGGGCTGCAGTTGGTTGGAATTGACCACTATTGGGCAGATAGTCGTGTTGCTGCTGTTGTTGCTCAGCTCGGCCTTCTTCACGGCTTCGGAGGTGGGCTTTCTCACTATCAGCCGCAGCCGCGTGGAGCAGTGGCGGCAGACAGGAGGCTGGTCGGCGCGCGTCATTTCGTATTTTCACGGACACCGGGCCATCCTGCTGTCAACGCTGATACTGGGCATCACAACGTGTAACTACATGGCAGAGCGGATCGCCACAGGCGTTTTCAGTACATGGTTGGGGGTAGCAGTGGGGCCGCTGGTGGCGTTTCTGATCATGACCTTCATCATCTTGACCTTCTGCGAGGCCACACCGATGCACTGGGCGGCGTGTAATGAAGAGCGGGCGGTACGCATTATGGTAGCCCCGGTATTCATCATCGCGGTGATAATGGCGCCGGCTGTATTCATCATTTCGAACACGGCCCGGGGATTATTGCGCTTGGTCGGGGTTCGCGCGGGCAGCGTGCTTCCGAGCGTGAGCGAGGAGCAGTTGAAGGAAATGATCGAGGCCGGGGAGGAGCAGGGGGAGCTGGAAGCATCGGAGAAGCGGATGCTGCGGGGGGTGCTGGACTTCGGTGACCAGAAAGTCAGCGAGGTGATGACACCTCGTCGCGATATGGTTTGTGTTGAGCAGAATGAATCACTGCAAACGGCACTGAGTACGGGCATCGAGTCGCGCCACACGCGGCTGCCGGTGTACGATGAGACGCCGGACAATATCGTGGGCATTCTGTCGCTGAAGGACTTGTTACCGTATCTTGTCGCCGGAGAGATGAACAAGCCGTGCAAGCTGGCGGCTCGGCCGGCATATCACGTCATGGAGACGCTGTCTGCTGACGTGGCACTCAAGCAACTGCAAGGCGCCCGCCAGATGATCGCTGTGGTCCACGATGAGTACGGGGGCACCGCCGGTGTGGTGACAGTGGAGGACCTGCTCGAGGAGATAGTCGGAGACATTCTCGATGAGTATGACCAGGAAGAGCCGGAAGTGGTGCAGGTCGGGGTCGGTGAATATGTCTGTGACGCGGGCGTGAGTCTACGGATCCTGGCCAATTACATCAGCCGCCCATTGCCAGTGACGGAGTTTGACTCGCTAGGCGGCTGGCTGTTGGATCTGGCAGGACACATACCGGACGCCGGCGAAACCTTCGAGGCAGATGATTTGCGGATTACGGTCGAGCAAGTGACGGAGACGCGCATTGAGAAGACACGCGTGCTGGATAAGCACGCACAGCGCCAGCGACACAACTAGGGGGTATGGGCTAAGTCGTGGATGACCCATCGTCGTTATTACTGCCAATTGTCGGATATGTGGTGATAGCTACCTGTCTTCTGGGCCTCGCTCTTCTGTCGATGTCGGAGGCGGCGCTGCTGGGCATCAGCAGGATTCGCTTGCGCGCGCTGCTGAAGAACGGCGACCCGAGAAGTGCTGTCTTATACGAGTTGGTGCGCGACAGAGAGTTTCTGACCGCAGCCATCGTCGGCATCAATATCTGCATCATTACCATCTCGACGCTG
>CAZCJS010000164.1:0-9413 GCA_964498775.1 uncultured Armatimonadia bacterium
CGAGGCTCCCGCTCTGATGGGCAGTGGGTCGGTATCGGCCAGGTCGCCGTCATCACCAACGTTTGCGTAGGTGCGGCTGATCAGCGATATGTTGATGTTGTGGTCGAACATGTACTTGTACTTGGGGTCTTCGGTCAGTGCCGGGAAGCTCGCGGCGGCGTATTGCTTCGGGCGCAGCTCGGTCACGCGCTCGAGCATGTCGGCGAGCATCAGAGTGCCCCCGTAGTGGGCATTGTTGTAGCCCGGTGACTCGTAGCCCGCACCATCTATGAAGAAGTTGTTGGGCAGGTAGTAACGCATTCCGCTTGTGGAGTTGTTGAAGACCCAGTCAACCAACTCGATGGCGCGCGGGGTATTGAGGAAGAGAGCCAGCCTCATCGCCATGGCGTGCTCGACGGGTCCGTTGCCGGACAGCGAGTAATCGAGTACTCCCTGGGCGGCGGTGCGGAAGTAGCCGGTCTCGATGAAGTTGCGCACATCCTGCATTGTGCGCATCTCGGGATGGTAGTTTTCCTGGAGGAAGCTGAGCAGCTCCGGGTCGTCCTGGTTGAGGTAGTCGAGAATCCGCTCGAAGGCCGGGGCGTATAATCTGTCGAGCCCGACCGACCATACGGCATCGAGATAGAGGCCCGGAGAGAACCAGGAAGCGGAGCTGGGCGGGGGCGTGCCCTGCGGCGGAATAGTTCCGCGCCACATGTTGTCACGCATGTAGCGCTCCCGCTGATTGATGTTGAGTGCCAGGTTCAGGTACTGCTCGGCGACGCGGAACAGGAGGACCGCTGAGGCCCGTGCCCAACGGCGGTCGCCGGATGCCAGGTAGTAGCGGGAGAACTCCTCGGCGCGGCGCTCGCCTCCCCGGTAGTTGTGCAGCACGTAGTACCCGACGAAGGAATATGGGCGCCCCTTGTCGTCGAAGTAGCCCCATCCGTCATCCGGGAATTCGCCGCTGGTCATGTCACCGGCGGCGAAGTC
This sequence comes from uncultured Armatimonadia bacterium, assembly GCA_964498775.1. Classification (GTDB taxonomy): domain Bacteria; phylum Armatimonadota; class Zipacnadia; order Zipacnadales; family UBA11051; genus UBA11051. The sequence continues at coordinate 973 of CAZCJS010000164.1, forward strand.
GTTGCTGGGGAACCAGCGTTGACACTCAGGACATTGCACCTTGAGGGGGCGGTTCTCGCGGTCCAGTACCCAGGGGTAGAATGCCGAGCGGCCCTCGAAGACTTTGGTCCCGCATACGGGGCAGCCCTTCGCCGGCTCGGGGTCCTCAGCCCGATATACCGGGTTGTTGACATACACGGCGCGGGGTATCGTAGATTCAGGGAGGGAATGGAAGAGCTTGCCGATATCTTCGGTCAGGGCTATGCGACTTTCGGCATGGGCCCGCAAATTCTTCATGAGGTCGGCTCGCTGCTGCTCCAACTCTTCGGGGGTGATTGAGCTCAGGGCGGTTTTGTGCTCGTCATCGCCATCTATGGGGAAAGTGCGTGGGAGTATGAGTTTGTCGCCCCAATGAATGCCGCCTCGGGTGGAAGCCCCCGGCGGGTTCAGCGGGACTTCGAAACGCTCCGTCATCACTTGCTGCCACGAGAGCACGCGCACCGGCAGGGCTAGCGAGTGCGGGCCGGCGGAGAAAAGCATCTCCCCGCTGTCGAGTGGCTTGAGGGCCCGGAAATAGAACCGCTGCGTGGTGTCGCCGGGCTTGTGAGGCCAGCGGTCGAAGAGTGCAAGCTCGGGGGGATACTTTACGTCCAGCTTTTCGCAATCGGCGGGGGTCTGGATCATGATGCGGGTTTGCTGGCCGACTATCCAGAAAGTCGGCTGCTGGATGCAATTGAGGTCGTCGGCGGCATGTGCGGTACCAATCAGCAGAAGAGCCAGCAGCGTCGTGGCCGGTCTGGAGAATTCAGCGCGCATGGAGGTACCACCTCATGACATCAGTATCGGGACTGTCGGATCGTTAGCGGCTCTGCATACATCTAATCTATTGGCCACCGCCACGCCGGAATCCTCCCCGCGATGTCGGGCGGCATGCCGAGGGTGGATTAATCCGGGAGGGAATGACACTGTCGGTGACGAATAGTGCGCCGGGCAGGTATAACAAAGGAGCGGCATGTCCAATGACTGGTGTTGACTATGGCGTCGTCATTGTGTACCTCATGTTTGTGGCTGCTGTGGGATTTGTCGTGCGTTCGCGCATCAAGGGGTTGGATGATTACTTCGCCGGCGGGCATCGGGTCCCATGGTGGCTTGCGGCAGTGTCACACCACATCTCCGGCTATAGCGCGTTTGCGTTTGTCGGTTATGCCAGCGTCGCCTACACCGTCGGGTTCAATGTCTGGACTCTATTCGCGATTCCCTGTTTCCTGGCCATGATGCTCGGAGCATTTGTATGGGCACCACGGTGGGCACGCCTCAAGGTCATTACGCCGGTCGAATACCTTGATAAGCGCTTCAACCGTCCCGTGCACCAGCTGATATCCTGGAGCGGCATCGCCATCAAATTCGTGGACGAGGGGATGAAGCTCTACTCGCTGGGGATTGTAGTCGCGGCCTGTACGCAACTGCCGCTGAATGCGACTATCATCGGCTGTGGCGTTGTGGCGATACTTTATGTCGTCATCGGCGGGCTGTGGGCGGAGATTCTCACCGACTTCAGCCAGTTCATCGTTCAGTTCGTCACAACGGTGATTCTCGCGGTGGTGGTGCTTCAGGCCGTCGGCGGCTGGCACAGCATGTGGGCGCAGTTGCCCGCCGGCCACGGGAGCCTCTTCAGCGAGGAATACAACGCCGCGTATATCCTGGTTTTCCTCATCGTCATCACTCTCAGCTACAACGGCGGCACCTGGGGTCTGGCACAGCGGTTCTACTCCATCGGTGCTCCGCGAGATGCCAAGAAGGCGGCCCTGCTGTCGGGCGCAATGTACCTGGTGTATCCGATCATCATCTACATCCCGGTCTGGGCCTCCCCGATAGTTCTGGGTGAGGTCGCGAAGCCTGAGGAGACCTATGCGCTCATGGCCCAGACGTACTTCCCGTCCCTGATGCCCGGATTGCTGGGGCTCTTCGTAGCCTCGATGTTCGCTGCAACCATGTCCATGGTTGATTCGGATCTGAACGCGCTTGCCGCCGTGTTCACCAAGGACATCTATCAGAAGACGTTCGATCCTGATGCGCCGGAGAAAACGCTGCTGAAGGTGGGCCTGCTGGCGACGGCGCTATTCGGCGTGATCACGATTGTGGCCGGGCTGATGGGGGATAAGCTTGGCGGGGCGTTCAACGCCATGATGCAGTGGTATGCGGCGGTTCTGGCACCCGTCTCGGTGCCATTGCTGTTCGGTATGCTGAACCGTCGCACGACGTGGCGGGGAGCGCTGGCGGCATGGATCGGGGGTTTCGCGGCCTTCGTGCTGCTGAAGTACGGCCTGCCAGTGCTGGGCGTCGAGACCTCCTGGACGATCTTCACCGGTGGCGAGTTACTGGTGACCTTCGGCATCTTCTACGCGGAGGGCTACATCAACAAGCTGACGCCTGATGAACAGGCCCGGGTGGACGAGCTCTTCGACCAGATCGGGAGCCGACTTTCAGAAGACGAACGCGAGCTCTAGTACTTGCCTGCCGAGGTCCGCAGGAGATCACCGTAGCGGCAAGGGCCAGGAACCGGATGTGACGCTCGATTGTCGGCCTGCTCAGTGCCTCCACTGCGCGACCGGTGACTTCCATCGGCCCAGAGTCTGATCACCACGGCGGGGGCGGAGGCGGGGGCACGGAGCCGGATGGGAGCATATAGATGGTACCCAGGCTGGTGACCGGACTATTCACGGTGACAGTATCCGGCAGTGATCCGTATGCGGTGTAGTCCGTTTTAGTTACTGAGATGGGCTGTTCTCCGGTGGGCACACCGGTGATGACGAATTGCCCGCTGCTATCGGTGGTATCGGAGACGCCGCCGACGGTCACCACGGCTCCCTGGAGTGCCGCATCATCCAGCAGATTCCTGACGGTTCCGGTGACGCGCGCGCCCTCGCTGGGAATCGGCCAGTCGTCCAGCCCGACTACGCAGCGCAACACCATGATCGCGTCTCCGACATCGGTGTAGCCGTTCCGGTTCGCATCCGCATAGGGTGAATCATCGTCAAGGCCGACCACGATCCTGAGTATCTTGATGGCATCAGCGACGGAGGGCTCCCCGTCGCCGTCCATATCGCCTAGCAGCGGCCCGGCCTCCGAAGTGCTCACGGATAGCGCCACGCCGCCAATGAGCGCCCTGCTGGATACATTTGCGGGCGCTACTGCAGTGACATCATGCGCACCGCCTCCGCTACCTCCGCAGCCGGAAATGAGTATGAGTGCCGATACCGCAAGCAGAGCAATTTTGCATTTGGGACCAAACATCGCAACAACCTCTCTCGCCGGGCAGAGTACTCGCCTCACTCAGGCAGTGCTGTCCAGCCTGCTTACCCGGCGCCGATACAGCTTAGCGCAGTGTTGTCACATGCGCAAGCTTTTTTCCGACGGAAGCGAAGGCCCATTGGCGGTAGGCTGTGTCAGCGGCATGCAAGCGCTGCATCAGTGTATTTGACGTAGGCGCGTGCGCTAATGTTTCTGAAGCACAGCTCCGGCCTTGCTGATAGCACTCGACAGGAGACGAAAAGGGATGCAAAAAGTGGATAGTCTAGATGCGCCGGCTCGCTTGCTTAGGCGCGCACAATGGGGTAAAATGTTCAATACTTGGGAGTGGAGTATATAACTGTCTGCAGAGGAAGTGTTCCAGATGAGCTATCGTCTAATGGGGATTTCCATTCTGGTTACGGCGCTTATGCTAGTTGGCGGATGTGGCGGAGGGGGAGAACAACAAGGCATCGCGGCAACCTCCCAGACGGTTGCACCTGCGTCGGTCGTGGGGCCCGCACAGGGTAGCGGCCTGCTGGGGGACTTGGACAATGACGGCCAAGCCTCGATTGGTGACGCGATAAGGATTCTGCGGATTGTAGTCGGGCTGGATGACGATGACCAGTGCGCAGATGCAAACCAGAACGGTACCACCGATGTCGGCGATGCTATCAAGGTATTGCGCTGCGTGGTCGGTCTGGACGATTGGCCGCTAGGGGAGTGCAACGGGGGCTGCATGATCGGCTGGAGTGAAGCGCTGAATGCGCCGATGCCGACAAATCCGGTGGCCGCAACCGCCGCAATTGAGACTGCTCTCCAGGACTATACAGACGACGAAAACATCCCCGATACTCGCGAGGAGCTCGAACAGGACCTGTCCGACTGGGCCGCTCGCGTGATCGCCAATCCCAATGACGCGGGTGCGCAACTTGGCTTGTGCATGGCGCTGTTGGCCACCGGCGGTAATAACGCTGCGTGTGCGGTAGGCGAGAACATCTTCGATGATACCGACCTCCAGAGCGTAACCGAAATGGCCTTCAAGGCGGACTTGGGGGTTAACAAACTTGCCGACGAAGCGATCGCCACGGCGATGCTCAAAGCGACTCCGCGCATGCACAGCGGCACCTCGAACACAGTGAGCACCGCCGCTACCACGGCGGATGATCTCAAGGAGTACCGTCAGGCGGTCGGCACTTGGATTCTGCCCGCTCTGGCAAGCGCCTACGAACGCATGGCAGCTATCGCCGATGCCGCCGCGCCGACCACGCAACTCGTTGCCATTGATGACGACGGCGAGCTCTTTTGCGCTTACGCTGCGGAGTATGACTGCATCGCCGCGGGTATGCAGCTTATCCGCTCTGCGGTGCTGATGGTCTATGCCATCAACCCCGACTATGGGGACTACGAGTGGGACCGCGACATGGTTGAGCGCGATGCCAACCAGGACGGAATTCTGACGGTCGCCGAGTTTGCGCCGGCGCCACCGTTCGCCGACGTAAGTGCAACCTCCTGGACGCTGGCCGGCACATGCCTCCGCGACGCCATTGCTCGCCTGGATACGGCGCTGGAAAACCGCCAGGGAAGTGACCCGAACGCTTTAGTGACCAAAGCTCTGGAAGGGGAGGACGTCGGCACGATAGAAGCATATTTGACCGATGCGACGGCGATATTTGGCGGAGAGGTCACCTGGACCTACGAGTGGGAAAACTACCCATACGGCGCTGCCGCTTCGTCGGCCCGCCCGGCCCAGGTCGGTAGTCAGGGCATCAGCCAAATCCCCGTAAATCTCCGCAAGCTGTGGGACAACCCACCTGCCAATTTCCGCAACTGGATGCCCCGGCAGTATATAATGCTCGACTGGGCAACATATGACCTGTCTAACGGGATGACCCTCGAAATCTGGGAAATTGGCGAACAGACTGAAACCACCATCACCTACGAGGTTTGGTGTGGTACGAGCCTGGGTACTGTTGCCGTACCGATAGCAGGCGCGCCACACCAGATAGTTGTCCCTGCTGAGGGCGCGTTCCCTGGCGCGACGATCAGCGCCAACTGGAACTGGACACAACTCACTGGCACCATTGGAGGTATTAGCTTCACTGGCGCTCCTGCTCCGGGCAGTCAGGTGTGGACGAGTTGCCAGGTGAAGTGGGCCGATATACCGGACAAGACCTTGGGCGGCGTGTTCCCCGACAGCAACGTGATCAAGGATGTAGTCTACGGAGACTACGACAGTTGGTCGCTCAGCTACGGGTCATTCGAGATGGGCGAGGAACCGTGGTGGTAGTAGCAGGACGCCGGGTTGACAAGGCACCAACAGTAGGCAACGGGGCTTCTCAGCTCCGTTGCCTCATATTGACTGCCATGAAATCCGCCGCGATGAAGTTGGTTCTCCTGTGGGCATCAGTGGTCAGCGTGGGGTTACTCACGTGCATGTCGGCGGTGGCTGACAGTCCGGCTGATTTATTCTGGGACCTGGACACGCTTTCGCTAGGTGAGGGAGGAGCTGACATCCCGGGGCAAATAACGGGTCGCCCGGAGGTGTCGCGCCCGACGAGCCTTGCACAGACCGACGGGGGCCTGCTGCGTATCAATTACTCAGCAAATACTCCGCTGAGCTTGATGCAGAGTTCGTGGGAAGTCGGCAGGTGGGACACCTCCATCTGCTCGCAGGAACTTATATTCCCTGTCGGCGGGACGAAGGACGCGCACCGCTGGACCGTAGGCATTGAAAACCTGCATGTCAGCGACGACATCAGATACCACAGTGTCCGGTATGACTACAACGCCTCTCTCGAAAGCGATCGTCGCATAATTGGCGCAAACTACGCGTCGAGGTCCGGTTGGGTTGCCGGGGCCGTGTACGGTCAGGCTGACAGCGCTGCAACAGCATGGGGACGAAGCATGGCCGACAACCTGCGGCTGCCTGCCGACACGACGGACTGGCCCACCTTGCGCTCCGACGTAAGCGATCTCACTGTCGGCCTCAGTCGGCGCAGCAGCAGATGGGAGTACGGTGTGCAGCATTCCTGGGCAAGCCCGAACGCTCTCATGGCGGTCACGCGTAAGGAATATCATTACACTGCTCCGATTGAGAGCGATAGCAAGCGCAGCGAAGCCTATGTCGCGTATCGCAAGGGAGCCGAAACCTGGTTTGCCGGCGGCTGGGACTACGAGAGCCACGGCGCAGGGACCATCCTGGTGGGTGCCGTAGGACGCGGTGACGTTGAAGGCAGTGCGGACGATTCGTCTCTGGCGGTGGGTTGGCGCAAGAGCAAGGGCCGGGCGATCCAACAGGTCGTGCTCGACTCTCGCAGCACCAGGTTCAGCACTTACGATCAGGTGAGCGAGGGCCCACTTCCGGGCCTCGGCTCAGATGTGCGCTGCCTGCGGGCCAACGGAGAGATCTCGACTGTTTCTCTGCGCTATGGTCGGCAGGCGCCGCTGGCAGATGACTGGCTTCTCCTTTCCGGACTCGGTTTCAGCTACGCGAACGTGGATTTCCACGGGCACGTGCGAAAAGCGGGCAGGATTGGCAGCGACCCGGAGACGATTGTCGAGTATGACGTGGCCGGCGGTCTGCTGCGGTTGCTGTCACTGTCGCTGGGGGTCGCGTATCAGACTGACAGGTTCAAGGCTGCTTTCATCTGCACGGGAGGCTACGCGACGGTCAGCGACGCCTTCGACGCGAGTGAGCCGGATGATGGCGGAGGAGGGGGAGGAGGCGGTGGTGGTGGCGGACAGCCACAGCCGGTCGTTGGCCACAGGAACAGTCTGCAACCGAAGTACCTGCTCACATTCATGACGGAGTACTATTTTTGAGTCCCGTAAAGGGATTGCCGCAGCATCCCACTTATCGCTGATTTAGCCTTGGTTTCCGAACCAGCAGTGTGCAGGCGGTGATGATGGAACAGCAGTCTTAGTGGAGAGGTCAAACAATACAGGCGTTCTCGATTACGCCCCGCGCGGCAGATTCGGCATACCGGAAAACTTTTTTTCTTGACATAGGGAGGAGAAACTGATAGGACTAGAGAAGTATTTAGTGGAAACGCGTTCTGTAGATACCAACAAATGCTGTCGGGAGGTTTTTGTCATGCGGAAGTATCTGTGGATGTTGCCAGTAGTAATGGTGATGGTAGTGCTGGTCGGCTGCCATAGCAACGTAACGGAAGTTGCAAATGTGACTGTCGCCGTCACTACCACGCCGGATGCCGCTAACCCAATAGACCAGGGCACCGCCGTCAACATCAGAGCTGAGGTCACCAGCACTGAAGACATTGCCAAGGTCGAGTTCAGGATTGATAACCAACTCGTTGGGACCCGACTCGATCCCGCATCGCTAGTCGTGACTGCGGCGACGACGACCTATACCCATGTCTGGGACACGACCGGAGTTGCGCTGGGCCAGCACACAATCGAGGTTAAGGCCTACGATACTTCCGAGCCGGCAAACACGGGCACGGATACGGTCACTGTTAACGTCGTCACGCCGCCGACAGCTCCGCCGACAGTAGCGATCACTAAGCCCGCTGCCGATGGCACAGAGGTCAGTGGGAACTTTGATGTTGATGTCGAGGCCACCGCGAATGAGCCCGGAGCGACCATCGCCAAAATCGACGTCACCTTCGCCGGCACGACAAAGACCTTGACTGACGCTTGCGGCACAGTCAACTTCAACAGCATCCCGGTTCCAAACGGGAATCAGGAAATCACCGCTGTGGCGACGGACAGCCTCGATGTCACCGGCTCAGCGACCAGGACGGTGAATGTCAATAACCCACCTCCGACGGTAGCTATCACTGCACCGGCTGCGGGTGCCGAGGTCATTGGCGACTTCGATGTGACCGTCGCGGCAGATGCTCATACGCCCGGGGCCACCATCACCAAGGTGGACGTGACCTTCGGCGGTACGACAAGAACTGTGAACGGTGATACCGGCACTGTCACATTCGACAGCACCACAGTCGCGAATGGTGCACAGACCATCACCGCGGTGGCTACCGACAGCAACGGCAAGACCGGTCAGGCCACGCGGAACGTCACGGTGAACAACCCCACGCCGTTCACGGTGGGCGTAGAGAATGTCACAGTGGCGTCCGGAGCCGATGTTATAGTCCCGATTGTCATGAGTGACACCACCGGCGTCGCCGGCTTCGGGATGACTATCAATT
>CAZCJS010000165.1:0-6091 GCA_964498775.1 uncultured Armatimonadia bacterium
ATACGTGTTCAGGAAAGCGTTGGACCTTGCCGGCGAGCGTCAGTGCCCATGCGATGTCTTCGCCGCCGATAAGCAACCGGCCACCCAGGTCAAGAAATTGACCCAGTCTTGCTTGAGTCGCTGCGTCCATAATCGTGCCATCGGCAATCCACTGGTTGCCCGTATGGGGTGCCGCCCACACTACGCACCTGTTGGCTACCAGCACACGCCGTGTCGCCTTTGCGGTCGCAGGGTTCGCCTCGGCAGCGGCCGGGTCGAGTTGGTACTCATCGGTCGGCAGGTAGTTACGCAGCACCGTGTCTGTTATGGGGCCGCGACAAATAATGCGCCACACGTCGTAATCCTCGTCGAACGGACCGGCCACGCTGTCATAATCTATCGTCGAGTTGATCCAGCCGTCATCTGTGTTGCCCGGGTTGTACCGCCAGTAGCTCTCCACCGGCCAGGGATCAGGCAGCCAGTTGTTGTTGTAGCCGGTCAGGGAGATGAATTCCTGACCCTCACAGTAGTCGTCAACGAACAGCAGCCGCTGAGCGGGGTTGAAGGTGACGGTGCTGAACCCATAGATGTCGTCATAGATGAAGCTGTTACCGGCATTGTCCATCACGAGAATGTCAATGATGTAGTCCCGCGCGCGGGTCAGGCTCGGGAATGTGCCGGTGAAGATGCCGTCGGCCGCTTCGACATCCGGCGACGAGCCGTCATCATACATCATCGCGGTACCGACATACGCGCAATCGTATTCGAGGAAGCGGTGACCATCCAGCCATGTCTCAAACGAGGCCGGATACATCTCGGTATAGAGCTTGGTATCGGGGTCTTTGAACAGCGCCATGACTGCGCTCACCCCGGTATCGCGGTCATAGACGGGGACCTCAACGACTACATCCGCTCCCGGTGCGGGATTGCGGTTGTCAACCGAGGGCAGATCCTCGAGGGCCGGCGGGACGGTGTCGGCGAGAAATGCGGCCCAGATATCAGGCTCACTGCCCTCCGCGTCGGCCCGCGTGGAGGTGAAGACAAAGCGGCTGCGCGCACGCTCCGTCAAGTCAGGAGTCCAGGTGGGATAGGTGTCATCCGCGGTGTCCTGCGGGTCCGTGTTGCTGATCAGCGACGGTTCAGGGCCTATGACCTCGCCTACGGCGGGCATCCGCCAGATGTTGTAGTCATTGACCGTGTCCCCAGGCGTCGCCGGACGCGATGATGAAAAGATGACGTTGTAGCTATTGGGTCCCCATGCGGGCTGGATGTCATTGGCGTTCGGATCGCCGCCCCCGCTGCTGATTTGCTCGACATTCTGCCCGTCCGCATCCATGGTGAACAGCCGCTCGACAGTTCCGACGGTCGCCTGATAGGCGATAACGGGCGTCCTCTGCGACCAAGCGGGATGCGTCTCATCGTTGGGAGTCTGTATCAGGGGGATTTCGGAGCCGGCTCCGTTAGAGGGAATCTTGAAGATGTCCCAGTTGCCGTTCCGGTCACACTGGAAAGCCAACCAGTTACTGTCGGCTGACCATGTAGGGTGGCGCTTATTGCCCGCTGTAGTAGTAATCTGCCAGATGACACGCGTGCTTACATCAACTGTATAGATCTGATAAGTGCCGGTTTCGTTCGAGGCATAGGCCAGCAGACGTCCACCCGGGTCGTATGCCGGCTCGCGCTGGTCACCAGGGAGGTCAATTATGCGCTGCTGCTGAGTGCCGTCGGGACGCATCAGCCACATGTCGAAGTCTATGGTGATGTTAGGGTCAACGGGCAGTTCGGGGTCTATCAAATCGTCCCCATCGAGGTCTTCACCGTTGCTCACGAACACTACGCGGTTCTGGCCGAGTACTGGGGCGGTGCAGGGGTCAAGCTCCTGGCTGGCAGTGGCGTTGGGGGTGAGGGGCATGTCGGGATCGGGCCCGGATCCCTGAGTGGGGCTGACAGCAGGCTGTTGGCCTTTGACAGGCATACTCGCCAGTGGCGCCCCCGGATGCTGCCCCGGAAGCAGTGGCGTGCGCGGACCTACGTTATTGGTCGGATGCGTCAGCAGAGGGTCGGCCACGCCTCCGCGCCGTGACTGTGTCAAGGCGGCCGATGACAAAACCAGCACTGCAATGAGTACACAGAAGAGCAATAGCAACGGCAGAGGTCTGGGATGGCCCTTCTGCAAAAGAATCACTCCTCAACGTATGCTTTGATCTCTGCTCCAGAGACTGGCCAGCGCCAACCACTATGTTACACCTGAGAGCCTAAGAGGCTATCTGTCTGCCAATACTCCACCGCACAGACCAATTCCTACAACCCGATGGCCCTCCCCGCCTGAGAGTCAGGGAATTATAGCACAGCCCGTCATCAGTTGCCAAGGGGTAAACATCCCCTCGCGGCAACAATTGACGGCTTCCTGCACCAAGTGGAAGTCACGCTGCTTGCTGCAAACAGCCGGGCACGCGCCAGTTAGCAGAAGTTTCGCCTCAGCGCACCGCCGCCAGTTGTCATACCGCTTTCAGTCACCGCAGCGCGTCAGTTGCTCATAGAGCATAGCCAACCGGGCCTCCAACTCTGCGGCTGCCTGCTCGGTGTCTATTGTGAAGTCCGCCTCATTCTCGTCAAGCCCGGCCGCGGCATGAGCATCCAGACGGCGCCGTGTCTCCTCAATACTGAGACCGTCTCGTTTTTGAATTCGCTCTTCCCGGACCCGCCGCGAAGCAGTCACTTCAAGCACGTAATCCACCTCTGTAGCGGCGCCCATCTCATAGAGGTTGGCCGCCTCTATGGCCACAAGCCCGACTGAAACGTCATTGCGCAAACCGGAGAGCCGTGCCCTTATGAGACGCATCATCTCCGGGTACATGACCTCATTCAGCCGCCGTCGCGCGGACTCATCGGCGAAAATCACTGTCGCCAACTCACTTCGGCGCAATCGCCCCAGGTCGTCAAAATACCGCGAACCAAACACCCGCCTGAGCTCTTCGAGAAGAGCCGCGCCGGGTTTCAGTAACTCTCTGGATAGATCGTCGGCCTTGATGGTCACGGCCCCCAAGCGACCCAGGGCCTCCAATACGTGTGTCTTTCCGGAACCCATCGGACCGACGATCCCCAGCACTGTCATGTATACATTGTCTCCCGGTTGCAGCCGCCAATCACCAGGGCTCAGTGTGATCCTCCGGTGCGGGCTTCTCCGCAGCAGCTTCGGCACTCTCTGCGACGACCTCCTCGGTTTCCACTTCCTCTGCTTCCACTTTATCAGCCGGCTCTGCGTCGCTTTCCTCGGTTTCTGCTTCCTCCGCTGCCTCTGCGACGACTTCCTCGGTTTCCACTTCCTCTGCTTCCACTTCCGCAGTTTCTGCTTCAGCAGCCGGCTCTACGGCGACTGCTACTTCCTCCGCTTCCGGTTCGGTCGCTTGTACCTCTGGTTCGACTTCGGCTGCTGGCTCTGCGGGCGCCTCTGCCTCAGTGACTACTGTCGCCTGCTGGAGTATGTCGCCGAACTGATCGCCCAGCGTCACCTTTGCGCTATCCTGTTTATCCATGAATTCGCGGTACTCGCGGCGCTCTTTCTCCTGCTCGGCGGCTATCAGGCTGAGGGTCATGCGCCGGGCGCTGACACGTACCTCCATTACCTTCAGATCAACTTCCATGTCCTTCTTGGCTACGTCATCGGCGTTGGCGATCCGTTTGTCACTGAGCTCCGATATCGGTATGAAGCCCTCGATGTCAAAGTCCAGCAGTTGAGCAAAAGCCCCGGTCCTCACCGGGCGCGTTATGCGGCACTTGACAACACTGCCGACCTTGACCTTCTTGGCTGCCTCTTTCCACGGATCGGGCAGGATCTGGCGGCGGGAAAGCGATATTCGGTCATTCTCAGCATCAATGTCGAGAACCGCTACGCGGATCTGGTCGCCAACCTTCAGTACATCTGATGGATGCTTGATGCGGGTCCAGGCCATCTCAGAGATGTGCAGCAGCCCGTCAACGCCTCCCAAATCAACGAAGGCACCGTAGTTGGCCAGACTCCGCACTTTCCCATCGACAACCATCCCTTCCTCGAGAGCGTCCAGCGTTTCCTGGCGACGCTTCTGGCGTTCTTCTTCGATTACCAGTCTGTGGGAAAGCACCACCTTCTTGGTCTGGCGGTCGGCCTCCAGCACACGCAGACGCACCGACTGGCCGACGAAGCGCTCCAGATTGCGTAGATTGCGCGCGCCGACGTGCGATCCGGGCACAAAGCCTGGGACGCCAACGTCCACCCGCAGGCCCCCCTTCACCCGCTCCGTCACCATCGCGTCAATGATGTCGCCGCTGCTGACCGCATCAATCAGCCGGTTCCACACTCGCTCGTAGTCTGCCCTGCGCTTTGACAGCAGCACCGTGTTGCTGTCATCATCAACCTTCACCACCGCGACCTCGATCTCATCATCAACAGCCGGCGTGCTCTCGGAGCCTGAGAACTCCGCTATCGGTACCATGCCTTCGTGCTTTGTGCCGATGTCCACGATGATGCCCTGCTTGTCAATCGCCGCGACAATCCCCGAGACTATGTCGCCCTTTTCAACGGTAATGGGCATTGCTTCGGCGAGTGCATCCTCAAACGACTTCTCAGATTCGGTTTCACCTTCTGGCTGCCGGCTGGTCTCTCCAGCCGCTGAATCTGACAAAGGTCGGGGCTCATCTTGCTGTTCCGCTTTGTTTTTCGAGTCATCAAAGTCCCACTGCATCAGAATGGTCTCCCTTCGGCCGTCATCTCGTGGCGGCCGCGCCTAGTTGGGTTATGCAAGCCACTGTACCCACTCTTGTCAATACGATGTCCCTAAACACATGTCGAACGCTAAATGGTCGTCATTCAGATAAAAGCTCAACATCTCTCCAATTGTCTCCGACGGATATGTCCACGGTCAACGGCACGCTCAGTTCGTATGCTCCTTCCATCACCTCCCTTAGTACGGGCGCGAATGTGGCGACGCGTCCGGCAGGTGCGCGCAGCACGATCTCATCATGTACCTGCAGCAGCATCTGCACATCATCAAAGCCCTCGCACAACGCCTGCTCAAGCCTCAACATCGCCACCTTTACGATGTCCGCCGCGCTGCCCTGTAGCGGTGTGTTGGCGGCAGCGCGCTCGGCATACGCTCGTAGACCGGGGTGCGACGCGCCTAGATCCGGCAAGTAGCGACGCCGCCCCAGCAGAGTGCTCACATAGCCGTTCTCTCGCGCCTGCTCCACCGTCGCATCCATGAACTTGCCGACCTCCGGCAGGCGATTTTGGTAGTTGTCTATGAAGTCATTGGCCTCTGCATTGCTGATGCCCAAGTCAGCCGCCAGCGCTCGTGGCCCCATTCCGTAGAGCACCGCATAGTTGACCGTCTTAGCCACACGACGTTTGGCGTAGTCAACTTCATCCTGGCTGCAATCGAATATTAATGTCGCGGTATGTGTGCGGATGTCTTCGTCGGCCCTGAATGCCTCCATCAAAGTGGGCTCATCAGACATGTGTGCCAGTATCCGCAACTCGATCTGCGAATAGTCGGCACAGACCAGAACATGTCCCTCGACGCCGCTCCAGAAGCAACTGCGGATGCGTCGGCCCAACTCTGTGCGAGTGGGTATATTCTGGAGGTTCGGCCCCCGGCTGGCAAGTCGTCCGGTTGCGGTTACTGTCTGCTCGAAACTGGTGTGCACCAGCCCGGTGGCCTCGTCCACCTCCCGTACCAGAGCATCAACGTAGGTGCTCACCAGCTTCGAATATTCGCGGTGTTGCAGAATCAAAGCCGCTATTTCGTGCTCCTCCGCCAGGTCCTCCAAAATGCCCGCCGCCGTTGACCAGCCAGTTTTCGTCTTCCGGCCCTTCGGCAACTTGAGCTGCTCGAAGAGCACATCACCCACTTGCTTCGGCGACGCAATGTTAAACTCTTCGCCTGCGACGGCGAAAATCTGTGCCGACAGCTCCGTCAGTTTCTCCGACAGCTCCTCCCCAACTTCGGCCAGACGCGCCGCGTCCAAGCCGATGCCGGCACGCTCCATCCGTGCAAGCAGACCGACCAGCGGCATCTCGACATCCTCGAAAAGGCCCCGCATTCCGGCAGCTTCGAGGTCGCGCAGCAACATCTTC
>CAZCJS010000165.1:6101-9408 GCA_964498775.1 uncultured Armatimonadia bacterium
ATGCGCCGCTGCCAGAGCCTCAGTAGCTCCTCGCGCCCGCCAACCGCCAAGGCCATCGCACTCCTCGGCGCTTGCATCCGGCAACTCCCAGCCCAGATACTGCGCCACCCCTAGCTCGATGCCATGGTCTGAACGGTGTGAGGCCAGCAGGTAAGACGCGATTTCGGCGTCGAAGGCCAAATTCGCGAGCTCAACGCCGCGCTCTGCGAGTGCATGATCCAGTTGCTTCAGCCGGCAACCGCTGATGGCGATGTCGGGGTCCGCGAACACGGCGGCTAGCGCGGCAGGTATTGTGCCGTTGTCATCGGGCTCCGTGAACAGCCCCCCCTGCTGCGGCTCGGTTCCACCCACCGCAGGCAGGATATAGCTGATGGCATGACCCGGGCCCGTCGCCAGTCCCAGTGCCGTCACTCCCCCATGCTCGCTGGGCACGGCATAGAGCCTGCCTGTATGTCGCGCGCTATCGTACAGTGCATCCAAGCTCCGTGCATCTGCCTCACCGACAGAACCTTCCGCATCCCCCTCACTGGCGGCAGGTACCCGGTCCAGCAGCTTGCTGAACTCCAGGGTGGCCAGCAGTTTGCGCAACTCAGTGCTGTTGAAACCCCGCCAGGTCAGGTCATCGGCGGCTTCCCCGATGGGGACATCGCGCCGGATTTGAGCCAGTCTCTTCCAGAGCAATGCCTCGTCCTCTTTGCCGCACAGCTTTCTGCCCACCGCCGGACTGACCTCATCAAGGTGCTCATAGACGTCTTCAATCGTCCCGTGAGCCTGGAGTAGAGTCTTGGCGGTCTTATCACCGATGCCTGCGATGCCCGGAATGTCGTCCGAACTGTCGCCGCTGAGACCTTTGAGATCAGCCAGCTGCGTGGGTGTCAGACCATACTCGTCTTCGAACCGTGCCGTGTCGAAGTCCACGACCTCCTTGGTGCCACGCGTAGTGATGAGGACCCGAACACCTTCATCAAGCAACTGCAGCAGGTCGCGATCACCACTGACTATCACCGTCTCATAGCCCTCGCGACGTGCCCGGGGCGCAAGCGTGCCGATAATGTCATCTGCCTCATAGCCCGGCTGCTCCAACGCAACGATCCCCATCTCATCTACCATCTGGCGGATAATCGGTAGCTGGGATGCCAGCTCGGCATCCATTTTCGGCCGGCTGGCCTTGTAGCCGGCATACATCTCGTCGCGGAACGTCGGCCCTGGGGCGTCAAACACCATCGCGACTTCATCAGGTCGCTGCTCATCGAACAATCCCAACAGCATCTGGGCCAGGCCGAACACGGCGTTCGTAGGCCGCCCGTCACGCGTAGTCAAATGCGGTAGCGCGTGATAGGCGCGATGAATCAGGCTGTTGGCATCTATCAAAAGGAGTTTGCGTGCCACGTTTAGACCTCTAAAGCTGCAGGCTGTAACGGATACGCCATCAGCAAGCGACGTCGCCGCGGCTCCGGGACGCTGCGACGCGTGCAGCTATCTGGCTGGAAGTGATTGTCGCAGCAGGATGCTGTTGTAGGTGTAGGGTTCGAGCAGCATCGGGCCGGTCAGTTGCACGGCTTGATGCCCGCCGAACAACGGGGCCAGCTCGTTCGTGCCGAATAACTGGTTCCATACGCCCTCAGCAGCGCCGTAAATTTTCAGCTTCGGTGGGCCTTCTATCTTGCCTTCCTTCGCGGCCAACATGACGGCGTCATAGTAAGAACCGATCTCGTCAACCAGCCCTGCCTCCACCGCCTGCCTACCGGTGAAGATGCGCCCGTCCGCCAGCTTAAGGACTTCCTTGCGATCCATGTCGCGTCCCTCAGCCACTGCCGTCACGAACTGATCATAGATGTCCTCGACGAGGCCGTGCAGCAACTCCTTCTCGTCATTTCGCATCGGTCGGAAGGGTGAGCCGATGTCCTTATAGTCGCCCACGGCAATCGTGGTGTCTTCGACGCCGATCTTCTCCATGAGCCCGTAATAGGCGATGGCAGACATGATGACACCGATGCTACCGGTCATGGTAGCGCCATTTGCCAGGACCTTGTCTGCGCCACAGGCGATATAAAGGCCGCCCGAGGCAGCTACATCATCCATTGCCGCGATGACGGGTTTCTCTTTCGCAAGCGCCACGACTTCCTTGTATATGCCCTCCGCTGCTGCTGCTGATCCGCCCGGGCTGTTGATGTAGAGCA
This sequence comes from uncultured Armatimonadia bacterium, assembly GCA_964498775.1. Taxonomy (GTDB): domain Bacteria; phylum Armatimonadota; class Zipacnadia; order Zipacnadales; family UBA11051; genus UBA11051. The sequence continues at coordinate 8,282 of CAZCJS010000165.1, forward strand.
CCACGGCCTTCACGCTCGCGTCTCGCTTGGCGGCGCGCAGGTCGGACATGATCGCCCGCGATCCGGCAGGCCCTCCGAACAGCGGTGACGCGCGCCCTCCGGACATCATCACCCCCTGCACCATCACCACACCGACCTTGTCGCCGAGCGACAAATTTGAGCTATCCTGATCCATGAATGTGCCCACAACAAGCGCCAGTCCGAAGAGCGCGGCCAGGCCCATTCCGAACACGACCAGCAGGATAATGACCCCCGTAACCAGCGCACTGGGGCCGCGGCGAGGCGGCGGCTGCCCACCACCGGGAGGCTGCGGACCGCCATAGGTGGGTGGAGGTTGGGGCGGGACGTGCGGCGGCTGGGCCGGCTGTTCAGGTGGTTGCGGTGTTGATGCGTCAGACGCTTGCTGCCGAGGCTGCTGCACGGATGGCGCTGGTGGCCAGCCAGGCTCACCCGGTCGTGGCGTAGACCTCTCGTTATCCATGACTGCGGTTCTCCTCTATCCCATTAGTCGGCGCAAGATCGTGTCTCAAGTTGCTTTGAGGGCGACGTGTTCCCGGCGCCTCACCGCTGCGGGCGCCAGACCTAACCATCTTACGTGGGCGCTCATGCACCGGCGCGAACCGAATCGCTGTATCAACAAGATGCTCGCCCCACTTGTGGGGACATCGCCGCCGTCTTGACACGTCCCCTGCCGGACCATATACTGTCAGTACGAGTGCCGGAGTGGCGGAACTGGCAGACGCACTGGACTCAAAATCCAGCGGGCTTCAAAACCCGTGTCGGTTCGAATCCGACCTCCGGCACCAGTTCTTCTCCCCCTCGTGATGGCAGCGTTTCAACAGCGCCCGGTATTGCCGAAACCTGCGGGTGCCCCCATGAAGCGGAACTTCTCGTAGCGTGTACGCAGCAATTCGCTCGCGCTGATACCGTCAAGCTCTTCGAGGGTTTCGAGGACTGCGCCTTTGAGGTTTGCCGCCGTCTCGTAGGGACCACGGTGGGCCCCGCCGGTCGTCTCGGCTACGACCTTGTCAATCACACCCAACTCCAGCGCGTCTGGCGCAGTGAGCTTCAGAGCCTGCGCAGCCCGCTCACGCAGCGCCGGATCTCGCCATAGTATCGCGGCACAG
>CAZCJS010000166.1:0-9395 GCA_964498775.1 uncultured Armatimonadia bacterium
CGGCACCCCATCCTCGAACGACTCATAGTATCTGAACTCCTGGCTCAAGGCCATGGTGGAAAGCGTCAGGGCAAATACCAAGGTCATTAACAGGCTGCTCCAACTATTCATGCTTCTCACCTTCCATTCATCGGAATTGCATGTGCAAATTGCTTGTCACACTTACCCAGACACTCCGGATGCGCCGGCGATGCTTTCCACCACAACGAGCGCAAGGTGCAGGCAGCAACGTCGAGAACATCCGTTTATCACGCGATACAGATGACCTGCTGTTGCCATCACCGTTGAGGAGTCTTCCACACCAGCAGGGTCGAATCCTCGCTGGCTGATACTAAATGGGCCTTGTCAGTGGAGATCGCCAGGCTGTTGACCGAGGCGGAATGCCCTCTGAGAACGGCCACCTGTTCGCCAGTCGCATCCCATACGCTGATAGTGGCATTGACGCCACCCGCGAAAACCATATTGCCGTCGCCGGTGCATGCCAGACTCATCACCCCACTGCCATGATCTATCTCAGCGAGCAGATCGCCCGTAGTCAAGTCCCAACGCCGAACGATCCCCTCACGCCGAGTAGCCGACAGGCCCTGGCGTACTCCGCCGGCAAAGGCAACTGCCTCAACCCAGCCGCGGTGTCCACGGAACACGGCCTTCTGGGTGCCTTGCTGCAGGTCCCATAGGCGCATGGTTCCATCACGGCCGCCGGAAAGCAGTAGCATGCCGTCTTCCGAAATCCCCAGCGCCAGCACCCCACCACGGTGACCGTTAGTGCTGTCGCGATCGCCTTCCAATACACGCAACGGCTCATTGCCCGACCGCCCCCAAATGCGGATGGTGCCGTCGTCGGCACAGCTCACAAGTGCGGGCATGCTGTCGCTCGTAGGTGCACCAGGCATGTACTGTACGGAGCGCACGTAGCCGACATGGCCTGAAAGCTCCCGCAGCAGCCGGCCATCAGAAACCGCAAATTCGCGGATGACCCCGTCCTTACAGCCCGCGGCAATACGCTGGCCTTCAGGTGACGCAGCCACGGCCCAGACACCCTCAGCGGCCTGCTCAATCAGTAACGTCTGCTTTCCGCTGAGCGTGTCCCAGACTCGCACGGTCCCATCCTCCGACCCGCTGACGGTCCGTCCGTCGGGCATGACGGCGCTCGCTTGGACACCCAACGCATGCCGGTCCCAGGCCAGGCGAGGTGTGCCGTCACTCACACTGCGCTCCACCAGCATATTCCCGGCTTTTGCGTACGAAAGCACCCACTGCCCGTCCGGCGATAGTAGGAGGTGACTGATCCCCTGAAGATTGCTGCCGTGGGCGAACCATCTCGCTAACACTTCGCCTGTCAACCGGTTCCACCGGCGGATCGAGCCGTCTCGCGAACCGGTGAGAATTTGGTCCGGATCCTGACAGTACGCGATAGCGGGAACCCCATGACCGTGATGACCAGTGAAGCGGTTGAGCTCTTCATAGCCGTCAATCGCGAACTCTATTGCCATGCTCCGGGTGCCGGCAAGGACGCGCTTGCCGTCCGGCGAAAGCTGTGGGCTTCGCCCGTAGTTGATGTAGTCTTTGTGCCATTCGTGGAGCAGCTCCCCGGTCGCCAGGCTGTAGTGGGCCAGGATTTCATCGGAGCCTGCCGTGCCGCCCACAAATCCCGTCGTACCTTCGGCGTCATAAATGCCCTGGCTGAAACTGTGCATCTTGCCCTCTATGAAGATCAGCTCCTCGCCGGTGGCCAGATCAAACTCCTTGAGCGTAGGCGGTGATCCTCCTGTGGACAGAACCCGAGTCTGGTCAGGCGAGTAATAGGCGCTCACAAGTCCGCGCTGGCCGGTAGCCCATTTCCGCATCACCCGCGCATCTGCCACACTCCACTCATAGACGTTGCCGGCGCTATCGCAAGCTATCATGGCTTCTCCGTCAAAGCGGATATTGATCCCGGTCAGATTACCAGAGCTGACTCGATGGCTGACCTGTCGTTCGCCGACACTCATGTCCAATATGTCTATGTTCCTGCCGGTAGCAACTATTACCCGACCATCGGGCAAGTAGCCCAGATCACCGACACTGCCGTAGCGCAGACGCAAAGTGCCCAATCGCTGCACTGCACCCTCAGGCAAGGGGTCGCCTAACAGATCGGTCGCGGGCTCTGCACCGGCAATCGTTCCTGGTGCCACCAATATTGTGAATGCGAGTAAGTACAATCGGCCCATGAACCATTCCTCCAGTACATTGTTGAGGCCACGCACATTGCGGCAACGTGTCATCATGGCATCTAAATCTGACTGACATGGCGAGCTTTGCAACCCTTTTACCGCGAACGCGTGCGGTTTTTGCAGGCTGTGCTACAGCGTCCTGCTGCCGGCTATAGCTCAGCGCACTACTCACTCCAAGTGGCCGGTATACACTCGCACACTCTTGACATGGGCGACGTCGTAGGTCACCAGACCTATCGTGGTGCGCTCCGACCCAAGCAGTGGTGTGGCGTCAGCCGCTTCCATGATCGCCACTCCGTCAACTCTCAGCCGCACCATCTGCCCGTCGAACTCAGCCACCAGGTGATGCAGCCGCCCCCGCTCGATGAAACGATCCACACTATAGCTCTCCAACTCCACGCCGTCGCGTAGGATGCGGTTCAGCGTGTTGCCGGCACCGCCGAACTGCAACCAATAGCCGCTGTCGCGCAACCGGCCGGCGGCCTCAAGGAGAGTGCTGTGAATGGCGGGGCTGAAGTCGCAGGGTCTTAGGCTCGGGGTCATGATCTCAAGCTCTAAGCGCTGTGTGCCCGCGAAGGCGTGGTTGATGATTATCTCAGAGTGGCCCTCGCCGACCCGTAGTGTGCTGTTTTCGATACGCCAGTTACCCACAAGCGGTTTCCAGTCATCACCCAACTCATCGCGCGCGAAGTCGTCTGTGAAGGCCAGGGCCCACTCCCGCTGTGGTCGCCGGGCCTGCATCAGCTCGATCCGCTCCAGGCGGTTACGGGCAATTGCGCGGAGGCGCTCGGAAGCCCCGGCAATCGCCAGCACCTCCTCGTACGCGGCCCAGGCCGCATGATCCACCCCCATGCTCATATAGCAGTGGCCTTCATGAAGCATGGCCAACGCCCGCTCCGCGTCGCTCGACGCCAGTTCACCGGCTCGCGCAAACCATGCCCGAGCCTGTCGCGAATTGTGCTGCCGATATGCAGCCATAGCCGCATCGAATGCATCTCTGTGAGCTTCGAACTCGACATCCAGGATGACTGGCCGGTCGGGTCCGTAGGCGTTGTTGTGCATGTGCATGCGGGTATCCCCGCCAACCGGCCAGGGCGCGACCACCGCCCCACTAGGCTCTTCAAAATCATGGAACCAGTTGTTGTGGATCCAGCCCCCCTGTGAGGGCACTCCTCTTATCCCTACCGGTCGCTTCCTGCCCATGAAGGTGTTGTGGTGCACATATATCCAGTCGCCGGCGATATCGGTGCCGTCGCCGCGATCGCGCCCACCGTGCATGTCTACGTGCGTGCTGATCGCATTCGGCCCTACCCAGTTGTGGGCGAACTCGTAACCGGCTCCGGGCCAGCCCGCGGATTTTGCGTGGTGGCGACCGCAGTCGAACCGGTTGAACATGATGCGCACATCACTGTCGTTGGTGGTAACTGCATAGCCCAAGCCGGCCTGCCAGATGTGATGCATGTAGTTGTGATGGATGTAAGCGCCCATGGCGCTGCGGCCGACAGCGATCCCGCTGGTGTTGAAGTTGTATATCTCACAATTGTCCACCTCGCCGCCGTAGTGGCCTATGGACATGAAGTACGACGATATGGCCACGCGCTCGTTGCCTTCATAAGCACCCTCAAAGCGCAGGCCGGTGACGCGCACATGATCCCCGCCTGTGGTTAGCATCCAGCCGCTGCCCATCCGTTTGAGCAGTGCCCCCGGTGAGCCGTTGTTTCCGCGCCCGCCGGCAAGGGTCACCCCGCCTGGGATGCTCACCGCCGGCTGGTCGGTCAGGTCTATCTCTACACCGTCGGGCACCCATATAACCTGGCCTGCTTCCGCCTGCTGCAATGCGGCCCGAAACTCATCTAGGTTGGTAACGGTTATGTCGCCTGTCGTATATATGTCGTGGTACCCTTCTCCACCGCCGATAGGCCCAAGCTCACACGGACGCGCACCATAGACCTGTCCGTCAATTTCGACCCAGGTCTTGCCCAGGTCGCCGAGGTGGAGCGTTTCCTGGCCGTTCGCGCCCACACTCAACAGCGTCAGCAGTATGGCTATCATACCGATACGCATGTATGTCACAACCTTTCGACATGGTCGCTACCAACATCTTGCACACACAATTATTGTGACCGCGCTCCATCTACTCAATTGCGCACGGAGCGCAAGGCCGCCGCCGTCGCCAGCCCCCCGCAGCGACTACTCTGCTGTCCTGTCCCCACACGCTGTCATCCCGGTCAACACGAAGGGCGATGCTGTATAACTGTCCTGCCCACCACCCCGCAATGTCAATATGCTTCTACAACGATCTCCATCCAGACAATTGCTTCTACCATATCATCAGCTTCGCCAAGCCCCGATAGGGTTCCTCTTCGATAAGTGCCCGTTTTACGGATGTCCGCCTAACAATGACAACAGTGATGCACCGGCTACTCTGCAACGCAGGCTCACGCAGATGCGTTCTACCATCTGCTCCGCATTCACAACATATCGCGGAGTGCAGCAAGGTATTCCGCTGCTCGAAGCGGAAATGGCGCTTACACCAGCACCAAAACGCCCATGACTCACTTGTGGTAAGCAATAACCGGTTTGTCAGTGAAGGCACGGGAAGCAGCCTCTCACACAAGGGAGATGACATTTATGACAGCTTCGGGAGGTAGTGCCGCGACAGTTCAGGAGTTCAAGACCATCGCACAGGCAATGGGGGTCGATCTGGTCGGCGTGGCACCCGTGGAGCGCTTTGCCATCTTCTCTCCGGAGGCTAATCCCCTTTCCATTCAACCGCTGACGCGTTCGGTTATTGTGCTGGGCTTCAGCATCCCGCGTGGTGCACTCCAAGGCATGGAGACGGGCAGCGCCAGTTACACGCTGGGCATGGGCATACCAGTCTCTGTCGCGGTGGAGACCACATATCTACTGTGCCGGCGACTGGAAACTGCAGGCTGGGAGGCCACTCCGCTGTTCCGCCAGGCCGGAGACATGCGCCGGCAGGGAGTTCGGGTCAGCCCTGACAAGCCGGAGCCTAACGTCATTTTGGAATTCGACTTCGCCGCACACGCCGCAGGCCTTGGCGAGGTGGGTCGGGGCAAATGGCTACTGACGCCGGAGTTCGGACCACGCCAGATCCTGACCATAATACTCACCGACGCCGATATGCAGCCGGATGCGCCGTTCTCCGGCAGTGTCTGCGATAACTGTGGCGCTTGTGCAGCGGCGTGCCCGGCGGGCGCTCTGGACTCCACACGACTGCATCGTGCACCGCTCTGCGAGGGCGAAGCCGACTGGTATCCCCTGCACATCGAGAGCTGCCGCGTCTGCCAGACGGGCACCACCAAGCTCCCGTACTCATCCGGCTCTGAACCTTTCCGACTGGGTGCCGCCTGCGGCCGTGCGTGTGTCGCACACCTGGAGGACAGCGGCAAACTGACGCGCAAGTTCGCCTCGCCATTTCGTCCGCCAAAAGAGCAGGAGTGATTAGCCATGCTCACCAAAGAAGCCTTGCGCGACTACGCCTACAATGTCGTCAATGTTGACAAACTGGGTGTGGCGAACATCGAGAGGTTCGATGCCGCGCCTCCGGACATGGACCCGCGCAACATCATGCCCGGGGCCCGGTCGGTGGTGGTCTTTCTCAAACGTATCCTGCGCGGGACTTGTCGCGGTGTGGACGAGGGTACCCACTGGCCGTCGTATCACATCTACAGCTACACGGGACTCGGTCACATGCTGGGTGTTGCCAACTACCAGCTCGCCCGTTTCATCGAGCAGCACGGCTGCGATGCCACCTCGCTGTCGGCGATTGCCACCAGCAGGGAGTTCGGCCCGGCGGCACCCCCTCCGGGCCCCGGACTGCCCCCGCGCGAGGTGGTCGTGCACCACCGCATCGCCGCGACGCTGGCCGGCCTTGGCGAGATAGGCTGGTCGAAGGTGTTCATGACCCGTGAGTTCGGCCCCAGGCAGCGACTTGGCGTTCTGCTTACCAATGCCGAGTTGGAGCCTGACCCCATTGAGACCGGAGTGCTTTGCGACCGCTGCAAGCGCTGTGTCGCCGAATGCCCGGCGGGAGCGATTGACCCCGATAAGTCGGTCGCCATCGAGGTGGAGGGGCACCGCATAGAGTGGAACGACCTGGACCTGGGCAAGTGCAAGCTCACTCACTTCGGCCTGAACAAGCGCAGCGGCCCGTTCTTCGCCAAGCGCTTTCCCGGAGTGCGTATGGCGGTGGCCGACCAGCAAGTCACATGGCTTGAGGCCTGGGATCTGGGTTGGGCGATGTTCCCGACCATGCCTGCACTCGACGCTCTCGCCACCGCTCCCGTGGCGGCCTGTGGCGCTCGTGGTTGCATCGTGGGCTGTATGAAGCACGTTGAGGAGGAGGCCGGCCGTGTCGAGAATGCTTTCCACACGCGCCCTGTTTTCAGCGATCAACCGCCCTGGCGGCTGGACGAAGAACCGACCCACCACTTTGCCGAACATAAGGGGCTGGTTTTCGACCCCGAAGCTGAGCCTACCGAGAAGCCGAAGCCACGAGATGATGACGGCTGGTATTGACAATCCAATCAGATAGGGCGCATCGGCCGGAGTGCACCACGGCGTTGGTAGTTATCCATCTGTAGCACTCCGTCCAATTCCGACTACCGCAGGTAAGCCCAGGGAGAAACTGCTATGTTAGGGTCCATGATAATGATGGCGACATTCTGCGACACACCGCTGACCGGCGTTCCGGGTGAGGTCGTCTGCGAGGGCCAATATCCCCACCACCTGCAAGGTATCGCCGGCGATGGAGTGGATACCCTGTACTGGAGCTTCACCACAGTTTTGGTTAAGACCGACTTGCAGGGAAAGGTATTGGCCTCAGTGACAGTGCCCACGCACCACGGGGACCTGTGTCTGGCCGGTGACAACCTTTATGTGGCCTGGTCGAACAAGTTCAACGCGCCCGGTGCCGACTCGCAGGTCTACATCTACGCTGCGGGCGACCTCTCCCTGCTCGAGATAGTCCCCGTGCCGGAAGTCACTTTCGGCGCCGGTGGCATTGACCATCGGGAGGGACACTTCTTCATCATCGGTGGGCTACCCGAGGGCTACGAGGAGAACTACGTCTACGAGTACGACCACCAGTTGCAGCATCTGCAGACGCACGTGCTGGATTCCGGTTACACCCGCCTCGGTATCCAGACGGCTTGCTTTCACGACAACTACTGGTGGTTCGGCTGTTACAGAGTCGAGGGCAATAAGGGTCTGCTGAAAGCTGATAGTGACCTCGGGCTGGTAGGAATCTACGACATCTCCCCCTCAATCGGTCTGGTCGGATGGGGGGAAAATTGCTTGCTGATGGCTGAGCACTTTGGAGAAAAATGGCAGGCGAAGGCCGTGCCCATGGTGCCCGACGACAAACTGGGGCTCAAAGCAGCCCGCTGACGCCCATTTGTGCAAGGCCGACGGTGACCGCTCTACCTTGACCGCTGCGCCAACAGCAAGTGTGGCGGTCACGGTTTCCGTCCAAACGCTCTCTCCAGCATCCGCCATGCTCCATGATCTTGCAGCAGACCCACGTAAAGTTCGTACACGCACCCGTCCAGCCGCGGTAAGGGAGTTCCGCTGTCAGCCATGTAGTATGGGAATGCAATACTTACGGCCGCGAACGAAAACCACGCACAGGTCAGATACTCCGGGGGTTTCTGCTGACAATCTCCTGCAAACGGCATAACGGGGACTGGAGCTCGCCAGCAAGGATGTCCTCTTCGGTGACGACGGCGAGCAGAATCTCCCGGGCGTCAGTGCGCTGGTGGTCGTAGATAATGTAGATTGTGCCATCCGGGCCCTCGACACCGTCGGGGTAGGATACCTTGTCGCGCGTATCGAGCATCAGACTGTGAGGCCAGGATTGGCCGTCATCATCCGAGAGCATTGCTGCCAAATTGTTGCGCCCGGTGAAGTCGCGGTGATTGACCAACAATAGCCGTCCGGACTGCAGCCGCCGAAGGAAAAAGCGCGAACAGGGGCCACCCAGGCCACTGTCGCGGCCTGGCGACCAGTTCTTGCCACGGTCCTCCGAGATGCTCTCCCCGATGCCGTACGATGTCCGCACCAGCATCCACAGGCTCCCGTTCTTGCGCTCAACTATCATGTGTTCATCAAAAACGCGATCCGGCACATCGGCCTGTCCCAGCAGGTTGAAGGTTGCGCCCTGGTCGCTGGACACAAAGACATTGGAGTAGCGTTCTGCACCCATGTCCTGCCGGGTCGAACGCGCCCATATCGCCGCCGGCATGAGCCACTGTCCGGTGCTGAGGACGGTGGGCTTGTTGAGCATGATCCCGTTGCAGATGCGTCGGGGCTCGGACCATTGCGAAGCTTCACCGTCCGCGTTGCCGGATGTGATGGCCCAAACACCTGCCCGTCCATCGAACAGTTCATAGCTCTGCGCCCAGAACAGCCACAGACGCTCGGCCGGATCCATCCATACGGCGGGGTCGAATGCGCGCACCTTGCCCGGAGGGTCTATGACCACAAGTGGCTCGGTCCAGGTGGAGCCATCATCGTCACTTCTCACCAGCAGGACGTAGTTATCGGCACCTTCACCGGTGCCGCCGGAGTACCACGTAGCCCACAGCCGTCCTGTCGGCGTGCGTTCGATGCCTGGAATGCCTTGCCACTCCCGCTGGCCGATGCCATACTCAGGGCCGGGACACAAATTGACGTCAGGGCGTTGCAGGGCCTCATCAGCTTCGCTCATGATTGTCCCTCTTTCTTTCAACATCAAAAATGTGGTCAGACTTGCTTATATTGTGTGTGATGATGCCAAGACGCGAAACACGCTGCCACGGATGGGTAATCGCTCTTTACCACCGGCTACTCAAGCCACGCCACCTCGGCACCTGTCAGCACGTATTGAGCATCTTGACATCGCTACAGTGGAGCGCCTCGCCCTCAGGGGCCGTTGGCGGCGGCGTGACTTCGAGCCCCGCTAGCCCCACAGCGCTGCTGTTCTCGATGACGCGACCCTGCCGCGCGAATCGGATTACCTCGCTCGGCAAGAGGCCTTCCGGTCCCTTTCCGTCGCACCATCACGACCTCAGCCATGATACTCAGAGCGATCTCATCGGGGCTACCGGCGCCGATGTCGAGACCCACCGGAGCGTGGACCCGTCCTAGAAGCTCCTCAGGCACACCCTGGGCAAGAAGACT
>CAZCJS010000167.1:0-9337 GCA_964498775.1 uncultured Armatimonadia bacterium
GGACGCATTGCGCAACTACGATGTGCGACCCGTGCCTTGGGGAGAACGTGAGAGCATCAAAGCTGAGTTGGCGGCGTGAGCCACTCAGTTCGCTTTGTGACTCGCAGCAAACCGGCAATCACTGCATAGCACAGCGTGACACCCACGCAGCCCCGCCGCGGAACGAGCCGTGGAACGGATGATGGCGACGAGCACGTAGCTACGGCGGCGCTGCCGCAGTAGCCAATCCATCTGCAGGAGCGGTGGTGAAGCATGGATCCCGCCGAACCGATGACGGGATTGCTGCAACTGTACGGGGCGATCGGGCTGGCGGTTGTGGTGCTGGTTGCCGGGGTCAGAATCGCCATCGCGGTCTATCGGCGCAAGGGCCTGGCTGCGTTGCTGGCGGAGTTAGACGGCGAGGAAGTGCTGCGGTGTGAGCCTGCGGCGCACTACTTCGGGCAGAAGTCGGTGGCCTGGCCCCGACCACGAGGGCATGGCGCACTGGTGCTGACATCCCGGCGTCTGCGCTTCCGGCTGTGGTCTCCGCCGACGGAGTTGGATATCCCCGTCGGCGCGATCGTGGGGCTGGCTGCGCCGCTTACGGCCCGTGGTGGGGTCAAGCCGCAGCGGGCGCTGTACGTGATTTTCGGGAATAAGCAGGGGGAAGATGATGCGGCGACGTGGCTGGTGAGTGACCCGGAGGCATGGACAGAGGAGCTGGCTCAGGTGGCAGATGGTCTGGCCGAAGTCCCGCAGAGCGTGGATGTCGGGTGGTGGGAACCCCCCAAACCGTGAGGCAGGCATAGCCAAGGTGCAAACAAGGACCCCGCCGGCTGACCCGCTGCGGGGTTCAGCGTGTGCAGGAGGAGCAGTCCACTGCGGAGGCGAATACCCCCGTGTGCGGCAAGACCCGATGGGGTCGCTGGATAACCCGTCAAAGAAAGGGCTGCACGATCGGGAGGTCAATGATGCGAACCGAAAGTTACTTCAACTTGAGACTGATGCTCATACTAACGATGGGGGTGGTAGGGTCCGGAGTCGTTGTCGCAGCGCCGAGTGTGAGCAAGCAGGCAGGGCTGTACATACTCGAAAACGAGTTCCTGCGTGCCGAGGTCAAGTACACGGAGCTCTATCGCGTCACCTGGAAGGCCACAGGTCAGGAGCTAATGTCACCCGGTTGGCACGGTGTGATCAACCTCTGCGCCAAATCCAAGGTCCCGGGCAGAGACGAGCCGACCTGGCTCTTCCAGGACACTTTCGCCAGGAACCGCAAATACGACATCGAAACCGACGACGATCAGGCCACTCTCATCGTCAACTTCGACTGGGTAGCCAGACCGGACGACCAGCCGCCTTACTATGCCGTCGAGCAGCGCATAACGACCTTCGCAGAGAAGCCGTATCTGCGGGTGAGCTACCGCATCGTGGCCAAGCAGCCGCCTGATCCGGCTCCGGGGAGCTTCATGGTGCAGTCATCCGGCACACAAGGGACGCACTTCATCGAGCCGAACGGTCAACTACGTATAGAAGAACTCGGCGATGCGCGGCTGGCAGGTATGCGCACTGACCCGGGAAGCTATTGGTTCGCGATCTGGGATAAGCCGTCGGGTCACTATACGGCTTTTCTGCGCCCCGGGCAGACTGATCCGACCCGCTGCGTGTTCCACAAGGGCACCTGGTATGTGTCGCGTTGGAGTGAGCCGTTCCTGAGCAAGCCAGGACAGTCTTATGCCGAGGAACTGTGGATTATCGGGGGCAAGATGGAGGGTGCGGAGGCGGCGCCGATAGTCCAGACGGCACAGGACGGATATGCCTTTGCGGGCAAGCACGAGCCGGTGCTGGCGACGCTGCAGAGTCCGTATGTGACCCATGCAGAACTGTCGGAGCAGGTGAAGCACCTACGCGCCGATGGCAAGGGCGATCACATCGTTTTCAGGAATGAGCGGTTATATGTGGATGGGGAGCCGTTTATTCTATTTGCGCCTTGGGGAATTGACCCCCAGATGTGGAAGACGTACAAACAGTACCATCTGACCGGCGTTTTCGGCTCGATTGGCAATGCCGACGCGGCAGAGGAGCATGGGCTGAAGATAGTGCCGAGCGCGCTGGAATGGCCGAACAAACGCGGTAAGGAACTCGAAGAGCACATCAGAGCCTACACGGATCATCCAGCGATAATCGCCTGGTTCCTGCAGGATGACTTCGGCGGGGATCTCTCGATGCTGGGTAATATTGAGATCATTCGCAGTATTGACACCCACCGGCCTACGGTGGCGGATGTGGTGGGTTATGATGCGAGTCGGCGGCGGGCCAGCGCGTTTGTGGATATCTGTTCGCCATATACGTATCCGGCACCGGTGCATACATACCGCTGGTATGAGGAGTACCTGGAGCACGACCAGCAGATTATGGAGCGGCAGTTCAACTGGACCTGTCCGCAGGCGATGAGTTACTCGGCGTTCGCGCGGACCGGGCAGACGCCTGGGTATTTCGGGGAATACCCGACCGCAGCACAGATGCGGCTCCAGACCTACCTGGGCCTCGCGCACGGGATTCGCGGCTTCATGTACTGGCCGGTAAGGGGGATGTATGACTACAAGCTGGCAGAGTTGGGGATCGTCTGCCTGGAGGTTGAGCCGGTCACGGCACTGATCGTCGAGGCGGAGCGGAACCCTCAGGGGGCCTCATGCGACAACGAGCAGATAGACGTGCAGCGGATTGATCACGAGGATTTCTCGCTGCTGTTTTTCATCAATCATCGCGAAAAGTCCGAACGCTGGCCGACTGGCGAGCTAGCCCCGAAGTTTACCGTCACCTTCAAGGGTGGCAGCGAGCGGATGCAGGCTTACAGCATGACGCTGGATAAGGACCTGCAGGTGGGCCAGCCGCAGAAGGTCGGCGAGCAGCTACAGTTTGAGGTAAGCGGTCTGGATGTGGCCGCGATGGTCGCCGTGACCGCTGAAGGGCGTCAGGTCTTTCACATTCAGCAAGCCCTCGAACAACGCCGCGAAGAAGCGACAGAGTTCGCCACGACGACGAATAAGTATATGGCCGGCAAGGTGCATGAGCTGCTGACGCGGCTGAGTGACATGCAGGCACCACTGGGCAAAGCGCCGGATCTCTATGCGAGCGCGATCGGTAAGATAGAGACTGAGAAGACTTTTACCGGCCAGCGCCGGATCGCGCGGACGCTCCGCCAGGCCATCGGCGAGGTGCTGGCGCAGGCTGACAATCTCGCCGACTACTCGCCGTCCTATGCCAAGAATAGCCTGCTCATCAATGTGTGGACACTGCCACAATTCATGGGGAGCTTCAACTTCCGCGCGTTCGAAAGCGCGCCGACGGTACAGATTCCGTCACCACCTGCCATCGCATCCATGGAGAAGCGGCCGGAACCTGAGAAAGCAGTACCCATCGAGACCGGCGCTATTGTCACCGGCGGCGAGGGGCGAGGCTCTGACGGCTATGTGGCCGGCCTCGAGGCTGACACCACCTACTGCGGAATGCTGCATACAACCGGATCGGCGTTGAATCTGTATGCCGATGAGGCGGCATACCTCGCCGGCAGGAGCGATTTCGTCCCGGTGCCGAATGCCAACCTGGGCCTGAGTGTGACCATTTGTCGGCCGGAGGAGGCAATGGATCTCTATGCCGCCATCCCCAAGGCGAAGAAGTCATTCGGCGTCCTGGCTGCCGGGGCAATGGCACTCGGAGATGAAGTGACCGGACCGAGGCTCACAGCGGAGAACCCGGTGGCAGTCTATGAACTGGCAGGAGGCAAAGGTGATTCATTTGAGGTCACCATCAAGCCGGCAGCCGGTTGCCGCTTCGACCTGATACTGTGCCAGGCGTATCCGCGCTATGGGCAGGTGCTGGCCTCCGACCGCACCGACGGCAAGAAACCGCTGGCGCTCAAGTGTACGCTAAATGACGACCGGCCGCTGGCCGTGGTCATCGAGCGCTACAGCGGGGATGGTGAGTTCAGCATCTCGGTGCAGAGGATAGCTGAGAAGGTTATACCGCAGAAAACCGTCAATCCGTTTGCGGGCGTCAAGTTCGCGCTGTTTGGTAAGGATACGTGCAACTTCCTGAGTATTCTGGCAGCTCAGGGCATCGCCGGTGATCACCTCGTCGGCAAGCTGGCGGAAGCCGACCTGAGTAGCTACGACGTAATGGTCGTCCTGACGAATGCCATCCAGTATGACGAGGATGATGAGTTGCAGGCCAATGCCGAGAAGCTGAAGACATTCGTGTATGACGGGGGCAGCATTGTCGTCTTCCAGCAGAACGGGCGCGAGACATGGGATGACTCGATTTTCCCCTATCCATTGAAGCTGGTGATAGGCAATACTACTACAGTGCCGGCGCTTGCCGATGAACGGCTCTTTGCGGCCGTCAAGCCGGAGGAATTCGTCGGTGGTGACCGTCGCGTGGTATATTACCCCATAGATGTCGGCGCTACGGATAAGCAGTGGCGCTACCTGGCTTACGCCGATGACGAGCAGAAGCAGGGTGCCGTTGCAGTGTGCGAGTATGGCAAGGGGCATGTCATCATCAACCAGTTTGCGGTGCTGGATAGGATCGGCGAGCCGGTGATGCGAAGCCTGATGGTTGATACGGTAGAGTACGTGCCGGCAAAGTAATAGGATGGCCGTAAAGCGTGAAGCAGGCGCTGGACTTCATACGAAAGAAGGAGCTACAGATATGCACCTGGGACTGGTTACGTACAATCTGGCTGCGGACTGGGATATAGAGAAGATTATCGAGGTCTGCGAGGCGACCGGACACGAGGCCGTTGAGTTGCGCACCACTCATGCCCATGGGGTCGAACCGGAGCTGACCGAACAGCAGCGTCATGACGTGCGCAGGCGCTTTGAGAGCAGCAATGTGGTGCTACTTGGGCTGGGCAGCACGTGCGAGTATCACTCGCCGGACCTCGTTGAGTTGGCGGCCCAGAAGCAGAGCACCATGGAGTTCATTGACCTGGCGCAGGATATCGGTGCCCAGGGGGTCAAAGTGCGACCGAATAGGCTGGTAGAGGATGTGCCCGTGGCGCAGACCTTGCGGCAAATCGGAGAATCGCTTCAGGAGGCCGGAGAGTATGCCGAAACCCGTGGGATGAAGATATGGCTGGAAATCCACGGTCAGGGGACCTGCGAATTCCCACATCCGAAGACGATAATCGAGTATGTGCAAAGCCCGGCGGTGTCGCTATGCTGGAACTGCAATCCGGCTGATGTCGTAGATGGCTCGATCCGGGAGAACTTCAGGCTGGTCATGGACAGAATCGGCCTGGTGCATATCCACGATCTGTATGACGACTACCCCTACGCCGAGCTGATTGCGCTGCTGAGGTCCATCGGCTATGAGGGTTACTGCATGAGCGAGACACCGGGAAGTGATGATGCCGAGCGGGTCATGCAGTACTATGCGGCGCTGTGGCGGGAGATGACGAGGTAGCGCGGCTGCGCTGGTGTTGGGAGGAATTGGTCGTCAGACCGTTTCGGTCGCGGGGACCTTCTCGGGGTCCGTGTGTCCCCACATCACCCAGATCAGCAGCAAGTGGGCCAGAGCCGCAAATGCAATGGCGGCAAAAACGATCGGCTCAGGTGGGCCGGCCAGCAGGACATGGACGGTGAGATATAGAAGCCCGAAGGCCGGGACACTCGCCAGCGTGTAGAGATGGCGGGAACCGTTGAGGGCGAGGCCGAGACAGGTCATCAGGGCCAGGCCGGCGATGATCATAACGACAAAGAGGGCCAGCATCATGGCCACGAAGATATTGGGGATCGCGCCGCGGTGGGCGAGGACATAGATGAAGAACAGGCCGAGGCCTGCGCCCGCCTGCGCGAAGTAGAATCCGAATGTCGCCGAAATCCAGTGCAACACTTTATCCACGGTGTCGAGCCGCTCCCATCTATCGCGATGTCGTCCAGTAAGCTATAATATACGCTACCGCCATAACTGGCAAGGGAATAACGGAGCCCACAGTGAAGTATATATGCGGCGCTTGTCCGGCTTGAAGCGCTCATGCCAAGTGAAAGGAGATGGTCGTATTGAAAACATGGAAGGTGATCGTCACTGACTACATCGAGGACGATCTGGAATGGGAAGAAGAGAAATTCGGCGCGATGGGCAATGTTGCGTTTGAGACGCATCAGCTCAAGCTGGCTCCTAAAGAGGAAGTCATCGAGAAATGCAAGGACGCGGATATCATCGTCGTCAACATGGTCGAGTTTGACGCCGAAGTGATTGATGCGCTGGAGAAATGCCAACTGATCATCCGCCACGGTGTCGGCTATGACAATGTAGATGTCGAGGCCTGCACGCGCAACAAAATCCGCTTCGCCTACGAGCCGGACTACTGCGCGACGGAGGTCGCCGAGCAGGCAGTGGCGCTGATTTTCTGCTGCACCCGGCAGGCCTTCCGCTCACGCGCGATCCTCGAGGATGCCGCCGAGAAGCAAATCTGGGATTTCTCTTCCCTGCTGCCGATGCACCGCATGTTTGACCAGACGCTGGGGATCGTCGGCTGCGGGCGTATCGGCGGTCGCGTCTATCGGATGACGAAGAACATCTTCGGGAAGATACTCGTCTGCGATCCGTATATTGACGAGCGGCAGAAGGGCGCGCTCGGTATTCACGATGACGACGTAGTCTCGTTCGACGAACTGCTGGCGCAGGCGGATGTCATCACCATCCACACGCCGCTGAATGACGAGACGCGCCACATGTTCGACAAGGACGCCTTCAGCAAGATGAAGCCGAGCGCCTATGTGGTCAACACCGCGCGCGGCGGAGTCATCAGTACCGAAGACCTCATCTGGGCACTGGAGAACGAGGAGATTCAGGGCGCAGGTATTGATGTCTATGAGCAGGAGCCGCCGGAGCGCGACCTGAAGCTGTTTGAGCTGGACCGCGCAACGCTGTCGGCGCACCTGGGCTGGTGCTCGCTGGAGGCGGGCTGGACGATCCGCTACAAGATCGCTGATGACATCATCGCCTGCATCAACGGCGAAAAGCCCGGCAATACCGTGAATACAGAGATTGATGGGCTGGTGGAGGGGAATTATCGGGAGGTGTGACCCGAATAGAAATCGCGTGACTCGGTTTCCAGCACGAGCCACGCTACGGTTCTCATGCCAACGTTCTATCAGGAAGGAAGATAACAATGTCG
Organism: uncultured Armatimonadia bacterium; assembly: GCA_964498775.1. Taxonomy (GTDB): domain Bacteria; phylum Armatimonadota; class Zipacnadia; order Zipacnadales; family UBA11051; genus UBA11051. The sequence goes on from CAZCJS010000167.1 coordinate 7,160, forward strand.
AAGAACTATGATTTACCGGGACCGAAAGCGAAAGAGATCCTGGACCTTCAGGATCAGTATGAGCCAAGCTGTCGGGCAGGTGCGGCGCCGGTCGTATGGGCCGAGGCCCACGGCGCGACGGTCACCGACATCGACGGCAACGAGTACATTGACTGGTCCTCGGGGGTCCTGTGCGCCAACATCGGCCACTCGCACCCGCACTGGGTTAAGGCGATCCAGGACCAGGTGGCTAAACTCACCATGCCCTATGCCTTCCCCACCGAGCCGCGAGCCAGGTACGCGCAGCGCATCGTCGCAGCCATGCCCGATCATGCGCAGAACCTCGACACCTGCTTCCTGCTGAGCACGGGCTCGGAGGCCACCGAGGCTGCCATGCGCATCGCCAAGCGCGTCACCGGCAAGCACGAGGTCATCAGCTTCTGGGGCGCATTTCATGGCCGCACCTGGGGCGCGATGTCCATGGCCGGTAACCGCTCGACGAAAAACAACTGGGGCCCGCTGATGCCGGGGACCATCTATGCGCCGTATCCGTACTTCTACCGCTGCCCGTTCGGCTCGAAGACGCCCGAGGAATGTGGCGACCGCTGCATCGAGTGGCTGGACCATAAGATGAAGTTCGAGTCCATCGGCGACTTGGCGGCTGTGATCACCGAGCCGTACCAGGGCGGCGCCGGCTTTATCATCCCGCCGGACGGGTTCCTCAAGAAGCTGCAGGACTGGACCCACGAGCAGGGCGCGCTGTTCATTGATGACGAGATCCAGGCCTCCTTCGGCCGCAGCGGAACGATGTTCTACATGGAGCACGACAAGCTCACTCCGGACTTCTGCTGCATCGGCAAGGGGATAGGCAACGGCATCCCGACGGCGGCGTTGCTAGCGAGCCATGAAATCTTCGACCAACTCAACAAAGGCGAGATGTCTTCGACCACGGGCGCCAACCCGGTGTCGGCGGCAGCGGCCAGTGCGGTGCTGGATGTTTTCGAGACCGAGAATCTGCTGGAGAACTGCAACGAGGTCGGCGACTTCATGGCTGATGAATTCATCAAGCTGCAGGAGAAGTATGAAGTGCTGGGCGATGTGCGTCACAAGGGTCTGGTCATCGGCCTGGAGTTCGTGAAGTCAAAGCAGACAAAGGAACCGGCGCCGGACCTGACCACCGAGATCACCGAGCGGATGGCACGCAAGGGCGTCACCTGCGGCAAGGTTGGCATCTGGGGCAATGTAATCCGTGTAGCCCCGCCGCTGTGCATTACGAAGGAGCAGGCCACCGAGAGTATCAAGTGCTTCGACGAGGTACTGAGCGAGGTGTAGAGCAGGCAAGATATGTCCACACATTACCTATGTTGATGGTCCAGGACAGAGAACATGGAATCTGACAGGCCGCAACAAGACCCACGGAGGGGCCGGCTGAACGGAAGACACGAAGTGTCTGGAGTGAAACCGGCCCGCAATCGGTCACAAGGCGCTCACGTGGAGCTACCTGACCGCAAACACCCCTGGCGGCTACGCGATGAAAGCTACAGAGCACAGCATTGCCCTATCTTAGTTACACTGCGCACTAAGGATGGGCGCAAAACGCTCGTCCCACAACTCGCAGAGATGGTCGCGGAGGTGCTCTTCAGCAAGGCATAGCAATTTGGCATTTCGCTCCACGGTTACTGCATCATGCCGGACCACATGCACTTCGTATGTTCGCCTCGGAGCACAAGCAGCCGGTTCGAGAAGTTCATCATGGTGTTCAAACGCGAAGTCAGCCGGAGAGCCCACCGTGAAAGATGTCTAGAGTTCGCATGGCAGAGAAGCTACTGGGACAGACACGCTCGCGTGGCAGATGATGTGCGAGGAATGATGGAATTCGTACTAGCTAATCCTGTGCGGAAGGGCCTGTGCGATACCTGGGAGGATTGGCCGTGGGCGAGGCTCATCAGTTCGTCTGCCGAGAGCGCTGATTAGAACTGAGGCGGGCCGGTCTCACTACGTTCGGCCGGCCCCTCCGAACGGCAGCAATAGGCCCCTTCTGCAGAGGCCCAACATGGGAAGATAATCAACCCGTTGACAGGTAAGTATGTCATTCGGTCTGTCCCGAATCAGTCAGGAGCGATGAATAATGCCAGACAATCTGAAGGATTACTTCGCCGGCAAGTACGATGAGGCGGCGGAGACGTTGATGGATCTCGT
>CAZCJS010000168.1:0-9309 GCA_964498775.1 uncultured Armatimonadia bacterium
GCTTCTCAGGCACCGGCACAGGCGGCTTCTCAGGCACCGGCACAGGCGGCTTCTCGGGCACCGGCACAGGTGGCTTCTCTGGCACCGGCACAGGCGGCTTCTCGGGCACTGGCACAGTAGGCTTCTCTGGCACCGGCACAGTAGGCTTTTCGGGCACCGGCACAGTAGGCTTTTCTGGTGCGGGCGGTTTCTCCGGCTGGCGGCCGTGACTCTGGATGGCTTGGGCCAAGTCTTTGTGCCGACCCTCGAGTGCAAGGTCAGCCGGCGTATTGCCCCACTCATCCTGCGTATCGCGATTTGCTCCATTATCGAGCAGTAGCATTGCCGCTTCCATCACACCATTTGTGGCCGCCAGATGCAGTGGCGTTCTGCCGTGTGCATTTACTGCGTTTACATCAACTCCATTATCCAGCAGCGAGCCGACGAGACCTGCACTGCCGGTGGCGGCCGCCCAATGCAGCGGCGTCATGCCGTCCTTGGCCGCAATCTGGGGATTGGCGCCCGCCTCCAGCAGCAATTGAGCCATCTCCGCGCAGGCCCCGCAGAGCGCCAGATGCAGCGGCGTATTGCCCTGCAAGTCCGGGGCATTGACATTGGCCTGCTTATCCAGCGTCAGGCGTGCCAGGGCAGAATCGCAGTTGACGGCGGCAATATGCAGTGCCGTCCGCCCGTGGATATCCCTGGTGCTGATGTCCGCTCCGGCCTCAAGTAACTCCGCGACCTTGGCGACATCCCCGGACTGAGCCGCATCATGAATCGGTGCAGCCGGACACTGCCCCGTCGCCAGCAGCAGCGCCACTGTTACCAACACTAACAGCCTCGCGGGGCTGTAAAGTTGTGCGCTGTGCTTGAAGTGGCGGGGAGAAGCTCCAACTATGCTCGGCAGCCATACCACCATCAATCATCTCCTTAGCTCAACTCCTGGCCGGCCTCTGCCGCCTTGGCCGTAGCAGCATCTTCAGGTACGGGGGAGTTCCCTGGCAAGCCCCATTGGTCCAACACGAAATCCTGCTGCTTGTCTATCGTCACACGGATCCAGTCATCCTCCGGCGTTTCCTCTGGATCCTTCGGACAGTAGCATGTGGTCGGCCCACGGTAGATGAAGTTCCTTGTCCCGTCTTCCATCTCCGCCCAGATATAGAGCCGCTTCATCAACCCATTGCCGCCGCGCTCGGGCGCGAACACCATCGCCACACAGCGGTCTGTCTGCGGCGTCCATGCCTGGTAGCCGGGTGCCGGACCACTTTTGTCCCCCGGGCCGATATACATTAATACTCCCTGGAGGGTTCGCCCTCCAGTACGAGGTCCATCATGAAGATACGCCGCTTCCTCCGCCTGGGTCTCTTGTCTTTTCAGTAGTTCTCCAGACAGACCCCCAGTTCCCTCGCTACGCTCACCGGAATCCCGGCGTTGGCCCAGGCCTTATATGAGGGGCAATCCTGAAACGCCATCATTTGCACCCATTTGCCCTCGGTGCCTCTGCTTCCGCCGCGAATCCCGTACACTGCGGCCGCGTCGGACCAGAAGCCGGTCACCCCGACATCCGCATCGTCGTTCCAGCTTGCCACATGCGTCGAGAAGAAATAGCCGTCGTGTATCTTCGTCACCCGCAGAATCCAGTCCCTGGCGAACGCGCCCAGCCGGTACACGCTTAGCGACTCAGGGGCTCCCCGGTTCGACTGGATCGAGTTGGAGAGGTCCGCCATCACCTTGCCAACCACGTTCGGCGGCTCCTCGTGCACCAAAACCCGGCCCGTCTTGCCAGGCCCCTCGAGGACGACTACCGGCATTCCATCTGTATTGTCCGTCTCCAGTGATCCCTGGGAGTGATACGACACCTTCAGGCCCAGCGCCTCGCCCACGAAGCGCAGTGGCACACACGTGATACCCCCATAAACCTTTGCCGGTGCTGAAAGCTGCACGGGATTCCCGTTCACCGTCGCGAATTCCGAGCCGATGACCAGGCCGATTACCGTCGGTCCCAGGGCGATTGTGATGCGCGGCCTGTAGTATTCGACACTCGCTCCCAGCCATTCGGCGATGCCACGCATCGGAACGAGTGTCCGCCCCGCAGTCGTGTAGCCGTGAACATCGGCGAGGATACCCAGGCGCCCGACGCTCGGGCCGGCCAATGAGTTGGTGGCCCCCAGGATTGCCGCAACGATAAGCCAGCACGCGAGTAGCATGATTCGCAATATTCTCAGCCCCTTCACCTAGTCTGTTTGGGTCCACATGCAACTTCGCCATCAGACATGGAATGACCTGCGCATCTGACCCAACCGGCAGTCCACCATAGCCCTCAAATCGGACCAATGAAAAACGCCCGCACATAGTGCACGGGCGCGTGTCTCAATTCCACACTAACACTCTATCGCGAACTCACGCCGCCTTCCATCGCCGGCGCTTGAGCACAACTGCGAACAACCCGATGAGCATCAGCACGATAGTCGCCGGCTCCGGCACTGCCAACGGCTCGAGGTGAATCACTGTCACGGCCCGAAACTCCCGACCCGCGTATGCCGCCCCTGATTCCCACGTCATCGAACCTATGTAGTTGCCCCACGTATCATGCAGATAGACCGTATTGCCCGTCTCATCATAGCCGACTCCGACCATGCTATGGCCGGCGATCTGCAGCATTACCGGGTTCCCGCCATCTATCTCGCCCATGTAATCAGCGAAGGAGAAACCATTCGCCACGATGCAATCAACATTTTGGGTGAAGTTCTCGAGCACCCCATATCCGCGCGCCTCGACGAAGAGACGCAAACCATGGGAGAGCGCCGTCTGCGGAGTTCCGTAGTGTGCCGACGGGATATAGTCATAGACCTTCTGTTCATCCGTGCGCCGGAACAGTGCCGTACTCCCGTCGGCGTTGAAGTCTATGATGCCGTCATTGTTTAGGTAATCCCACTTCCACTGGTTCGTGCCCATGAAATCGGCTGTGCAGGTCGCCCAATCGTGCTCGGTGCCGCCTGCCTCCCAGGGGTCCGGCCCGCCCTGACCACCGGCTATCCAGTAGTCATCTATGTGATCCTGGGTCGCGATGATCGAGTGGTTGGCATCCATGAAGTCGGGGATTGCGCCCACGAACAGGTTGTCGTACCCATTGCGATCGTAATAGGCGAACATCATACCTGCCGAGGTCGCCGAGCAGCCATAGTGCCAGTTAGAGGTTGGGACTCCCATTGAGGCGCCACCCCCGCCGAGCCAGCTCAGACATTTCGCATCCTGAGGGAGCGCGTCAATGCCGAATTGAGCCGAGGCGTAAATGGAGTCCAGCGGGCCCATATCTTGCGCGGACAGAAGCATGTCCGTGCCTGCGCGCGGATCATAGAACGTGACTGCATCCGCTGACACCAGACGCGAAAAAAGCACTACCAGTATTACTGATAGTGCGCAGACTAAGCTGTTGCGTTTGCTCACCACTTGCTCCCACCCCCCCTGGGGAAATGGTCCGCGCCATCTGCGCGAACCGATGAAACTCTCCCTAATATACTTCCCCCGCCAACTGACGTCAACCAGAAATTGACCAGCAAAGCACAGGCTGGGCCACATCCGGTTTGTGTGGCGGTTGTGTCAGTAATCTACCGCCGATTCGCTAATGGCGTCTGTTGATGTTTGACATGCAGATGCTTGTGGCTTGCCGCCCCTATAGCACGACAACGGCAGGGCGAAAGCAATGGGCTCGGGCCGACCATGTGTGGACCTACATGTCGGCGGCCACGTAAGCAAAGTTGGTGACGGAAACGGTGTCGCGGCCATTCTCCAGGCGCGTGAGGGCAATATCCTGGCCTGGCTCGACGCCGCTGTAATCGTCAGTGATAAGTGTGCGGATCGTGTGCATCGTTGTGCCGAATTCGTTGCGGATCGTCGTGCCACCCATATTGCGCAACGGCCCAAGCAGGCGCATCTTGTCCGGCTCCCCGGCATAGACCTTGATGGTACTACGCTTTGAGTCAAGCACCGGACCGCCCTCAACGGCAATACCGTCGTTGCTGACGCCCTTGACCAACACCCAGTTTTTGCAGATGCGGGGATGGCCGTCGAGGCGGATAAGGAGCCGGTTCTCCTCCAGCCTCTCAATCGAAGCGATGGTGAAGGTGGAGCGGTCCTCAGTGTGCTGGATGATGATCGGCTGTCCGGCCATAACGTCTCCGAGAGGGAAGGGTTCATCGCTCTCAATAGTCAGGGTATCTGCCGCGTCGTTGAAGTCGAGAAGACGGCCTTTGAACTCGGCCGGGCCCTTCGCGGTGACATCGAAACCGTCGGCATTGAGCCGAGCGCCACCGGCGAGGAGGATATTGGCCGGACCTGTTCGCGGATAGGAAACGACAGCCACGTCGGCGTCGGTAGTGATGGTATGTCCGGCGTCGGTGATGGTCACATTGGACGGCTGCTCCGGCCCTCCGTAGGCGATGACGTAGTCGGTTCCGTGGATGGTCTCGATGGCGAGCGCCACCGTATAGCCGTCAGCGGTGCCCGGGTCGAGCCGCCGGACGCTCCTGATGAACGGAGCGGTCCTGTACGGTTCCATGACGGCGACGAAGTTGTTGACCTGCTCGCCATTGGGACGGCGGACGCAGATGACCTTCATGCGCCGGCCGATGTCCTCGTTTTTGAAATGGCGCTGCGCCGGCGCATCGCCGACGATGACCTGGGTCGCGTCAGGCTGGAAGCCTGACCTACGCGGGGGTTCGGCCATCCAGAGGCGGAGAAAGACGTCGTCGTCAAAGAGGGGCTGCTCCGCAGGCTGGCCTCGATAGTCGTCAATGCGTGACCAGGTGGCCTGCCAGGGACCCTGAGCGGCGCCGGCAGAGAGGCCGACGATGTTGCGGGCACCGTGATACTTGGCAGCGCTGAAGGTCCAGCCGCTGTAGTCGTAGAGACTCGTTGCGGGATCATCTTCCGGTGTGAGCTCCAGGCCCTGGGTGTCGAAGCCGAGGCCGTGGCAGTGAAAGTAGTAGTCATGGGTCTCGCCGCCGCGTCCTCGCGCGATGTCAACGACGTAGTGGTGGTCCTCCGTGGGCGTCATGAGGATGACCTGGCGGCTCATCTCGCCCCGGTCGCCATTGCTGAAGACCGCCCAGTCAGCAGCATCGTACTCGGCGGCATCCACTGCCTGGCAATGCGGCGCGATGACGAAATGTTTACGCAAGTCGCCGCGGATTTTGGTTGTCCCATTGGGATTGCCATCCGGCTGGCGGAGGACGAGGCAGTTGTGGGCGGCGTGTGACTTGAGCCAGGGGCGGAGGAAATGGTCGGAGCCGAGATAGCCAAGGTCCGAGGCAAGCTCCTGTTTGTGAGCGTGGATGACAAGGTCCATCACGGCATTGTGGAGATGACCACAGGCCTTGGTGAAATTGACCGAGACGACAGTGGGTGACTGAGCAGGCCCGGCGCGGAGGATCGCCTTGCGACGGTCGTTGAGCAGCATCGAGGGCAGCGGGACACTGCGGTCGAAAGTCACACCGGCGGGGCCGTCCCCATCCTTGGTAATATTGAGGTACTTGCGGTGTTCGGCGGGAATGCCACCGCCGTAATTCTCGATATACCCGAGATTGGTGGTGCTGCGCCTGCCGTTGCTATAGACCGAGTCCTCCCAGGCGATATAGTAGTCATCTTCGGTGGCGTAATAGAGCATCTTGGGCACGCAGTGGCGATAGACATCCATCTTGAAGAGGTTGACGCTGTTGGTCTCATTGTCCCAGTAGGGGGCGGTCTTGTCGAAATCACCGGTTCTGCCGTGAAGTGTTTTCATGACGCCGACGAGACTCGGGGTGTATGTAGGAGAACCCTCGGCTCCGAGCCCGTCTTCGGTGAGATGGTTGCGGTAGAAGTAATATGTGTCGCGGGCGACATTATCGAGGATCTTGTCATCGCGCAACATCAGGCCCAGGCGGAGGACAGGGGTGAGGCCCGATGAGGCGAGATTGTCACCGGCAGCGACCATCGTGTATGGCTGGACCTCCATTTCGACACAGCCGCGCTTGAGATAGAAGGCCACCGGGTCCTGGCCCATGGCGACGCGCTCTTTGTCTCCGGGCACGGATATCGCGCAGCGCTGGCAGATGCGACGGAGATCATCTTCATCTGCGGGGAATGTCTCGCGGAGAAGGCAATTGGCCTCCAGGAGGGAGTTGGCCTGTCCGGCACGCCAGTTCCACGCCCCAATGAAGGGGCCATAGTAGCCGAATGGTTGGGCCTTGACACGGTCTTCATAGAGCGGATCGCCCACGGTCGTATCGGTCCAGTTGAAGGGCCGGAATCCGGCGAGCTTCTCGTATTCCCACTTGTCGCCCTCGGACGGCTGGTAGAACCCCTCCATGCGCTTCTGGAATTGGGCCGGAGTGATGCCCTCGGCGGCGGCGAGGTAGTCGTCGCCCATATAGGCTCGTGAGACGCAGAGCATGATGACTTTGGCCTTGTGGGCGTAGACGTCGGCTTTGTTGCGCTCGGGGCTGTCGGGCGGGAAGAGTTTGGTTGCATAATGCCAGGCGAGTGCGAGTGTGGTGACCGGCGTCCGCTGCAGATGGAGGATGGAGTTGACATAGTACTTGCCGAGGAAGTAGTAGCGGCGGCCACCGCCAGAGTCGCCGTGGGCGCTGCCGTCCCAGTGGTCATGGGGGATGTTGTCGTGGGCCTTGGACCAGGCGGCATCGTGAGTACGTGCCCAGACTTCGTCGGTGGGTGCACAGCCGTTGCCGTCGTCGGGGTAATCCGGATTGGGGTAGTAGTAATACTTGCGTCCCTCGGCCTTGCAGTGCTTGCAGACAAGCTTCCACGGCTCGTCAATGCTCCATGAGAAGTCATTGTAGTAGCGCGTCTTGAACGGGTGAATGGGACACGTGACGGTATATACGCCGCGCGGCTCGAAGCTCTTGAAGAATTGACGGTACCACTCATCGGACTTGGCGGCAAGTCCATCGGCTGATGAGAGCGTGCCCCGGACGCTGGAGATGGCAGCTTCATTGCCTGCGTGGAAGTCGGCGAGAATGTCGTCGAGGGGCGTATCGCCGACGTAGATGGCTGGCTTATCGGGAATCTCTATGTGGGGCAGGGCGTCCGGGGTCATAGTCTTCACCGTAGCTTTGGTAATCGTGAGTTCGTCCACGCAGACGCGACCGAGTTCGAGGCCGGCGTCCTCGAAGCCGTCCACGAGAAACATAATGCAGAAGCGCTTCGTATGCGGACTCGGAGTAACCGTCGTCTCGTAGTGGGTCCACTCGTCGGTAGCGGGGATATTGGTAATGCCGCCGCTGCCGTCAGTGCGATCCGCGCTGGTCGCCTCGTCGGTACTCCAGCCGCGCAGGTACATGCGAACGCTGGAGCACTCGCTCTTGATCCGGAAGCTGACCTTGTAGGCGGTGGGCGTCGGGTATCTGTAGTACTTGCTATCCGAGGCCGGACTGTGAACAAGGGCGTTGGGGCCGGTGAAGCCGTTGCCACCGCCCTGGCAGAGGGCACCACTTGTGTACATGCGACCCTTGTGCGCCTCGTCCTCCCGTGGCGCGAAATCACGGGGAACAAAGTACACACCCTTTCCCTTGTAGCCATCTTCGAGCGATCCCCATTCCTTCACGCTGCTGTAGATGTCCCAGCCGACAGGTTTGCCGTTCTCGACCTGCTCGCAATTGCCGTTGCGGGAGATATCCTGGGCGTGGACAACGCTCAGGGCGAAGACGGCGACGATCGTCGGAAGCAAGTACCTGCGAATGGAGAACATAGTGCGCCTCCTCCAGACAGTAAGCCATGGCGTTGCCGATGTGCGGCTTGCATTGTTTTCCTGCTTCAAGTATCTTGTTGCAAGAGTAAATTTCGCTGTGGCGATGATGAAACCTGCCGACAGGAGTTGGCATGATGCAATTGCGGGTAAACAGGTCAAGGCTGAATGGCTGCGTGGCGATGCCCGGGTCGAAGTCGCACACGATTCGGGCGCTGGTTATCGCCGGGCTGGCCGACGGTGAGAGCCGCCTGGTCGCGCCGCTGCGCTCGGCAGATACGTCCTCCGCGGTCCAGGCGGTGCGGATCATGGGAGCGGAAGTCACGGCCGATGGCGACGACCTGATAGTGGGCGGAGTAGGCGGAGAACCGCAGGCACCGGCGGAGGTCATAGATGTCGGCAACTCCGGTGTAACGCTGCGGACGGTCTGCGCGGCGGCGGCTCTAGCCGATGGCACAACGCGCTTCACCGGCGATGAGCAGATTCAGAGGCGTCCGCTGGGCCCGCTGCTGGAGGCACTGAACCAGCTTGGTGCCGAGGCCGTCTCAGAACGTGGCAACGGCTGCGCACCGGTCAGCATTACCGGGCCGATGCGTGGTGGAAGCTGCACCATTGAATGTCCGACCTCGCAGTATCTGTCGGCACTGCTGATAAGCTGTCCGCTGGCGGCTGCAGATACGCACATTGATGTGATGCTGCTGCATGAGGCACCGTTCGTGCTACTGACACTCGACTGGCTGGAGCGGCAGGGTATCAGGTACGAGGCGGAGGGCCTGACAAGCTTCGATATCTCCGGCGGGCAAAGCTATCGCAGCTTCGAGCGGGCGATACCGGCGGACTTCTCATCAGCGGCTTTCTTCATCTGCGCGGCGGCGATTACCGGCTCGGAGGTCACGCTCACCGGCCTGGATATGGATGATTCGCAGGGCGATAAGGCAATCGTTGAGCAACTGCGGCAGATGGGGGTGGAGATCACGGTGCGAGGCCGGGAAATGACTGTACGCGGTGGGCAACTGCACGGGTGCGAGTTCGACCTCAACGCGACACCTGATGCGCTGCCAATACTGGCTGTAGTCGGGTGCTTCGCCGAAGGGGAGACGGTTCTCGGCAATGTACCGCAGGCGCGTATCAAAGAGACCGACCGGATCAGCGTGATGGCGGCAGAGTTGGGGAAGATGGGTGCTCATATCGAAGAGTTACCGGACGGACTGATCGTGAGGAGAAGCGATCTCGTCGGTGCCGAGGTCGAGGGCCATGGCGACCACCGCGTCGTGATGGCGCTGGCCGTGGCAGCAATGGCCGCCCCTGGTGAGACGGTGGTGTCCACTGCAGAGTCGGTGGCAGTCACGTTCCCTGATTTTGTAGAGTTGATGCAACAGCTTGGCGCAGCCGTGGAGAAGGTTGACACGCCTTAGCTGGGCGCGAGAATGGCCAGGAAAGCCATTTCGGCAGACGACGTGCAACCATGGGAGTACCCGGGAGGGGATGAAAGTGCTAGGCAATACATTTGGCAGGATGTTTCGAGTAACCACGTGTGGGGAGTCTTACGGAGGAGGTCTGGCGACGATCTGTGATGGCGTGCCGCC
>CAZCJS010000169.1:0-9299 GCA_964498775.1 uncultured Armatimonadia bacterium
CGCCGAGGGTACCGAAGTGTATCTGTGCATGGAAACCCATGATGCCTACTGCCTGGCCAATGACGTGATGGATGTCGTGCGGATGGCCGACCACAAAAATGTGGCGGTGTGCTGGGATATCATGCACCCGGTGACACACGGGATGAGCATGGAAGAGGCGTTTGAGCATGTTAAGGGTCATGTGCGGCACTGTCATATCCATGACGGGAAGTTGAAGGACGAGGGTGGAGCGGAGCTTTGCTTCACGGGTGAGGGTGACATTGATCACGAGACGGCGGTGAAGCTGCTGGCATCAATTGATTTCCCGGGGGCACTCTCGGGGGAATGGATTGGCTGGGTGCCGCCGGAGGAGATCCTGCCGCAGAATGCCGAGGTGCTGCGGCGCTACATTGCCGAGGCATAGCAAGCACAGAACGAGGCCGGAAGCTGTACCGGGGTGCGAGTATGGACATGAGGGTGACAGTTCGGTCGCCGCTCCGCGTGGATTTCGTGGGCATGACGGACTATGTCCCGGCCTGCGAGGAGTTTGGTGGCAGCATCATCAATGCAACGATCAACAAGTACATCTACGCGCAACTGGCCTTGCGAGATGACGAGAAGATTGTGCTCAATGCGCCGGATCAGGATGACGTGCGAGTTGAGGTCGCAAGTGCTGCGGAGCTGGACTCGGCGGGGGAACTGGGGTTGGCACAGGAGATCCTGCGGCGCTTTGAGTTGTCGTCGGGTGTAGAGCTGACGACATATTCGGAGATGCCTGCGGGAGCGGGTCTGGGTTCGTCGTCAACCATAGCGACGTGCATAATCGCGGCGCTGGATGCTGCGACGGGCTACGGGTTGACGGCGTATGAGATGGCGGAGATGGCACGTGACTGCGAGACGGTGGCGCTGAATACGACGTACGGGTGGCAGGATCAGTACAGCCCGGTGACGGGAGGCGGGCTGAAGTTCATGAGGCATTGGCCGAAGACTAGCGGGCGCGGTATCGAGATTGACATCATCCCGCTGGATGTGGCTGCGGTAGCGCAGATTGAGAAGAGCATGGTAGTATGCTATAGTGGGATTTCACGGCCCGCGAAGAGTATTCTCGATGCAGTAGCGGCAGGAGTGAGTAGTGGTGATGAGGAGGTGGTCAACGCTCTGAAGGGGATGAGTGAGGTGGCCGACGAGTTGCGGCGTCAGTTTGCGGGAGGTGAGGTTGCCGGGGCGGGGGCAATGCTGACGGAGGCGTGGAAGCTGCACAAGCGGCTGCATCCGGACGTGACGAATGAGCGGCTTGAGCAGCTTTTTGAGGCGGCTATGAATGCGGGTGCGACGGGTGGGCGAGTGTGCGGGGCTGGTGGTGGCGGGGCAATGGTGTTCTTTGCGGGGAGTGGGCGCGAGTATGCAGTGCGCCGGGCGCTCGGAGAGATGGATGCGCGTGTTTTCGACTGTAACATTGACACGCATGGGCTTATTCGGTGGTAGGTGCATCAGTGGAATTGACGCGGCGCCCGGATGGGCGGGGAACGAAGGACTTCGTTCTGAGTGGAGATTGGCCGAGTAAGGTGACGTTCAAAGGGCTACCTGTTGAGGTGGCCCTTTGCGCTTTTGCGGGGAGGTTCGCGGGCAGGTAAAGAGGAAACGGGTAGCATTGAGATCGAGGGAAGGAGCGCATGATGAAAAACGTGGTGATCATGATCTCGGACACGCTGCGGCGCGACCATCTGGGCTGCTATGGCAATGAATGGATACGGACGCCGAACATAGACCGCCTGGCCAGGGAATCGTTTGTGTTTGACAATGCCTATGCGGCGTCTTTCCCGACGGTTCCGAACCGGTGCGATGTGATGACGGGTCAGTTCACGTTCATTGACTTCGACTGGTCGCCGCTGCCAGCTGACAAGCCGGTGGTGTCGGAGGCGCTGGGAGAGGCCGACTACACGACTTATTTCTGTGTGGATACACCGCATATAGCTCGCGCTCAGCAGAACTTCTTCCGGGGGTTCTCGGGCTATGACTGGGTCCGTGGGCAGGAGAATGACAACTGGAAGACTGCGCCGGCCGATCCGGTGCTGCCGTGCGCCGAGAATAAGATTCGGCACTCAGGTGTCGGAACGGTGAGGCAGTATATCCGCAACACGAGCTGGTGGCAGGGGGAGGAGGATACCTTCCCGGCGCGGACGATGCAAACTGCGGCCCGCTGGCTGGAGGAGAACTACAAGCAACCGTTTTTCATGTATGTTGATACCTTCGATCCGCATGAGCCGTTCGATCCGCCGGAATGGTATGCCGACCTGTATGCGGACCCCGAATATGATGGACAAGTGTGTTATTATCCCAACTACGGGCCGGCAGAAGTCTATACGGAGGCGGAATTGCGGCACATGCGAGCCCTGTACGCCGGGGAAGTAAGCCTGGTGGATACGTGGGTGGGGTACCTGCTGCGGCGTATGGAGCAGCTTGGCGTGTTGGATGAGACAATGGTAATAATGACGACCGACCACGGCTTCTACCTGGGCGAACATGGGCTGACAGGGAAGGTGCTGATTCAGGAAGAAGGCACGGCGATATGTCAGTTGTATGAGGAGGTCGCCCATATTCCGCTGATGATACGGATGCCGGGACAGAGGGATGAGCAACGGATTGCAGCGTACGCGCAGCCGCCCGATTTGATGCCGACGATCCTGGAATTGACCGGAGCGCCGGACCCGGGGACGATGAACGGGGCGAGTTTGCTGCCCGTGATGAGCGGCGAGCGGGCAAGCAATCGGGATATTGCCATCACTACGGCCTCGCTGGCGCATGATCCGAACGGTGGCCGGCCGGTCACAATAACCAAGGGCGATTGGTGCCTGGTGCACTTCGGGAGTCCTGACGCGCCGCCGGTGTCGCACGTGACGAATATTGTTGATGATACGGCGCGGCAGGCTGTGGTGGTCGGGGAGAAGATCCCGGCGGCAGAGCTGTATAACCTCAGGGATGACCCGGGGCAGCGGAAGAATGTAATCGGGGAGCATCCGGACGTTGCGCAGGAGTTACACGTGGAACATATCAGGATGCTCGAAAAGCTGGGTATGGAGGAGAGATACCTGCAACACCGTCGGGAGTTGTAGGAGGGAAACGTTGTGAAGGGCTGAAGCGTTCAGGGGTTGAGTACCTCGATGGCGGGCTGCCAGTCCATACGCTGGAGCATGTCGAGGTAATCGTCGCGGCTGAGTTGATCAGGGGGCTTGCCGGAGACGGCAACCAAGGCGGCCTGCATCATGTTAGTGCCGAATGAGCGTCCCTCGATGCGAGGAGTAGTAGTGATGAGACGGTGCAGGCCGAGGTCCCGGAGTGTCTCGACGTCGGCTGCGGTGATGGTATTGGTGATGATGGTCTTGTGCTGAAGAGGTGTTCCTGTCAGTGGCAAATTGCGCCTGATGTAATGAAAATCGCCGGCGATGATATCGGCCCAGGTGAAGTATCTGAGCGCGCGGGGATTCTGCTTTTCCTGCTTCGTGCCGGTAGGGTAGATGATTCTAAACGGCATCCGGGCAATAATCGGCAAGAGAGTAACGGCGGCGAGTTTTATCCAGGTCAGTGAGGAGAGGGGGATAGGGAGACCGAGAGCGAAGATGAGATCGCCGAAACGGCAGTCATAGCCGAGCTTGGTGAATGTCTCGGCCATGCCGAAGCGGTCAACTGCGGAGACGATGATGACTTTGGTTGCCGGGGCCCCCCCAGTGCATGGAAGGGCCCCGTTTTCGTGGAGGAGCTCAATAGCGCGTCGCTCGAGGGTATCTTTGAGGCCGCTGCCGTCAACGACGGGTGTGGTAGTGGCGGCGCGGGCGAGAACGGCGGCATCGCGGATCAGCCAGCGACGTTTTCCGCAGACGAGGTAGAGGTCTATGCCGCCGAGACCGATAGCGTCAGCGTCACCGTCAAGTTCTGCGATGGTGCGGCGCGCTTCGGCCATGTCGCCGTCAGTGCCGATGCGCTCGAGGCTGAGGCGTTGACCGAGTATCTCGACCGTGGCGCTCTTGTCTCTGGTTTTGGAGCCCAGACTCACGCTGACGATACGCTTCATTCAGCAGCAGACTTTCAATTACGGGGTACTACTCGCCATCAGGACGGCGTCGAGTCGGTGTCTGCATCGGGCTGAATGGCTCTGAAGGCGTCGCCGATAGCGGCCATGCTCCCCAGCGTCCCCATTGCCTCGAGCGGCAGGAAGACCTTGGTGGCGTTGCCATTGGCAATGCGTGCGAGCGCCTCGAGGTACTTGATGGCGAGGAGGTCAGGTGTCGGATTGCCCTGGTGTATGGCGGAATAGACGGTGTCAATGGCCTGTGCTTCGCCCTCGGCTACTGTAAGCTGGCGATAGCGTTCGGCATCGGCGACCTTGCGAATTGCTTCGGCTTCGCCTTCAGCGATATTGATGCGTGCCTGACGGTCACCTTCGGCGACATTGATGTGTGCCTGACGGTCGCCTTCAGCTTTGAGGATTTCGGCCTGCCTGACGCCTTCGGCCTCGAGAATCGCAGCACGCTTGTCACGTTCGGCCTTCATCTGGCGACTCATGGCCTGGATGATATCAACAGGCGGCTGGACGGTCTGAAGCTCGACACGGGTGACGCGGACGCCCCATTTGTCAGTGGCGTCGTCGAGTATCTGCCGCAGTTGGGCGTTGACCTTTTCGCGGGAGGTGAGCACTTCGTCGAGCTCCATGTCGCCCACGACATTACGGAGGTTGGTCTGTGCGAGCTTGACCGCGGCCATGCGGAAATCGGTTACGTTGTAGAGGTTGCGGACGGGGTCGGTGACCTCGTAGTACACAATAGCGTCCACGGTCACAAGCGCGTTGTCCTCGGTGATGACCTCCTGGGGCATGACGTCAAGCACGGTCTCCCGCATGTCCACGAGGCGGATGTCCTGCACGAAGGGGAAGATGAAAACAAGGCCCGGTTGGGCGGTTCGGTCGTACTTGCGGAAAGTCTCGACCACACCTCGCTGGTGCTGACCGACCGTATACACGGACTTGCCGATCAGCACAAGGGCAACGACTGCGGCAACGATCCAACCTATTATTGACATTTCGTGTCATCTCCTTGCTTGGCCATGTGATGTTGAGCACGCCGACAAATGTGGCAATCAAGCGGATTGCAGACAAATAGGTCGGTGTTATTGCTCCCGGGGTTCGGTGTCAGGTCCGAAGCTTTCTGCGGATCCCGTATCCTGAGTATTGTCGAATGGTGCGACGATGAGAGTGGTGCCCTCCACGCGCTTGACGAGGACGTACTCGTCTTCAGCGATTATCTCGCCGGTGCTGCGAGCGCGCCATTCGTCGGATTCGATGCGAACGCGGCCGGTGTTCCGGTCGTTATCTATCTTCTGGAGAACATAGGCTTTCTCACCGATGAGGCGATCTACGTTGGAGGGCAGAGTGACCGAGCCGTGAATGGAGCGAGCGAGCGGGCGGGTGAGGATGAGCAGAATAACGCCGGTGACAGTGAAGACGGCCCACTCGACCCAGATCGGGTCAGTGAGATATGCGGCTCCGGCGGCGAGGAAGGCGGCGGCAGCTATCCACATGAGAAAGAACGTCGTGGTGAATAGCTCAATGATGAGCAGCAGGAGACCGGCGATGAGCCAACTGAGTTCGTGTGACATGAAGTGCCTCCTCCTCCGGCGAATGAGCGCAGTTCGGGTTAGGATAGCATATATTCTGGGTGATTCCAAGTATGCGCCTGGTGCGGTGTGTTGTTCAGTGACGGCCAGGATACAGGCATACAAATGGCGCCGAAGACACAATACACAAAATCCGCATAGCCCCTGACGCCGGTGCTGGCGCCTGTGAGTTTTTCACGATGGTTGCAGGACGACGGCGCAAGTGCTGAGCAGACCAGCGGCTGTCATTTGTCGGCGCGGGTCAGACTTCCGAGGCGACGGCTGCAAAGAACAGTTTTCGTCATTATTCCCCGGAGCTATGTTGCACAAACCAGAATCGAGTTGATGTGAGTGAGGCAGAGAAATGTCAGTGTGAGTGCTGATGGTCCGCGTCGTGGTAATGCTCTTTGATTGGCGTGATGCCAGTGCATGTGAGGCTGCCGTGCTTGACGCCGCGAGCGCTGATGATGCTGTCGGCGAGCCCGCGAACGTCTCCGGCTCGGCCGCGCACCACCATGACCTCGACACAGTTGTCGTGATCGAGGTGAACATGAGTTGTGCAGCAGATATGGTGGAGGTGGCTGTGGTCGTGCTGGATGTCAACCAGGTGTGCTTCGAGGCCGCGTGTGGAATGATCATAGACGATGGTGATGGTGCCGACAACAGTGGCCTGGGGGTCCTGCCACTGGCGGTCCACGAGATGACTACGGACGATGTCACGGATCGCCTCGGAGCGATTGGCGTATCCCTGATTGGCGATTTCCTCGTCGAATGCCTGTAGCAGATCTTGGGGCATGGATATCCCGAAGCGCTGTATCTTGCTCATCGGTTGACCTCCTTGTTTGGGACTGAACGGACCGGGGCGGCGGACCCTGGCAGGGAGCAGATTAGCGCAGAAAGAGCAGCCAGAGCCAGAATGTTGATATAAGGAGGGTAACAAAGGCAATAGGGACGCCGTACTTGAGATAGCGGCCGAAGGTAATCGGATGGCCACCCGCCTCCGCGATATTGGCGAGTACCACGTTGGCGGCGGAGCCGACAATGGTGCTGTTGCCACCCAGGCATGCGCCCATGGACAATGCCCACCAAAGCGGGAGTATATCGGGCGCGTGATATAGTTCGCTCCATGCTGCTGCGGCTGCGTCGGGATGTGCGGCGACCGCTATTGACTTGATAAGCGGGGTCATCATGGTGGTGTAGGCGATATTGTTAATCACGCCGCAGATGAGGCCCGAGGCCCAGAGCAGAACCATAGTCATTGCGGTAGTGTTGCCGGCAGTGAGGGATGTCAGACCGTTCCCCATCATGTCGAGGACACCGGTCTTGACGAGGCCGGCGACCATGATGAAGAGGCCGATGAAGAAGAAAATAGTTGACCACTCCACATGGCGAAGAGCCTCATCGGGGCCTTCGGTATGGAGGAGGAGTATGAGTGCGGCGCCGCCAAGTGCGATTGTAGCCGGCTCGAGTCCCAATGATCCGTGAGCGACATACCCGACGAGTACAATAACGAGCACGACAATGCAGCGCTTCAGCAACGCCCAATCAGTGATCGCGGCGCCTTCATCGAACTCCATGATGCGCTCTCTCGCGGCCATGGGCACGGCCACTCGGGCATGGAGGAAGAGAACAATGGCGACCACGAGTGCGATCATGCTGGCGAGTGCGACGGGACCGTCCACCGACAGGAAATCGAGGAAGCTGAGGCGTGCGGCGGAGCCAATGATGATGTTAGGGGGATCGCCGATGAGGGTGGCAGTGCCGCCGATGTTAGATGCGCAGATGATTGAGATAAGGCATGGAATGGGATCGCTCTCCAGGCGCTTGAAGATGAGGATAGTGACGGGGGCGATGATAATGACGGTGGTTACATTATCGAGAATGGCCGAGAGTACGGCCGTAATGCTGCATAGCAGAATTATGATGTGGGTTGGGTGCCCATGCACCAGCTTTGCTGCCTTGATGGCAAGCCACTCGAAACCGCCGGTCGAGCGGGTGACGTTGACGACGATCATCATGCCGATGAGCAGCATGATGGTGTTCCAATCAACGCCCTCGATGCCGGCTGCCTCGTCGCCATGCAAGGCAGTTCGCTGGGATACGATCCGGAGCAGGATCATGAGCACTGCGCCGGCAAGGACTGCTTTGGTCTTGTGAACTTTCTCGGTGGCGAGGAGGATGTAGGTCACAAGAAATATGGCTATGGCGACAACGGCAGGCAAGTTCATGACTGCTGTTTCTTTTCTTGACTGAGAGTGTGTGCGTAAATGTGACGGACGAGGGTGCCACGAGTGACATAGCCGATAATTTTGTCGTCCTTCTCGACGCCAACGCCGGCGATACTTTTTTTCAGCATGACGTGGGCGATCTCGGCGGGCCCGGCGTCGTGCTGCACCGTATAGAGCTGGCGGTCTTGAATGATGTCCTTGACCGCGAGTTGTTCGACACTGCCATCTGCATCAACAAGTTCATACGCATCGGGGAGGAAGTTGAGGTTAGTGAGGCTGTCAAGGTATTTGGGCATCACTGCGCGCAGAAGGTCATCCTCCAGGAGAACACCACCCTTGCCACACTCCTCGTCCATAACGGGCAAGAACAGGCGGTTGTGTTCGGTCATCAAATTAGCAGCTTCTCGGAGCGACATGCCAGGGTGGACACAGACAAAATCTGTCTCCATGATGTCTTCGGCGGTCATAGTGTCAGCAACTCCTTACTGACGAATTAGCCATGGTCTGCCCCGCCCATCTGGCGATAGCCGGCTGTGGACAGACACCTGCACTGCACCCGTACTCAAGTGCGGGTACAGTGCGCTATGGCAGGCGGTCGGACAGCCCCAGGAGCGGGGCTATTGGGCGTAGGCAGCGCCGACTTTCTTGATCGCGGCGGCAATGTCGCGCATGTCCTGCTCTTCATAGGTTGGGTGTGGCGGCACAAAGAACGTGCGGCTCTCGGCCCAGACCGCGTTGGGCAGCTCTACGTTCTTGTAGTCCACGGCTTCGGGTCTGGCGGCAGGGTCGCCGAATGGATAGTTGAGTTTTCCGAAGCCGACGTGCTCGGCGTAGCACTTCTCCTTGTAGCTTTCAGGCCAGAGCACCGGCCCGGCAGGCACGCCCTCGGCGGCGACAGCGTGGAAAAACTCGCGGGCCTCAACCGTGATTGCGTCGGTATCGAGGATGATAGGATACAGCCAGTAAGCGTTCTTGCGGTCATCGGTGTCTATGGGTAGTTGGAGGATGTATGGCTCATCTTTGAGTTCTTCATCAAGTATCTTGGCATTGCGGCGACGGTTGGGGAGATGCCAGGTGTCCATCAATTCGAGTTGGCGAATGCCGATGGCAGACTGCATCTCGGTCATACGGAAGTTGAAACCGATGCGGTTGTGAATATAGGGCAGTTTTTCCTCGAGTTCGAGCAGGCGCATTCTCTCGGAGACATCATACCCGTGGTCGCGGAAAGCGCGCGCGTCCCATGCCCAGTCCTCATTGTCTGTGACGACGCATCCGCCCTCACCGCCAGTGGTGAAGTGCTTGCTCTGGCAGAAGGAAGTGGCGTTGACATGGCCGATGCTGCCTGCCTTCTTGCCCTTGTACTCACCGCCATGAGCCTGAGCGAAGTCCTCGATGACGTAGAGACCGTGCTTTTCGGCAATCTCCATAATCGGGTCCATGTCGCAC
>CAZCJS010000170.1:0-9298 GCA_964498775.1 uncultured Armatimonadia bacterium
GACGCCTTCACGGGGAATGTAAAATGGCCGGTGTATGGGTGGAAACCACTAGGCGAGGAGGAGGTCACCGTCACCGCATGTCTCAAGGAGGCCGGCTACCACACGGCCTTCATCCATGACACAGGCAATATGGTGTCCGGCGGCTTCGGAGCTGATTTTGATGAGGACATCTTCCTGGGGCCGCCGGAGGGTTGGGAGGCAAACGAGGTAAATGTGGAACTGCCAGTGCCGCGCGAACACATGCGGCAATCTGCCGGCGGGTTCATCCGGGACCGGGCGCAGTCGCTTCTGTATGAGCATGAGAGCGACTGGCCCGTCGCGCGCACGATGATGGCCGCCTCGGAATGGCTGGAAGACAACTACAAGCGCGAGGGGTTCTTTTTGTGGGTGGACAGCTTTGAGATTCATGAGGACTGGCACGCGCCGGAACATTACACGGAGCACTACAGCTCCGACTACCAGGGCCTGGATTACTCGTACCCCAATTATGGTTACACAGACATCTATCAGCCGCATGAACTGCAAAGGATGCGGGATCGCTACGCGGCGGAGGTGAGCCTGACCGACCGCTGGGTGGCGCACCTGCTGCGGCAGATCGAGACGACGCGGCTGTTTGACAACTCGATGGTGGTGCTGCTGTCGGACCACGGGATGTATATCGGGGAGCACGAGCGGACCGGGAAGCATACCGTTGACCCAACCGATGCCTGGCCGATATATGATGAAGTCGGTCGGCTGCCGCTGCTGATTAGTATGCCGGGTAGTGCGGAAGCCAAGACGACCCGTAGTCTGGTTCAGCCGGCGGACTTGATGCCAACGATCCTCGAGCTGGGCGGCGTCGAGCAGTCGGCTCAGCCGGAGATGTACGGTAAATCAATGGTGCGACTGCTGGCGGGCGAGACCGACCGGCATCATGACCATGTTTTCAGCTCGTGTCATAGCGGCAGCGGCCCGGGACGTATCGAGTACCTGCCCTCCTGCATCACGGTGACGCGGCCGCCCTGGACGCTGGTGACCGGGCCGGCAAGCTGGGAGCCGAGGCTGCATCACAGCGGTATAGACCCAGGCCAGACACGGAACCTCATCGGGCGGCATCCGCAGGTGGCGGAGTTGCTGCGAGAGGCATTGGTCGAGTTCATGGCGAGTCGCGGCGCTGAGAAGGAGTATGTCGAGGGTTTCACCGGGATTTGAGTTGGGCGGATGGCGGCTGCGGAGGTGAGTCTGGAGCACAGGCTGGCGATGGCCGATGCCGTGGTCCATGCCACGGCCCAGATGCTCGAGGCGACGCTGGTGACCAGTGACGAAGACTTCGACGAGCTACCCGGTGTCACCTATATGCCCCAGGGAGGAGGGCTGAGGTCAAGTCAGGAAGGCAAACTGGCGGTTGCGCGGGAACAGCGCATTGGGTACAATCATGCGGCTCATATCGTGTAGCCCATGCAAGATAAATCATAGGAGGACGACAGGATGCACACGCGCAAAGGCTTTACGCTTATTGAGTTGTTGGTTGTGATTGCAATCATCGCGATACTCGCGGCGATTCTGTTTCCGGTATTCGCGAGAGCGCGAGAGAAAGCAAGGCAGAGCAGTTGTCTGAGCAATATCAAGCAGCTTTCGTTGGGCAATGTCATGTACGCGCAGGACTACGACGAGAAGACGGTGATATTCTCTCAAGGTGCCTCCGGGGGGAATCCGCAGTGGCATTACCTGATCGAGCCGTATCTGAAGAATGAGAACATCTATCTATGCCCGTCACAGAGGCCCACGGCGCAGTGGTATGGCAGGATGATAAGCTATGGAATCCATCGCAGCACCGGAGTATCCCTGGCCCAGATCGGGAAGCCGGCGGAGACGCTGGCGCTGGCCGATGTGCGGTATCTGGATGATGAAGACAGGTCCTGTGCGGTGTTTTATGTTCCGCCTTCGGAACCACTGGGTTCGTTCGGCTGCCTCTCGGACCGGCACAATGACGGCCTCAACTGCGGGTTCTACGACGGGCACGCGAAGTGGATGAAGCGGCGGGCCGTGTGGGAAAGCGACATGTATGACTTCTAGTCCGGACGATCCGTCGAGCTGCAACTTCCCTCAGCTTCTGTCCTGCAGTGCAAGCTACTGCGACTTTATCCTGTCGCCCAAGCCTCCCCAATCTTATCCTGTAGCGCAGGCTGGAAAAGAATCTCCCTGTAGGCGAGGCTTCCAGACGCTGCTGCTTTATTCGGGGGTGCGGGAAGTTACCCCTCCTCAAAACCGTCAGAATGTGCTAGACTGGAGGTAACAACCCGAGGAGACATAGCTATGGCCAAGCCGAAGTCCAATGCCCAGATGAGACTCGATTCGGCTCACGTCTATGACGACGCCGAAGCCATCCGCGTGGTCGTGTCGGACCTGGCTGAGCGCTACCCGAAGCTGCTCAGACACGGGCCGTTGTACCGGCTGCACCGGACATATGGCGCAGAAGTCTGGGTCGGAATGGGCGGCAGCGGCGACAAGCGGCGGCGAAACGGGAGCTGCACGCGGTGTTGTGTGCCACGGCCTTGAACGTGGTGCGACTGCTGCGTTACTTGGCGTCGGGCGCGGGGCAAGAGGAGGGGCCTGTTGCGTTTTTTGGTGGCTTCTGAGGGGCTGGCGGGTGGCTGGGATGGCCTGATAGCGCTTGCAGGAGGCGATTCGGGCGGAAATGTGGGCCAGCGGCGGCGATTCGCCGAATCGCCTCTTGCGCCTACCATGGCTTCCGCCAGCCCTCCCCAAACCCCAATAAAGCAGCAGCGTCTGGAAGCCTCGCCTACAGGATAAGGTTGAGTAAGCCTGCGCTACAGGTGTTGATTGAGGTGGCTCGCGTTACAGGATAACGATTGAGGAGCCTGTGCTACAGATAAGACGCTACCCCAGCCACTCCTCGAGATTATCGTAGCTGATCGCGGCGCTCTCGAACTCATCGAGCTGACAGGTATCCTGCTCGACGATATAGTAGCCGATGCCCGCCTCCTGCGCCGCCGCGATGATGCCCGGCCAATCCAGATTCCCCGTCCCGACGGGTTCAAACAGCGGCTCACTCTGCGGGGTGACGCCCATGTCCTTGCAGTGCAGCGTCGCTATCCGCGACCCGAGCTTATTGAGCCACGCCACCGGACTCGCACCGCCGCGCTGCACCCAGTGAACGTCAAGCTGGAACCTGAAGTACTCCGGATCGCCGTTCTCGGCCATGATCTCCATCCCGGTGCGACCCCCGAATGCGGCATACTCATGGGCATGGTTGTGGTACATGTACGTGATGCCCGCTGCAGCGAGTGCCTGCGCCATTGGCGTAGTTTCCTCGGCGAACTTCGCATAGCCCTCGGCGCTGTGATAGTCCCTCGGCGAGCCGCTGGCGACGAACTTCAGTCCCAGAGTCTTACACTTCTCAATAGCGGCCTCGGGATTGCTGCACAGCTCCTCCCACGACTCGTGGCTGCTGATGATCTGCAGGCCGATATCCTCGCAGGCCGCCGCGAAATCAGGCGCTGTCATGCCGCCCAGGCCTGCCACCTCGACCCATTTGTACCCGATGTCGGCGACTTTTTGCAGTGATGCGACCGTCCCCTCTGCGTCCGCCATGTGCTTGCGCACGCCGTAAAGTTGCAGTGCAATTACGGGCTGTGCCATGATCAATCCTCCTGGATGCTACCGTGTTCTTAACGCTAAGGTCTGCTCACAATGTCCTTCAGCGGGGAGATTTCTCTGCCCGGCCCCTCGATACCTGCACCCGCCCGAGGCGTCTCAGGCCCGCACCATCACCAGCAGCATCTTGAACCGCTGCGGCGCGGCGACCGCATGGGGATGGTCTGCGGGCATGATGATCATATCGCCTGCCGCGACCTGATGAGCTTCCCCGTCTATGCGGATCTCGGCCCGGCCCGCAAGTACACACACCATCGCATCAAAGGGGGCAGTATGCTCGCTCAAACTCTGGCCCTCGCCAAATGCGAACAGCGTCACGGTCCCTTTCGGCTTGTCAATCAGCGTGCGGCTGACGATGGCGTCATCCTGGTACTCAAGCAACCCGGCCAGGTTGACCACCTTCCCGATGAGGCTCGCGCCGGCTTGTTGGCTCTCCTGCTCGCCCATTGTGTACACCTCCGTGCACTGATTGTTTCTCGTCAACACTCGCCATATTGTTTATGCCTGCCCGCATGGCCTCCTTTTTCCCCCCTGTAGGCGGGGCTTCCAGCCTCGCACGGGTTGCGAACTGCCGCAGGCTGGAAGCCTGCGCTACAGGATAAAGATTGAGCAGGCCTGCGCTACAGGATAATGTTCAGGAAGCCTGCGCTACAGGATGAGGTTCGAGGAAGCCTGCGCTACAGAATCAAGCAGGATGAAGTTCGACTAGCCCTGCGCTAGATGAGGAATGACTCCCGCGTGGGCTTACTCCAGGTCAAAGACCATCTGCGCGGCATCGTGGTGATGCGGGTTGATGCGCAACACCTCACGTGCGCGGCTGACCGCCTCCGTATAGAGCTGCAACTGCCGACACAGCACCGCCAGGTTCCACTGCGCCTCGGCGTGGTCAGGGTCAATCTCGGTCGCGGCCACGTACTCACCGATGGCCTCCCGCAACTCCCCCTGCTTATGCAACGCGATACCCAGGCGGCAGCGGGCCTCGGCATCAGCGGGCGCCAGCTCAATGGCGCGCCTGAACTCCGCAATCGCCGCATCCGCCTTCCCCTGCGCGGCCAGCCCGGAGCCCAACTGCAGGTGTGCCGTCGCGTAGTCCGGAGCAATCTTTACCGCCTGCTCCCAGTGCCCGACGGCCTCGGCCAGGCGGTCTTTTTCATGCAGTACGCCGCCCAGGTAGCAGTGAGCCTGCGCGAAATGCGGGTCAATCCGCACGGCTCTCGCCAAGGCCGCCTGCGCCTCATCGAGGTTGGCCTGAGCTCGCAGCGCCAGGCCCAGACGAAAATGGGTCCGCGCCAGGTCGGGGGCTATCGCGACGCCTGCGGAGTCAGCGCCGCCGGTGCCTCTAAATCCCGCGCTTAGCTCCCGCAGCGTCCCCTCGTCAGGGAACAGACCGCCGGCAGTGTTATGGTGCGGCTGCAGGTCGGGGTCAAGCTCGGCAGCCGCCTCAAACTCCGCTTTCGCGGCGGTGGCATTACCGCTGGAATTGAGCGCGATGGCGAGGTTGAAATGCGCCGCAGCCTGTATCACCTCCGCGGCCTCCGCGTCAGGCGCTTGTGCCACTGCCGCTCGGTATTCGGCGATAGCGTCATCCAGCCGGCCCTGCTCGTGAAGTGCCACGCCGAGGTTATTGTGAGCTATAGCCGAGTCGGGGTCTAGCTGCAGAGCCCGCCGGTACGCCTCTGCCGCCGCCTCCGCCTTCCCGCCGTGCTTCAGCGCCACGCCCAGGTTGTTATGCGCCTCGGCGAACTCCGCAGCGGCTGCAATCGCGCGGTTGTAGGCGGCGATAGCCTCCTCGAACTTGCCTTGCGCGGCGAGCACAATCCCCAGGTCATAGTGAGCCGTGGCGTTTTCGGGCCGCATCCCCGTGGCCTTCTCAAGCTGGGCCACGGCCCCGGCCTCATCGCCCTGACCGAACAGCACACCCGCCAGCCCGATCCGCGCCCCCACGTCATCCGGAGTAGCCGCAATGGCCTGCTCATAGGCAGCGACCGCCGCCGCCATCTCGCCCTGGCTGACCAGCGCGTCACCCAGCCCGGCATAGGCATCCGCATATCCGGGCGTGATCTGCAGGGCCTGCTCATACTCGGCGGCCGCCTCATCATATTTGCCCGCCGCCGCCAGGCTGCGACCGAGACCGCAGTGCGCATCAGCCCGCTCTGGTGATATCGCCAGGCCCATCCTGTAGGCGTCCGTCGCCTCGCCATAGCGCCCCTGCCGCAACAGGATGAAACCGCTGGTGAAGTTGGCATCGGCACGCAGCTCAGTCGGCCAGCTTGTCTCGGTGATACCCAGCGCCCGCCGCAGTGCCGCGAGCGCCTCAGGGAGTTGCCCGGATACACAAAGACTCAGGCCGAGCTTATAGTGGGCTGGCGCCTGCATCGCATCCAGCGCCAGCGCCCGCCGGTATTCCCCGATAGCCGCCTCCACATAGCCGTGCGCCGCGAACGCGTCCCCCAGCGCTACCAGCTTAGCGACCGCGTCGGGCCTGATCTCAAGCACCGCCTGGAGCTCCTCGGCGGCCCGCTCTTCGTCCCCCTCATCCTGCACACCGACGGGGGCCGTCCCCGGCCTCAGCGCCATGCCCAGATGCGCGTCCCAGTTGTTGGGGTCCAGCTTCAGGGCCTTCTCGAACGCAGCCACCGCCTCAGCGGCCGCGTGCTCGCGCTTGGCCTGTGCGGCGACGGCGTATCCGACATTGCTGTAGGCGGAAGTGAGCTTTGCATCAATACCAATCGCAGCCTTGCACTCCGCGATTGCCTCATCATAGCGGCCCAGCTTCTGCAGCGTCCCGCCCAGGTTGCTGTGAGGTTCGGCGGCATGAGGGTCGCCGGCAATGGCCCGATTATAGTGCGCCGCCGCCTCTTCCAGCTTCCCCTGCTCATACAGCAGCAGGCCGAGGATATTGTGGGCATCCGCATCATAGGGATTTGCCTGCAGTGCTCGGCGGTAGGCCTCGACGGCCTCATCTACTCTACCCCATGCCTGCAGCACTTCGCCCAGATTGAACTGCGCGTCGGCGTCTGCGGGCGCTATCGCCACGGCTTGCTGCAACTCGGCGGCCGCAGCAGCGAGCTTGCCTTGCCGCCGATACGCGCCCCCCAGATTGATATAGGCCGCCACATACGTGGGGTTGATCTCCAGCGCCCGGCGGTACTCGGCGATCGCTTCATCGAGGCGCCCGGCATCTTCCAGCGCGACACCCAGATTATTATGCGCGTCGGGATAGTCCGGGGCTATCTGGATGGCCCGCCTGTATTCGGCGATTGCCTCCTCCGCCTTGCCCTGGGCATCGAACGCGGAGCCCAGGTAGCAGTGGGCCTTGGCGAATTGCGGGTCGCTATTGACGGCATTCTGCCACTCGGCGACGGCGGCGTGGAAATTGCCTTCTGCCGCAAGTGCCACGCCGAGATTGAACTGCGCCTCGGCGTATTGCGGATCAATCCGAATTGCGGCGCGGTATTCGGTGATGGCCTCGCGGGTGCTGCCGCGCGTCTTGAGCGCCACGCCCAGGTTATTATGCGCCTCGGCATTACTCGCACTGATTCTGATAGAGCGGCGGTATTCGGCAATGGCGGCATCTATATCGCCCTGCTGGTGGAGGATGACGCCGAGGTTATTATGGGCCAGCGCGTAGTCGGCATCGAGCTCGATGGTCTTGCGGTACTCGGCGGCTGCCTGCCCGAGGTGACCGCTTGCCTTGAGCGCCACGCCGAGGAAGAAATGGGCTTCTACGCAGTCGGGGTCGAGTTCGAGTGCGCGGTGGCAACAAGCGACGGCTTCAGCGAGTTTCCCCTCGTCAGCGCGGACGCCGCCGAGGGTAGCCTGAGCGACGGCGGAATGGGGGTCCTGCGCGACGGCTTTTTCGAGTTCGCGGGCCGCCTCGGCGAGGTTATATTCCTCGTAGAGTTGGCGGCCTCGCTCCAGATGCTGCTCCGGGGTGAGCATTGCCACGGCCACAGCGACTAAGACGACGATCGCCACTATGCCTATCACGCTACCGCCTCCCCGCTTGCTTGCCGGCCGTCTGCAGGGCATGGGATGCGCCGTGAGGGTGCAGCGCCACATCCCCGACCTGTGCTCCGCGCCGGTCTGATTGCCTTTGCGCCCGGACCAAGACCTGTAGGCGAAGCTTGCCGGCTCCGCACGGGTGACCCGGTATCCCCGCTAGTGCCGGCGCGATGCGCTGCGAGCAATTTCCGCAGTCACCGCAATGCACATGCGCTATCCACCCCAAACGCGCAGGCAGACTGCATAGGGGGATTGTACAAGAAAAGGGCTGTCCGGTGCAATTCCTGTGCGCCAGCTGGCACCATCTAATATCGTGATGGTACTCCTCTACGGCGATTGCCCACTGACCGTTCGTTTCACGCCCAACTACTGATAAGCCGCCGTTGCCTTACGCCGTTTGGAGGACAGGCATCCTTGCCTGTCAATGCCCTTCATCTATGCCGTTGCCACAGTTCATACACCAGCCCATAAATCCCCTCAATCACCAACCACACACCATTTAGCCCATCCTGTGGACTTGTATGGGAGGTTCACGCGTAGTCGGGGCCCGCCAGACGAGAACCCAAGCAGATCCAGCATGCAAGCTTCCATTAGTGAAACGCAGATTTCAGTGGCTCTAAGTATCTCTTTTCTGTTCTGCGTACGCGACCCCACCTTGAGTACTTTCCACCGGCGCGGGTGAGCTAGGTCGTTTCGAACATCAACAAGCTTTCCCAGCGACCGTGCCACTGGCAGTCCCTTGCCCGGGAAGCCTCGTTTCCTCAAAACATCGCGGGCGCCCCTGAACTGGCAACGCTGGGTGCCCGTGCCTCCTACGAGTGTGGACACGATATCCAATGCACTAAGATGCTGCATAAGCCGCGCATAAATCTCGGCCTGTTGGGAGCACGCTACCCTGTGGAATGCGAGAGCCCATTCCATCGGCTCACGTTGATCGCGAGGCAATTCCCGCCAATGGCGCAGTCCGTTCTCGAGGAAAACGCCAAGATTCCCTTCGCTCACCAGGCAGCCGTAGCCTCGCGCAGGTGCCGCTGCCGCCCATTCCGACCCAGACTTCTGCGCCATATGTCCGGTGCAGCCGGTACAACGGCCCGTGTCTGAGCAGCTTCGGGTAGCGCTCAGCCAGGTCCGACACGACCACGCGGATGGCTTCGGCGATCAGGTCGCCGCGCGACAGATACGTGACATCGGCGAGCAGGTTAGTGGCGTCAACTCGCAGTTTGTGGCGGCCCTTCAGCAAGCCCAGCTCGACGATCTCATGCAGCACTTTCGCGAACAGTTCGCGCTCCCCATCGTTGCGTAGCAGCCGCTGCCGGAAGCGGACTAACACCGTCGAAGCAAAGCCTTTGTAGTCGGGACTGATGCCGAGTGCGATGCGCCAGTCGCGCCACCTGATGGTGGCCTTCACCGCCTCGCGGTCGCTGACTTTGTGCATGAACTGGAGGATGGTGATGCAGGCCAGCCGCGAGGGCGAGACCGGCGGGCGGCAGAGTGTTTCGTACATGTCGGCGAAGTCGGCGTCATCGAAGGCGCCATAGATGTGCTTGAAAAAGAGGCGGCACCAATCGTCTTGGGGGATGCCTTCGGCGTCGTCATAGACGTGAGCCGAATCGAGTCTCATCTGGGCATTGGACTT
>CAZCJS010000171.1:0-9251 GCA_964498775.1 uncultured Armatimonadia bacterium
TGTTACGCCCAGCACCTCGGCCTTGTCGGCCATTGTGCCGGTGGTGTCGGAAAGCGCGTCCGGTGCCAGCAGCAGATCGCTCTCATAGTAGTTGACCGTCTGTCCGGCGGGCTCCTGCATACGTGTGTAGGGGTCGGTGCTATAGTCATGCTGGTAGCCGGTTTCAGGCGCCAGCACGGTAGTATCCGGCCATAGCTCTCGCCATGCTGCCCATGTCATCGCGTCGCCGACGATGCGCTTGAGCTGGACGGGTTCGTCGGCCTTTGCGCCTACTATAGCCCTGCCTGACAGGGGATACCACAGACTCCGAGTCTGCCGATCGTAGGGGAGCCCCATACCGTTGTAGGCGAGGCCGGAGACAGCAAAGTGATATGGGCCATCAGTGTCGCTCGGACGGATGAACGCCATGCACGCTCCGCTGGGGGGGTCGAAGCATATGAGAACAGGCTCTTCGCTGAGACGATCATTGACCAGGCAATGCCGGGCGAGGAGGTTTCTGGGATAGCAGCGGCGGTGCCCGTAGAGTTGTACTCCGAAGACGAGGTCGTCATCAGACAGGCTGATGGCCGCAGCGGCAGTTACGACGCTGATGTCTATCTCCTGAAGTGCGGCGATCTCGTCCTTGGCCGGTGGAAGGTCGTACAGGTCATGGAGATTGACAGTCACGCCGGCGGCGGGGAAGGCAGGCTCATCACTGTTGCGCGAAGCCGTGAGATACCCTCTCACCAGGCGCACCGGCCTCGTTTGCCATTGGTCGGCATCCCCGGGCGTGGATGCAGGAGACTGACCAGCCGGAAGCGCCGAACCGGTGACGTCGGTCGTTGAGCGCCTTGCAGCTATCCACAGCGCGCCGAGTATCGCCAGGCCCGCCAGTGTAACAGCTATCAGGGACGCGTACTGGCGTGTAAGAAGCCAGTTCATAACGAAACGATGTCCTCGCGCAGTGTTGGTGTCTGGCACGGCATGTCCATTTCTACCTTGCACCCGCATAGACCTTTGGTGAGTGTGCATCAGGGCGACAACGCGAGGTGTGCCGACGGCAGAGGCAAAGCTTCCGCACGAAGCTGATAGGGCACCAAGTCGCGTCATGATCTGCGCCAGGCACAGGTGAGGTGGAGCCAGAGGTTGGTGCATGGCGACGCCGGGCCAGGGAGGGCCGTTACATGGATGCAGAAGGCCCAGGGAGGCTGGAGATCTGCCGCAGCAACGTCAACATGCGCTGTGGAGGCAGATAAGGATCGGCGGTGACGATGTGCCAGATGTCTCCGCTGCTGTCCACAAGAACGCTCCCAGCGGGATTCTGCGACAGGTGGTAGAGCTTGCCGTCGGCGGTAATGGGCTGCATGTCGCGGAGATTGACGGCTTTACGGGCAGTGTGGAGTACGGAGACCGCGCGGCCATCGACTAGATACTGCGACCACAGGGCGGGCGTGCCGTCAAGGTCAATCATTGTGGGCGGAGCGGGCTGGAAGACGTCCGGGCTGCCGAGAGCAACCTGCGCGTGGCCTGCTTGGGGGGTAGATAGTGGGGCAGATGGTACATAGCCCGCGTGCATCTGGACTAATTGCTCGGGCTGGAGGCCGGACATGCTATTGAGCATGAGCTGCTGGGTGATGACGGCGGCGAGTACTATCGCAGCGCCGGCGAGGGCGAGGCGCATGAGTCCTGAACGTTGCCGCTTCCTGCTGACACCGTCCGTCGCGTTGATGAGCTGGTCCACGGCATCGAGGCGGCCCTTGAGGGTTGGCCAGAAGGTTGAGGAGAGGTCGGGGACGTTCTCCGGTGCCGGCACTTCATCGCGATCAACGCTCGGAAGGTGTAAGAGTGCGTCGGCGGCATTGAGTCTTCCAAGAACGCGGGAACACTGCGGGCAGGCCATGATGTGGCGGGCGAGTTGCCGGGCTTGCGGGTCGGGCAATTCATTGTCGAGGAAGGCCGTGAGTTGCTCCTCGGACAGTGGGCAGTTGAGCTCTTTCATAGCAATCGTCGTTGGCGGGCGTAATCGGTGAGGCTCTCTCTGAGCCGCTTGCGTCCGCGGAAGATGCGGGAGCGGACGGTTCCGAGTGGGATGTCAAGCCGCTGCGCTATCTCCTCGTATGAGTACTGGTGGATGTCTGACATCACGACGGCTGTGCGGAACTCTTCGGGCAGCGCGTCAAGTGCGGGCGCAATGTCCTCACCAGGCATATCCTTGAGCAGTTCCACTTCGAGGCCTGGCAAGGCTGTGCCATCGAGCGCTACGCGTGATTTGTAGTCCGCGCCGGTTTCATCCCATTCCACCGTGCTCACGCTTCGCTGCGTCTTACGGTAGCGATTGATGTGACTGTTTCTCAATATGCGGAACATCCAGGCGCGGAAATTAGTTCCCAGCTCGAACTTATCAAAGCCCAGAT
The DNA here is from genome assembly GCA_964498775.1 of uncultured Armatimonadia bacterium. GTDB lineage: Bacteria > Armatimonadota > Zipacnadia > Zipacnadales > UBA11051 > UBA11051. The sequence goes on from CAZCJS010000171.1 coordinate 2,394, forward strand.
ACGCACTGACGATGGCATCCTGCATGAGGTCCTCAGCGTCCTGTTGGGCTCCTGTCAGGCGCATGGCTGCGGCGAAGATGTCACGCTCATGCTCCCTGATGAGGCGTTCGAATTCCTGCCTGCGGCTTGTCTGCGACCTACCGGGTCGTCTGTGTATTGGCATCTATAATGGCTCCCGCTTGTCGCCGTGTGGCGGTCTGCGCGGCACTGTGCTTCGTCGCAGTATGTGCATAGACGCACCAGACGGTTATGGGTTCGCCAGCCGGGCCGCCTACAGCTCCGCTCCGGAGAGTCTCTGGAATGGCCTGCGAAGGCGATCCCTGACGCTCCGAAAGAGCTTCTCGGCAAAACCTCGGTACTCCAAGAAGGCTTCCTCCTCGGGCGTGAGAGCATCCGGAGCGTGGCGCATCTTTAGCTTATATACCCCCCGCAGGTCGTCTTCAAATATATGCGGCATGACTAGAGCCGCGAGCGGACTGGAGCCACTTATGACCGCTGCGGTGAAATCAACCAGCACGGGGGTGTCGTTTTTGTGCACGAGAATGTTGTGCAAGCACTTGAGATCGCCGTGTGCGATGCCCCGCTGGTGAATGCAACGTACCATTTCCAGCAAACGAGAGAAGAAGTCGGGGGTGAGACGGCTGGCATCAATGATCGGCGCGGGCTGCGCATCAACATACCGTACCACGAGGGTATAAGGGTCAAGGCAACCTAGACATGAAGGTATGCCCCTGAGGCCGTGCAGTCGCTTGTAGGCGGCCAGTTCACGCTCGACGAGGTAGCGGCCCATACCGCGCTTGACCATGTTGGCACCGGCTGCGTAATCCTTGATGACGATACGCGCGCCGTTGACCTCGAGTAGACGAACGTCGGGTCGTGCCCCGTTGCCGGGCCGCAGTACCTGAACTGTGAGGTCCGGTATATCGGCGCGGCTGAAGCCCAGACTGGCGCTATTTTGTGCAGCCATCTATGCCTCCGTTACCTGCTTCTGTGCAGGTGGCGGCGCCCAGATTGGACGCGACTGGATTGCCCCGTACGGGCATTTGGTGCATTCCAGACAGCCAATGCAATCATGGCTGTTGACTTCCGTGCGCGGGTCTATGCCCGCCGGACATTCATTTACACACCACATGCAATTTACGCACTTGTCGGCGTCGAAGTCAATACGCCAGAGGCTGTAACGCTGGAAGAGAGAGAATATCGCTCCCAGCGGGCAGATAGCTCCGCAAAACGGCCGCTTCACGAAGATCATCAGTAAGATGAAGGCAACCAGTATCGCCTGCTTGATCCACCACCATGTACCGATGAGTGCCCGTGTCTCCGGGTTGAAGATGGGCTGCAGCCAGCCGCCCTGCAACGCCCCCTGCGGGCAGAGCTTACAGAACCATGGCGCGCCGGTCAAGTAGGGTACGATCAGCACCAAGGCTACCAGTAGAACGTAACGCAAGTGGCGCAGTGGTTTCGGAATGCGCCAGTGCCTGCGCCGCAAAGCCGCAAGCTTGTCCTGCAGCCAGCCGAACGGGCATATCCAGCCGCACATCATGCGGCCGAAGATCGCGCTGAAGATAACCAGCACGCCGATGACGTAGAACGGTACGATGGCGTACCAGGGCTTGGCGCCGATTGTCCAGCGTGCCGATATCGAACTGTTCTGGATGGCACCGAGTGGACAGCCGAAGATGGCCCCCGGGCAGGCCCAGCAGTTCAGCGCCGGAACGCAGAAGCCCTTGGCCCAGGCGAAGAAGTATGAGTTCATCACCAGGAGCGCGGCGATCTGGACCCAGTTGCGCCGGTAGAGCCACCGTGATTTTGTCAGAGGGCGGCTCTCGTCGGCTCTCTTGTCGTTATCCGCTGCCGTCATGTCAGTGGCCGAGTCCAATGCAGGAAGTACACAGCGTCTGGCCCCAGCGCAGCACGACATCCCACTGCCCGTCACTGAGGCCGACGACAATAGCCGCCAAGCCTGCCACTGCTGCAATTATCCAGACGTAGCGGTTCACTGAGGCACCTGTCAGATGATGAGTTTCTTACCGGCGTTTGCGGCTAGAGCTCCACTGGCTGGCCGGTGGCAGCTGATTCATGGAGGGCGACGACGGCCTCGGTATTGCGCAGCCCGTCCTCCGGCTTGATGAAGGGCGCGGTGCCCTCACGGATGCACCTGGCGAAATAGCGGATGCTCTCAATGGCGAAGCCGCGCAACTCGCCGTGGATGTTATAAAGCGCCACCGGGCTCGGCATCGTGGCTCCCTTGACCTTGTCATACACCTCGAGCGCGCGGTTGGCGATGACATTCATGATGGCGCTGCCCTCGGAGCAGATCAGCTCGCCACGGAAATCGCACACTGCGGCCATCTCGTCAGACATGATCCAGCAGTTCTCGATGTGGGCCACGGAGCCGTTCTCGTACTCCATGATGGTGTGGAAGAAATCGGGGGTGTCATAACCCATGCCCTTGAGCACCGTAGAGCGGGATACCGAATAGACACGTTTGACTTCGGACTCGAATAGCCAGCGCGCCAGGTCAGCCGCGTGCGCCGCCAGGAACCAGGCGACCGTTGACTGTCCGCCCCAACTGAGCATCTCAGTGGGGACATAGATGGTGTCATTGAGCCGCAGCGACAGCATCAGGGGCTCGCCCATGTCGCCGGCAGCGAGCTTCTCCTTGAGCTGAGTAAAGACGGGATTGAAGCGGTTGTGGAAGTCCACCATGAGCGTGACACCGGCGTCTTCCACGGCCGCGATCATCTCCTCACACTCCGCCACCGTCGTGGCCATCGGCTTCTCGACGAGTATGTGCTTGCCGGCATTGGCCGCTGCGACGACAATCTGCTTGTGGAGGAAGTCGGGCGTCACGACCGATACGGCCTGGATGTCGTCACGGGCCAGCAGTTCTTCGTAGTCGGTCGTGGTCTCGGCCACTCCGTACTGCTCGGCTCTCTGGGCCAGCAACTCTTCGTTCTTGTCGCAGATGCACACGAGGTCCACGAGTGGGTCGTTAGTGTAGGTCCTTAGGTGCGTCTCGCCCCAGACACCGGTTCCGATCAGGCCAACCTGCAGCTTCTCATCGCACATTATGGGAGCCTCCTCCGCTTGCCGCGCGCCACGCCACGGCGCGAATTCCCTCAGAATGTCACCATCATGGGATTATAAGCCTTGGAATGGGGCAAGTCAACGCGGAGGCGCAAGGCGTCGGCTGTCGTTGCCCGGAGCGGCACGATGGAGGGCAACAGACTGGCTGGAGAGCTAAAGCTCGCGGAGTTCGATGAGGTAGCGGCCGGGCTGGACGGTGAGGGTGAGGGTGCGGGCTTGGTCGTCGAAGGTCGCGTCCAGCGGGTCCTGGATGCCGACGATACGCACCAGCGCCGTGCTTACCGGTGTGTGGATCGTGGCCGTCACAGGCTCCGCAGCCTCCAGTACCGCGCGGAAGAGCCCGTCTCGCAGCACGCCCCCGACGGTTACCGGAGCGTCGGCCTCCACCAGCGGGGTGTCTGTAAACGTTAGCTCCGTTCCCTGGCAAAGTGCATAGCGCGAACCGCCCTGGCCGGCGCTCATGCCGATGACGCCATCATGCTTGAGCTGACCGTGCTGGGCAGCACCGAGGCCGATGATGTCGAGGCCGTCATCCTGCGCTATCTCGATGGTTACCGGGCCGCTGTAGGCGCGCCGGACGGTGGCTCGAAGGGGCGCGAACTTCTCCGTGCCCGGTCCGGGCCGTAGTGCCATCACATTCAGCAGGTCGGTGACTTTGGTCCCAGTGCCGTAGGTTATGTAGTGGCCGTAACTGACGGCGTCCGGCCAGATTTTGTGGGTAATGGCCATCTGCTCGGGGCCGAGCATGTCCAGAGCGACTTGCGCATCGCCACGGCGGATAGTGAGGAACTTCGCATCAGTGGTCTCGTCTTCGGCCAAGGCCCTGTCATTGACCATGAATTCTCCGTCGGGAGGCGTGTGGAGCAGGATGTCAACAGTGCGGTCGGCGTCCCTGGCGACGATTTGGTCCAGGATCAGGTAGTAGCTGCCCGGGACGGAGATGACATGGCGCAGAAACTTGCTGAGGCGGTCATCGTAGCAGGCGGTGGCATCACCGACCGTATAACCGAAAGCCGGTGTGGAGAAGAGGTCGCCCAACTCACCGTCTTTCGCCAGTTGCTGCTCGCCGTCCACCAGGATCGAGTTGTGCCCATAGGTGCCATAGGTGTAGTCATGGCGGTGCTTGATGACCTCCATGGTCAGCTTGCGCTCCGGCGGGTAGGGGCGGTTGTATATCTGATAGCCCGGGTCGTTGAGCACCCAGTGGCGACCGTAGCCGAGAATGAAGCTGTTTTGGTCCAGGTGATTATGGCTCTTGACGAAGCCCGACTTGAAGGCCAGCAGGGAGTCAGCTCCCGACCAGCCGCTTCTGAATGCAGCCCAGCGGATCGAGCGGAATTTGCGGGCGAGGGGCAGGTCATCCGGCTGCTCGGCCAGTGCCTTGGTCTCCTCGTCGGCCTTGTCTGCTTTGACCAGGTACCAGGCGGCCAGCGAACTGCGCTTGAGCTTCACCAGCGCCTGGGCTGTAGCAAGCAGCGTCGGCCGGCAGCCGGTAGCATTGCCGGCATCAGCGAAGTTGGCTACCGCTCCGCCGCCCGGCAGGACGAAGTAGGCGGGGAAGTAGATTACCTGCGAGAGAAATGGATGGGTGAATAGATCCACTCCCGTGATCCCATGGGTCGCATCAATGAGGTACATGAAGATGTTGACCACGCTGCCGTAGCTGAAGCCCTCGATGAGGCCGCCATCCTGTCCGCCCTGTTCGTCGAAGAACAGCGCCATCTGCGCGATGGCCTTGTCCAGGTACTTCTCGACGCCCTCGACTTCGCCCATGACCGTCAGCGCGCCGATGCCCATCGCCGAGTTGACGATTACGAAGCCGTTGGGCCAGAGATCAGGATCGGCCACGAAGCAGTTTGCGACATCCGTATACGGGTACACCCGCTCGCAGCCCTTTGCGACGATGGCTGTGCGTACCTTCTGCCGGTCCGGCTCCGACAGGTCATCATACAGGTAGTCATAGGCGAGGGTGACGCCGAATATCAAGGAGCGCGTGTCGAGGCATGGATACTTGCCGCCGTCGTAGTCGGGGTCAGTCCACTGCGGCCACTCGCAGATGGACATCATGGTCGTGCGACATGCGTCGAAGAAGCGTCGTTCTCCAGTCATTGCATAGGCATAGCTAAGTTGGGACAGGTAGGTGTTGAGAGACCCGCACAGGCCCGTCCAGTACGGCCAAGTATCGCCCTTGTGCGACTTGGGGAAGGGCGCTTCGGGCAGGGGAATCCAGTACTCCTTGTATGAGCCGGTCTTCTCCCATGCGAGAGCGGCGGCACCGAGTCTGCGGGCAGCCTCCACTTGCTCGTCATCAGTACGGGCGGCCTGTAATTGCTCCGGCGTCATCTTGAGGCGCGGATGAAAGGGCCGCTTCAGCTCGAACTTGGCGGACATGCCGCTACTACATGCCATCAGCAGAAAGCCTGCACTCATTGCGACATAGAGCAATTGCTTCATGTCCATAGCAGTCATCCTCAATTGGCGGTCAAGAGCGGATTCGGCCATCGGTCATGGCCGGCATGTCTCACGATCTGATCTAGGTGCGGTCATCAGGTTCGGCTGTATCCGCACCGGGTGAATCCTGTCCCGGAGGTGTGAAGCCATGGTTCTTCGCGACGCGGCGGGCCACCTGCAGCGCTTCCTGGCGGGTGTGGATATCACCGTCTGCGTGGGCGTCTGCGACGACCTCGAGGATTTCTGAGAATAGCGGGCCGGGCTCGTATCCTGCCGCAATGAGGTCATTGCCGGTCAGAAGCGGTCGGTGGGGTTCTTTCTGCTCGCGCTGGTACTCGAAGTAGCGCCGCACCATGTCATCGAGGATGAACTCGACCTCGGTCTGGTACCGAGGGGTGGCTGCGGGCCCCATCGCCGCGCGTGAATCGGCTATGGCGAGGGCGGCAAAGCCCAGCACATGGCCTTCCACGAGGCGGAATAACCGACGGAGTGCCGACATAGTGATGGTGCTCTCAGTATGTTCGTCCTCGACTTCGCCGTCCTGGTGCATGGCTGCGAGGAGCAGGGGCCGGAGATGATGATGTACGAAGACGGTAATAGTGTGGCGCATCCGCTTCGGCCAGGCGAAACGCTGCAGTATCTGCCGGGCCATCTCGGCACCGACCTCGCCGTGGCCCTTGAAGCGGATACGGTCAGTGTCATCTCTGCTGAAGCAGCGCGGTTTGCCGATGTCATGGAGCAGGGCCCCCATCAGCAGCATCGGCGGGACATCAATGCGGGTGAGGTAGTTCTCCAACTGATTGAGGGAGGCCGGCAATGCGCCGGTGGGGTCAATGATGAGCGCTTCCATCTGGGCCACTGATTCGAGGATATGCTCGCGCACATTGAGATGGTGCATGGCGGGCTGGGGCATGTCTCGGCCCTCTTCGAGCTCCGGTAAGATCACGGCGAGGACAGCGTCTTCGTCCATCGCCGCCATTGTTTCTGAGACGCGCGGCGGGTAGAGCAGCTTGCGCAGTTCATAGCCGATCCGCTGACCGGCAATATCGTTGAGGCCGACGGCGTACTGGCGTATCCACGCCCGCGTCTGCGGCTCGATAGTAAAGCCGAGTTGAGCCATGAAACGATACGCGCGCAGGCACCGCAGAGGGTCGGCAGCCAGGTTCTCCGCCGCCGGCGTCCGGATAATCCGGTTGCGCAGGTCCTCTATGCCCTCCAGAGGGTCGAGGATTTCGAGGGCGGTCATGTTGCAGGCAATCGCATTGATTGAGAAATCGCGAGCCGCGAGGTCATCTCTGATGGTGTCCCCGCGCAACT
>CAZCJS010000172.1:0-9135 GCA_964498775.1 uncultured Armatimonadia bacterium
GACCGTCATCTCCCCGCCCCCCAGTCACCTCGCCACAGAAGATTGGCCGCTGTATCGAGGCGAACAGCCAGCCATAAGATACCAGTTTCTAAGCCCTATGACAAGACGCCGTCTCCGCAATCTCGTTCTCAGGCAGAAAACTGTTGGGCAAGACAGTGTCAGGCAGAGGACTGTCACACAAGCTGAGAGAACTCTGAGAGACACGCGGAGGTGGGACTATTGGCAGATGTGCAACCTGTCGTGAGAAAAACAGACCTCGTAAAAGGGTTCCGGGAGCTGGGCGCAACGGCGGGCGAGATTCTGATGGCGCACAGTTCGCTGTCCTCATTTGGGTGGGTTGAAGGCGGCCCTGAGACCGTTATTGAGGCCCTGCTGGAGGCTGTCGGATCCACCGGCACCGTAGTGCTGCCGACGCTGTGTCAACGCGATATTGAGCGCCGTTTCGAGACGTGGAACATTGCAACTTCCGTCTCCGATGTGGGCAGGATCACGGAGGTGTTCCGGGTGCGGCCCGATACGGTTCGCAGCGATCATCCGACCCATTCGGTGGCAGCGATAGGTCCGCAAGCCGAGGCGATAACGTCCGGTCACGCCACCGCTGAGGGACGCCCGAGTCCGTGGGGGCCTCGGGCCTTCGGGCATGGGAGCCCCTGGGACAAGTTCTACCAACTGGACATCCTCGACTGCTTCCTGGGCGTGAACTTCAGCTGCAATACGATGCGCCACTACATCCAGAGCCGGCTCGTTGAGCAGGTGCTCAATTTCTGTGCTAACCGGCAGGCCGCCGGTGCGCAGCTAACCGGGTGGGGCAAGCCCGGCGTCTGGCCCAACTATCAGGGCCCGCTCATGCAGCAGCGGCTTAGCGAGCTCGGGCTGGTCACCGATACCCGCATCGGGGGGGCTACATGCTACTCGATCCGGGCCCGCGCGATGGTGGACAACGCTTTGCGGATTCTGCGTGCCGAGCCGGAGCAGTGGTTTGATGCCGAGTTCCTGGCCTGGTACCTGCAACATAGCACCCGGGACGAATAGCGAGGTGTGGCCTGCGCACGCCCTCAGCGCAACGTTATCGCCTGCCGGGTTTCCATCGACTCATTGGCCGCCAGCACCACCTCCAGCGACTTAGCTGCATCGGCGTAGCTGCTCCTGATTAGGGACTGGTCGCCCGCCTTGATTGCCGCGATGAAGGCATCGTCAATCGCCGTCACCGGGTCTATCTTCACCGTGATGAACTCTTCGTCGCCGTCAGAATGCACAATCCGCAGCGATTTCCGCTCCGTATATTCCAGCGCGACCTCGCGGCACCAGATGTCTATGCCGTTGCGGTTCCTTGCGCCGGCAAAGCATGATGAAAAGATCGTGCCACAGAGGCCAGAGGCAAACTGTAGGTTCACCGCGCCGGCATCCTCGACATCATAGCCCTCCAGGTCGGTGACCAGTCCCTGTGAGCTCACAGCATGGACGACCTCAACCTCCCCGAACAGGTAGCGTGCGGTGTCAAAGTGGTGGATCGTCTGCTCGACTGCCTGACCGCCGGATTGTGCCTTCACCCGCCACCAGGGGACCATCGGAATGCCGCCCATCCAGTAGCCCATCATCAAACCGGGGGTATTGTCGGCCAGTACCGCCTGCATCCTCGCGACAACATCCAGATAGCGATCCTGGAAGCCGACTGCCGAGATGATACCGGCATTTTCGATCGCAGCCGCATTGGCCCGCGCAGTATCCATATCCAGAGCCACCGGCTTCTCGACAAACAGGTGCAGCCCGTTCTCTACGACCGTCTGCTCCTGCTTCTCATGCGCAAATGGCGGCACGGCGACATAGACTGCATCGAGGTCCCCAGCGCCGATCATCTCATTGTAGGAGACGTAAGCGGCAGCCCGGTGGAGCGCCGCCGCCTCATCCACCCGCTGCGGCTGAATGTCACAAACCGCGACAACTTCGCTGTCGGGATTCGCCGAAATGTTGTTCATGTGCGCGTTATTCATGCCGCCGCACCCGATAAAGCCAACTCTGATAGCCATGGCGCTCCTCTTCCTTAGCTCAAACGGTGTTTGCTTCCGGTTACATTTCGTCGCCACTGTCAGCTTATCCTTGGATGCCTGAACGCTTTCATAGATCTTCCGCCGCGCGATGGCGTTGCCTGATTTGGTTAGAGGGTGGAAAAAACTTGGGTCAAGAGCTTGCCATTTGGCGCCCGAAGGTATAAACTACAGACCGTAGTAGCTCTCTATGTACTAACGAGGAGGTTAGCCAGTGTACCGCGCCAGGCCCAGTTCTTATGCAACAGTTGCCGTCTCACTCGTGCTTCTGCTCGTGGCAAGTGCAGCTTTTGCGGCACCTGTAACGCCCGATAAAGTGCGGGACAAGATAGTGCGCATTATCAAACAGAAGTGGACCTGCAATAACCTGGATGTCAAGGTCGTCCCGTTCTCCAATGACGCCCTGACCCAGGCCGGCAGGTTCCAGGCCATCGTGTTCCAGGCCGATGCCATCACCCATGAGCATATCACTGTAGCGCCGATCTACATCAAGGCCTTCGATGTCACTATTGACATCTACACGCTGTTCTACAAGGACAAGATCCGGACCACCAAACGCAAGAACACTATTGCCGAGGCGAAGATGAGCGAGGCCGATCTCAACAAGCTGCTGCAGATGAAGGAGATGCCAATCAAGAATCCGCGCGTTGCCTTTGGCAACAACGTACTGACCTTCACCGGCGAATACGCGGCGGTCTTTGGTCACAACCTGATGATGCAGGCGAAATTGCAGATTGTGGATCACCGCAAGATCAACCTCGTTCCCACAAAGGTCAAAGTCAATGGCATCCCCCTGCCTGCGGGGCCTGTTCGCAGCCTCCTGTCCAAGGTCAACCCCCTCCTCGACATGAGCGAGATGCCTTTGGACCCCACGCTCGACACTATCAGCATCACCCCCACACACATCGTCATGAAGGGTTAGCCGACCGTTTGGCTAATTGAGTCGCACGGATATTGGGCTGGCACTGCCGACGTGTCAGCCCCTTTGTGTGCGCGGCTACCCGGCGGGGAGTTAATCCACTAGATGTGAAGTTTACTGAACATGCCGCAAAAAAACTTTGGCCGCACAAAGGTCTCATCGCGCCCCCGTCGAATTTGGCGGGAGTTTTGCGTTGAGTCTGTAGTGAAGGATACCCAAAATGAAGCTGGCTGTTGGCATGCGGGAGACATCTGATGAATATTTGCGGTTTTTGACGCAGTTGGGCGTCCATTACGTCAAGTTCAATCTGTGGGACGAACTGATGAGCGAGCCGGGCGCGTGCGGAGTGATGAAGGCTGACGAACTCCGTAAGCTGCAGGAAGAGCTTAAGCCTTACGAAATCGAGACCTACGTGTTTCTCCTGCCCCAAGGCCCCAACACTCAGTACTGGCATGCCCGCTTTGGCAGATCGCCCGAGGCGGACAAAGAGATCGAGAATGTCTGCGAGACGATCCGCGTATGTGGCGATTGTGGCTTGCCGGTCATCGAGTGGACCTGGTCAATTCCGGATGTATTCGGTCGCGTCGGTGCCTCTCCGGTGGCACGTGGCGGCGCTACCACCTCGCACTTCGACTATGACCTGATTAAAGACAAACGGCCAGCGTATGCAGTGGACATGAGCGCCGAGCAGATGTGGGATAACATCATCTACTTCATGGAGCGGATCGTCCCGGTGGCCGAGAAGGCAGGCGTACAGCTGGCCATGCACCATCATGATCCTCCGACCGAGGTGCTGGCAGGGGAGGCGCGGATTCTGTGCAATTTCGCAGGTATGAAGCGGATGATCGAGGAGGTGGACAGCCCGGTCAACGGCTTCAACATCTGCCAGGGTACGCTGGCCGAGCAAGCGGGCTCTGATGTTCTGGGCGTTATCCGCTATTTCGGTGAGCGTGGCAAGATCAACCACTGCCATTTCCGCAATGTCAAAGGCTCGGTGCCGGTGTATGACGAGGCATTCATAGACGACGGCGATGTGGACATGTACGAGGCAATGAAGGTGTACAAGGAGGTCGGATACCGCCATTGTTTCATTCCGGACCACTGCCCCGGGATGACCGGTGATCCGGACCGCCGCGCAACTGTAGCCTACGCAGTGGCTTACATCCGCGCCCTGTTGCACGTGGTGGGCGAGCTCTGAGCGATGCGGTAGAGAGCCTGGAGTGGAAAGGGTAGCTTCGCGTCCAGGCTTGCAGCTTTTCAGTGCCCAATAAATCAGCAATGCGCAAAATACTATTCTCAGGAGATGTGACACAATGAAAGTCGGCGTCCAGATGGCCACTGTGAATGATGAGGAGTGTCAGTTCCTTGCCCAGCTTGGCGTGCATCACGTGCGGATCACTTCGTGGGCCGACACCATGAGCGAGCCGGGAGCGTGCGGAGTGCTCCAGGCCGACGAGGTGAAGAAGCTGCAGGCGATTCTCGAGCCCTATGACATCGAGGCCTACGTGTTTCTGCTGCCCCAGGGCCGAGACACCCAGTACTGGCATGCACGCTTCGGCGACCATCCCCTGCGCGACAAGGAGATAGACAACGTCTGCGAGACGATCAAGGTCTGCGGTGACTGCGGCATATCGGTCGTCGAATGGACCTGGTCAATACCTGATGTCTTCGGGCGGATTCCCGGTTCCAATACGGCAGGTCGAGGCGGGGCGCAGGTGTCGCGTTTCAATGAGCACCTCATAGGAGACAAGCGGCCAGAGTATGCGGTGGACATGAGCGCAGATGAAATGTGGGCCAATATTATCTACTTCATGGAGCGCGTCATGCCGGTGGCCGAGAGCGCCGGGGTACGCATGGCCATGCACCCACACGATCCCCCAACGGAGTGGCTTGCCGGCGAGGCGCGTATCCTCAACAGCTTCGCAGGCATGAAGCGGATGATCGAGGAGGTGGACAGCCCGGTCAACGGTTTCAACATCTGCCAGGGCACCATCGCCGAACAAGCGGGCACCGACGTGCTCGCTCTGATCCGCTATTTCGGTGAGCGTGACAAGATCAATCACGTCCACTTCCGCAATGTCAAGGGCACCGTGCCCGTGTTCGACGAAAGCTTCATTGATGACGGTGACGTGGACATGTACGAGGCAATGAAGGTGTACAAGGAGGTCGGCTACCGCCACATCTTCGTGCCCGACCATTGCCCGGGCATGACCGGAGACCCGAACCGGCGGGCTTCCCGGGCGTATGCAGTCGCCTACATTCGGGCGTTGCTGCACGTCGTCGGTGAGCTGTAGAAGTCAGACCGGGTGCTCAATCTCGCGCGGAGTTCATAGATAACCGAGGTTCCGCAGCCGCTCTTTCACACTGACGAGTTCCTCTTCGGTATAGGGCTCGCTTTCGGAAAGCGCGTGTGTGGAGGCGATATCGCGCAGCACATAGACCACGAAATCGGTGACCGAGTTGTAGCCTGCGCCGGCAATGATCTCGCCCAGCCTCTCGTAAAGTGGCCGCGGTATCTTGATTGTCACCTTGTCAGAGCTGCTACTCATCGGGGGACACCATCCTCTTGACCTCGCCTCATTGAGGGCCTCATTGGTGTCTATTTCACCGCCGGAACCTCGCTTCCTGTATGCCCAACGGCGATTTCATCTATTTGCGCCAATTTCGACTTGAACTAGCTGGGCAAGCGGGTGTATCATTTCTGCGCGGCCGCCCGGAGGGTCGCCGGCTACGTTGCTCAACATTCCAGGCCGCGGTTCCCAACTGCGGCCTCCTTTATTGTCTGTGCGAGAGGTTGTAGTGTCGCAATGAAGAGTATCGTCATTTGCCTCGATACCGTGCGGACTGACAAGGTCGGCGCATACGGGCCGACCATCGTACAGACCCCGAACCTCGACCGCTTCGCCGAGCAGGGCTGTTTGTTCACGCGGGCCTATGCAGAGTATCCCAACACGATTCCTGCGCGCACAGCCATGGTGGCGGGAATCCACACCTTCACAAATCGGCCCTGGGAAGCCCTGCACCCGGATGACTTCCATATCGCCGAGCTCTTCGCCGAGGCCGGCTGCCTGACTGCCGCTTTCTCCGATACTCCCTTCAACTCCGGCGCTAACATGGACCGAGGCTTCGAATACTTCCGGCACTACGAAATGGGCAAGTGCCTCCCGCCGATGAACGGGCAGCCTCCACTCGATGGCTCGGAAGCGTTCTTCCCGCCGGGCTTTCCGGAAAAGGAATACCTCTTCTATCCCAACACCAAGACCAACCGTGTGCTCTCCGAGGAGAAATATGGGAAGTATGTGCCGCAGATGATGGTCGAGGAAGTCTCGGAGTGGCTGGCCGATCATCGCGACGACGACTTTTTGCTCTGGGTGGACAGCTTCAATCCGCATGAGACCTGGGACACCCCGGAACCGTTCGCGTCCATGTATGAGCCTCGCCGAGGTTTCGAGGGACGCTACATCCCGATGCCGATGGGGCCCGACATGAGCTGGACGCGGCCGGGCGACCTGGAGCATGTCCACGCCCTCTATAACGCCGCCATCAGCGAGACTGACTACTGGTTCGGGAAGCTCCTCGATGACATGGACGACATGGGCTTGACTGAGGACACCCTCGTGGTCATCGTTTCGGATCACGGGATGCCTCTGGGCGAGCAGGGCACGATTCGCAAGTTCGGCTACCCGATTCATGAGGAGCTGGCCCACATTGTGCTGATGATGCGCCGGCCGGGACAGATTCCGCCGGGGAGTCGCTATAACGGCCTGGTCAGTAATGTGGACATCCCCGAGACGCTGCTCGAAGCCGGCGGACTGGCTATCCCTGAGGAAATGGAGGGGCGGAGTCTCCTGGCGGCGGCAAAGGGAGAAATCGTCGCGGAGATGGAGCATCTCTGCCTGGGCGCATACAACTACCGCGCCGGCGTCGTCTCTGCTGAGGGATATAAATTCATTGACAACCGTGGCGAGCAGCGCGATGAGCTGTACTTCTTGCCGGACGACCCACACGAGCGGCACAATCTGATGGCGGAGGAGAGCAAGCTCGCCGCGCAGTTGCATCGCGTCCTATGGGATTTCTACGAGCCGTGGCGCGCGAAACGCTCTCGGCACCACAGAAGCTGATGCACGTATCAGTGCAGAGGACCCCGTCTCGTGGAGGTATTGTTCTGTCCGCGGAGAATAGGCACAGCACTGGATAATCGAGAGCGGGCAAACGAAACATGAGTGCAGCGAAGCGACAACCCCTGGTCCGGCACTACGATGATGTTGAAGCGGTGCCCTGCCCGTGCGGCCGGAGCACCCGCATCATCACTGCGGATGATGGCGCAGCGATGAGTCTGCATGTGACGCATATCCGCGACGGCGCAGCGCATTTCCACGAGATCACCGATGAGATGTACTTCATCATCGAGGGCGAGGGCCAGATGGAGCTTGATGGACAGGTCCACGCGGTGCGACCCGGTACGGCAATCTACATTCCCGCCGGCGTCACGCATCGCGGGTGGGGCGATTTCAAGACCGTGATCGTCGTCAATCCGGCTTTCGACCCCGATGACGAAATCGGCGTCGGATCTTAGACCCGCACAATCACGTGTTCAACATACCATGTGAAGAGCTGAAGTCAGGGAGGCGTAACTAATGGCGAAGAAACTGAAGGTGGGCTTCGTGGGCATAGGTTCCATCGCGCAGGGTTCTCATGTGCCCGGATGGCAGACAGTACCGGACGCTGAAATCGTCGCCGCCGCCGATATCAACGAGCAGACGCTGGCGAAAGGTGGGGAGTTGGCGGGCATCGCCAAGGACCATCTCTATACCGATTACAGGAAGATGCTGCGAGAGGTGGAGCTGGATATAGTTGACGTGTGCACGCCGAATTGCGTGCACAAAGCTCCTACGATCGCCGCGTTCAAGGCGGGCTGCCATGTGATCGTGGAGAAGCCGATGACCGTCTCAGTGGCCGACGGCCGGCAGATGATCAAGGCGGGCCATGATGCCGGCAAGCTGCTCATGGTCGGCCAGTGCATGCGGTTCATGGAAGACGGGCTAGCGATGAAGCGGTGGGTTGACGAGGGCCTCGTGGGTGATATCTACTGGGGCCGCGCCTCGTACCTGCGGCCGCGTGGGGTACCGGCCTGGGGTGCTTTCGCGGATAAGGAGATGTCCGCCGGCGGGCCGTGTTATGATCTGGGCGTTCACATCCTTGATCTATGTCTGTGGCTGATGGGCCATCCGGAGCCGGTCAGCGTCTCGGCGAACATCTGGCTGGAGATTTCCAACAAACCGTCGCTGATGAAGCACGATCCGAAGAAGTTCACAGTCCCTGATGAGCTTGCGGCCGGCTTTATCAGGTTCAGAAACGGTGTTTGCCTGTCGCTGGAGACCTCCTGGGCCATCAACGCGCCGGTGCCGCACAACGGCATCTTCCTGGCGGGCACGAAGGGCGGAATCCAGAACAACCCCGCCACGCTGGTGCGGGAAGAGGCCGGCATGTTGGTGGATACGACGGTGCAAGTCAATCCCGATGCCGGCATCAAGTCACATCACGAGGAGATCCGGCAGTTCGCAGACGCGGTTCGCAAGGCCAGGCCGTCACCGGTGCCGGGTGAGGAGGCGCTGCTCACCCAGCGGATCCTAGATGGGATCTACAAGTCCGCCGCACAGGGCAAAGAGGTCAAGGTCTGATCCCTGCGCGTTCACAGCTTCTGGGAATACATCGTGTAGTCAATGAGCCGCTCGAAGCCGCATTTCTCATAGACGCGGCGTGCGGCTGCGTGTCCCTCATTTAGCCCCGTACCGACGCAGGCGTATTCCATTTTCGCTTCCCGAAATATCTCGATTACCCTCGCCACTTGCCGCGTGCCGATACCGTTTCCCCTGCCGGCTTTGCTGACGCCGTTGAAATGGATGCTACCGACCCTGCGCGCCGTTGAAATCCCATAGGTGATGAAGCCTACGAGCTGCCCGTCCAACTCGGTGACTATGAGGCTGTCAATTTCGTCCCAGATTCGACTCATCGCCTTGGGCACCATCCAGCGGTCCCAGCGTTCATCGCCTACAGCCCCGTACTTCTCCTCCATGACGAAATCGCCGCCGATGGCCCATATCTCCTCGACTATCTGCTGGATGCGCGGCATGTCTGCCGGTGTCCCGGCTCTCATTGTGATGCTCATAT
>CAZCJS010000173.1:0-8169 GCA_964498775.1 uncultured Armatimonadia bacterium
TTCTCCGCGCCGGTCTTCTTCGCGTAGAGATTGTAGGCGGTGTACCAGGGATCCTCGGGCTGCGGCCGTGCATACTGCGAAGACAGCGGCTTGGATATGTCGCGCCGGTAAGCCTGCACCTCCACCGGCTCGGCCTCCACCTCATACCCGCAGCTTTCCAGTTGCGCGGTGATGAAGTCATCCGCCTCATACAGGGTGTTCTTCTCATGTCCGGGCACGGTGTAGTTGAGCTTGCGGAATGGCAGCGGGTGCTTCGCCAGGTGGAAGAGGTTGTCACTCATGCGCCGGCCGTCAATCCTGGCGATTAAGGCACTGATAGCGTCATTTTCCATATTCCATCACCCTATCCGACGGCGCTTATCCCGGCTCAAGTGGCGGTCAATGCAGTTGCGCATTACAGGCTCCGCAGGAAGTCAACGGCCCTCTTGATGTCGCCGACGGGGTCTGCCCCGGTCTCACGCTCGATGGCAAAGTATCCGTCATAGCCATTGTCAAGCAGATATCCGGTATAGCGGGGCCAATCCACCCAGCCGGTCCCGAGAGGCACCTCTTGGCGAGTGCCGTCTTCGTGTACCAGCGCATCCTTGGCGTGCGTGTGCACGATGACATCGGCCAGAGCGAGCGCACCTTCGTTGGGCTGGTATTTCTCAATCCATTTGAGCTTGTCGTACGGTTCGCCGAGGTCCTTGGCATAGCGAGCGGGCCACAGAATCATATTGGCCGGGTCCCAGTTGATGCGGATATAGTCACTGCCAACGGTGTCAATGAGTCGGCGCAGCACGTAGGCCGGCTCCGGTCCGGTCTCGATAGCGAGACGGACGCCGGTTCTCGCCCCATGTTCGGCAAGCATCCCCATGCCGTCGAGGAAACGCTGCCATTGCGGCTGTTCGGGGTCCTCGGGCATGATCCCGCAGTGCCCCTGCCAGATATCCGTCCCCAGATCAGCGGCAAGCTCCATGATGCGACCACCCCACGCGATGTTGTCCTCCCAGTCCTGCTCCTCGCCCAGATCAACGCCGCCGCCCCAGGCCGACACCGCCGATATCTCCAGTCCTAGTGACGCGATATGCTCGGCCAGTTGCTTGCGTGCGGGCCCATCGAGGTCCTCAGGTCGGAAACCCTCCGCAGTCACGCTCAGGTGTATCCCCGGCACTCCCATATCGGCTACGACTTTCATTCCCTCATAGTAATCCATGCGCAAGTTGCTTAGCATTACAGCGATCTTCAAATTGGCCATTTGTGGCCCTCCGGTAAATTAGTTTGTCACCACGCTGAGACGACATTTCGCCACTCCGTATAGATACCCTTCATGATGCTCCCGATTATTGGGTGGCGCATGGGCCGGGCTCTTCAGCCGGTCGAACAGCAACGGCCAGCTTCTCCGACAATTGCGCACGCTGCCCCGACTGCGCTATAATTGTGGGTGGCAGTATTCGTTGTCGCGGGTGCCAGCCCCGTTCCCATAGGATTTGCACGGAGGTGACGTGTCGGTGTTGCACAAGAGATTGCTGACAGGAGTAGTCATGGCTGCCGTCGTGCTGTCTCTTACTGCAGTGATGGCTGCCGCGCAGGCCGAAGGGGCATTCGATCTGAGCCCCGAAGCCGTGCAGAGGATAGAGAACAGCGTGGTGTACATTCACGCCGAGTGGAAGGACTCTGATGGCGCAATACGCGACGCCTGGGGAACGGGCTTCTTCATCGGCGAGCATGAGATACTGACCAACTACCATGTCATCGCCGATGCCATGGATCGGCCCGGACGCAGAATCACAATTCGCACTCATTCCGGGACCGCCGATACCGAGCGCTACGAGGCCTATGTGAGCCCCGAAGGAACGGACGAAGAACTTGATCTGGCAATACTGACGGTGCGCAATAGCCCCAAGCGGGGTGACCATCTGGAGATCAGCGCTATCGAGCCGGCCAAGAACCAAGCGGTACTTGGCTTCGGCTTCCCGATGGGCGATATCTTTGATTCCAGCCATCGGGGTCCTGGAGTCGCACTCCGGCGAGGTTACATAAGCCGGATCACCGAGAAGGGCCGTACCATCGAAGCGGATATGAACATAGACCATGGCATGAGTGGGGGGCCTGCGACGAACAACGAAGGGCGCGTCATAGGCATTGTCAATGCCATGGGTGGGTCATCGGATAATCCCAGCGCTTTTGCCTTCCTCATTTCGGCGGACACGATCCTGCAGTTCTTGAAGTCCAGGGGCAGCCCGGTCATCGCCGCTAAGCCGGTCGCTGACAATGACAAGCCTGCCACCGAGGACGCGGTCTCCGCGCCCCCGCCCGGCGAGAAGGTGTTGCGTTCCTTCTTCTCCCTGGGCAAGAGGCTGCGAGTGGGCACTCTCATGGGTAGCCTGCTGCAAGCCAACGCCGAGAAAGCAGCCGAAGAGAACACCGACAAGGAAACCGGCAAGGAAGACGGTTACAAGGCTGATGAATCTCTTCTGCGGATGGCCCAACAAAATGCCGACGGTACCGTGGCATACTTGCGGGAGTTGAGTGCGCCGGAGGCACTGGTGACGAAGGGGGAGGGTATCAGGAAGCTGATTGAGACGGCCGAGGACATGTCACGTCTGGCTGCCCTGTCAAAGCAACTGGAGGCTGAATGTGACGAATGGGTTGGGGCGAGTGATGCTGACAGCCTCGAAAAGCTCAACTACCACTTCGGCGCATGGGTACTGGAGATGAAGCTGGGGGGCGTGCTCATAGATGCGGCCAAGGACCGCGAAACTTGCCGCATGTTTGTGACCGCCGCAGAAATGCAGAAGACGCCGGATGCCGTACTCGGACCGTTGAAGGCGATCCAGGCCGCGCTTATCGAAATCGAAGAGAAGCGTTCGGTAGGCAGCAAGGAGATTGTCTCCAAACATGCCGACAGCATCATAGCAGTCGGCTTCCTTGGTCCCGGGCCCGCAAACACGGATGCTGGAAGCGACGACGGTGGTGAAGGCTGACCAATCACGCCCGCCAAGCGCAAGACGTTCGTCTGTTTTGACGCCAGGAAAGCTCCCGACACGGTCACACTCGGTTGACGGAGTAAATTACGGAGATGCCGATGAAGTTCAATCAGCTCGAGAAGCCACGCCGGGATGCCAAGATCCCCCTCTACGCACAGATAATGGACAGTTTCTCCGATGCCATCCGCAAAGGCATGTTGCATTCTGGAGACCGGCTGCCTGCTCAGGCGGAATTGGCCGAATACCTCGGCGTGAGTCTGGCGCCGGTGAAGCAGGCGCTCGGCGAGCTTGAGGAACAGGGCATCGTCATGCGTCGCCAGGGCCTTGGCACCTTCATCAGGGATATCACCCCGGTCCGCGAAGAGCGGATACAGTACACAAGGATTCCCTGGTTTGACCGCGAGATGGCTGAGCGCGGGCTCAAGTCTTCATCACATGTGCTGAAGCTCTACCAGAGCGATGTTGCCGAGGACGCTCAGGTCCGGAAGGAGCTGAAGTTAGAGCCGACCGACAAGGTTGTCGTGCTCAAGCGGGTGCGCCTCGCAGACGACATGCCCCTGGCTGTCCAATCAGCCTACCTCGTTTCGGATCGTGTTGAGGGCGTTGTCGAGCGCGGCGTCGGCATCCACGACTCCATCACCGATATCCTGCGCGATGAGTACGGCCTGGAGATCGCTGCAGCACAGCAACGCATCACCGCTACCAGTGCCACCGCGGAGGATACACGCTACCTCAACGTGGCCGAGGGCAACCCTCTGCTGCTCATTGAGCGCACTTCGTACCTGGAGAATGGCGAGCCGCTGGAGTTCGTTCGCGACCGCCGCCACCCTTCATGGACATTCACCGTTTGGCTCAGCCGCCAGAACGACCGCTGAGACCGCCCCCTGACCTCATGGATGCCCGCGGACCGAGCCGGCCTACCGGACAGCGAGGCTTTGTCATGCCTCGGTGCCGGGCTTGTCTTGCCGATACACCCTCACCAGTGCCAGTAACAGGGCCAGCACACAGATGGACAACAATGGCACGTCGCCGAACTTGTGGTACGTCGAGAGCTCCTGGCGCCCGTACACGTCACCCGTGGCCACCCCTGCGGCGTTAGTGGCGATGGCAGATAACGGCCGACCGTAGGGATCGTAGATACCCGAGATTCCCGTGGAGGCGGCTCTGATGACGAAGCGGCGGGCCTCGGCAGCTCGCAGCGGCGCAGTATAGCTGTTGTGCATCAGTTCGGCGCTGCGCTGGGCCCACGCATCAGAGTTGAGTATGGCGATGACATCGGCCCCGAGGCCAGTCACTTCTCGCGCCGGTCCGGGGAATATCGCCTCAAAGCAGATGAGCGGTGCTATCTTGAGGCCCCCGATGTCGAACAGCTTCCGTTCCTTGCCCGGGGAAAAATCCTTGCCGCGTATCGGGTAGCGCTCCAGCCATTTCCAACGCCCGCGCATCGGCACATACTCCCCGTAGATGACGAGGTCTATCTTACGGTATGTGTCCAGATACTGCCCATTCGGCGATACGAGATAGGCTGAGTTGTAGCGCTCATCACCCTCCCACTCGAGCGCCCCTATGAGCATGTGGGCATCGTGATTCCGTGCCAGCTCGCTGATGCGCTGCTGCGTGGGCGGGTGCATATTCAGGTCAAATCCGACGGAGGATTCCGGCCAGACTATCAGGTCAACATCACTGGGAAGCTCTTGCGACATCTCGACATAGGCTTCAACCGCCTCCATTACTGCTTCGGGGCGTGCAGGTATCTCCAGAGAGATGTTGGCTTGGACGGCGGCCGTGCGCAAGCCTCTGGCGCTCTCAGGGGGCTCCGGTGAAGTCCTGATGACCAGTGCTCCCCAGATGTAGGTGACAAAGACTAGGGCATATATCGCCAGCATCATGCGGCCGGCCATGCGGTTGAACTCCGCTCGCCCGCAGGGCCGGTACCACCCGTCAGGAAGAAACCCCAGCAGCAGCGTTGCTAGCCCCGCGTTGGCGAGGGCCGTGAGGAAACCGATACCGTAAACGCCCGCAATGCTTGCCAACTGCAGTACGGGCAGCATCGCCTGCTGCGTGTAGCCGATATGTCCGAAGGTGTAGCTGAGGGGCCCGACATGGCCGCGCGCGAACTCGAGCAGCGTCCAGGCCGCGCCGATAGCCAGGACGCGCGCCGGCACTGACCGCACTGGTGCCAGCATCGCCACTGCCAGGCCGAAAATGCCATAGAACAGCCCATAGGCAATGGCGATAGTGACCAGCGGTAACGCCCCAAACTGGCCGGCGAACATGCTGACACCGGCCATGAACAAGATGCCGAACAGCCAGCCCACGAGGAAGCCTTGTGCCGGACGTAACTGGCTGAGCCCGATGATGAGGGGCAGCAACCCAATCCAGGCCAGAGCATTGATCTCTGCAGGGGGAAAGGCGAGGAACATCAGCCCTGCCGACGCGACGGCCAGACCGACGAGAACCCACACACTCTGTCGGCCTCGCGTCCCGGACAGGTTCGGGGGTTCTCGGTCAGCAGATTCCGACATGGCGGCAAGAGACCTCCGTACGAGTTTTCGCAGCACGCTTTCGCAATCAGAAAGCCGGCGCATGTTGGGGACGCCGGCTTGGCTGAGGGTATCAAATTGGCGCAGGACAATAGCGACTGCCCCACCGGACTACCGGCTCAGAAGCGACGTGAGCGGCTCTTCTTTGACTTCTTCCGGCGATCCTTCCGCGTTTGTCGTTTCTCCTCCCGGGCTTTTGCCTCGGCCTGCCGGATCGTATCACTGGCGCTCGCCTTCTCATCCTCGAGCTCGGCAAGTTCGTCCTCATCCACATCGGCGTCAACTGCGGCCTCCTCGGCAGTGGCCGTTCTCCCGCGAGTTCGTGCGGCACGGGAAGTCCGGGCCGCCGCCGTGCCTTTCCTGGCCGTCGTGCGGCGATTCCACAGGACTAAGATCGGGCTCGCCGTGAACACTGACGAGTACGCGCCCGACGTAATGCCGACGATCAGCGCCAGTGCAAAGCCGCGTATCGTCGTGCCGCCCCAGCCGTACAGCGCTATCAGCGCAAACAGGGTCGTCAGCGTCGTGTTGATCGAGCGCGTCATCGTCTGCATCAGCGAGGCGTTGACGACTTCCTCGAACGGTGCCGTGCGCCGCAGCTTCCGGTTCTCACGGATCCGGTCGAAGATGACTACCGTATCATTAATCGAGTACCCGATGACGGTTAGCAGCGCGGCGACAAACGCTGAGTCGAGTTCCACCTGGAGTACGGTCATGGCGGCTAGCAGAATTAGCACGTCATGCACGAGGGCCAGGATCGCGGCCACGGCAAAACGGAATTCGTAGCGGATCGTGATGAATATCAGTATCAGCACCGAGCCGAGAACCAGCGCATATAGTGCCTTGTCGCGAAGCTGCTTGCCGACAACCGGCCCCACCTTTTCGCGGCCGATGTTGGTCACTGCACCGTACTTGGCGCTAAGAGCAGTCGTCAGGTCCGCATGAAGCTGCTTCTCGATGGCTTTGGTTTGTTCGTGTGTACCCGCGTCTTTCTCACCCTGCAGTTGCGGCACCCTGACGAAAATCTGGTTATTGCCGGATATCTGTATCTGCGCCTTGCCCAGACCCTCCTGCCTGAGGATGTCACGGACTTGGGTAACTACTTGCCTCTCCTCGGCGCGATCACCCGACAGCGATTGCTCCAACTGGTAGCGCAACAGCGTCCCGCCAGTGAAGTCAATCCCTAGGTTCAAACGGTGTGTGCCCCACCAGACCATCCCGAAGACGATAATGATCGTCGAGATGCCCAGCCAGAGCCACGACTTCCCAACTATGTCCCAGTTCTGCTTACGAAAGAAATCCACGCAAAGACCTCCTTGACAACGACGACAACGACCAGACAAAAGCCGCTCCGGCAATCAAGCGCCAATCCCGAGCTAGCCACTCTCCTGGTGCGTGCTGTCACCGAACAGCGCACGGTTCTCTCCGAGCCTGGTCCCGCCGACCATCGTGACCAGCCAGCGTGTCACAGTCACCGCAGTGAATAGCGAGCAGCAAACACCCAAGAATAGGGTCACCGCGAAGCTCTTGATTATACTTGTCCCCAGAAAGTACAGCACCGCTGCCACAATCAGCGTCGTAACATTCGCGTCCAAAATCGCCGTCCAGGCACGGTTGAACCCGGCCTCCACAGCCGTTCGAATCACCTTCCCCGACCACAACTCCTCCTTCAGTCGTTCGAAGATGATGATGTTTGCGTCCACTGCCATGCCGATGGAGAGGATAAACGCGGCCACGCCCGGCAACGTCATCGTCGCATTGGCCAGCGTCAGTATCGCCAGCAGCAGCAGCACGTATATGCTTAGCGCTATGGTCGCCAGCAGGCCGGGTACGCGGTAGAAAACAACCATGAACACCAGCACCGCGCAAAACCCGATTGCTGCGGCCCAGAAGCTGCGGATGATCGAATCCGTGCCCAGTGTCGGGCTGATTGTCCGATTCGTATCTATCTCCAGCGGCACCGGAAGGGCACCCGCGTTCAGCAGCAGCTTGAGGTCGCGCGCCTCCTGGGTGCTAAAGCGTCCCTCGATGATGCCGGCACCCGGAATCGCGCTGCGAATGTTCGGGGCCATCTGACATTCACCGTCAAGAACGATCGCCATCAAGCGCCCGACATTCCGGCGGGTGAATTCATGGAAGGCTTTCTTCTTATCCTTCTTGAGCTCGAAGTGTACGACCCACTGCCCGGCATCACCCGGTGCGACCGCCGCGTTGCTTTGCAGGTCCCGTCCGGTAAAGCCGCGCTCCGACTCCGCCAGCACCTGCTCCCATGGCACCGTCTGATTCGTCCGCGTATCCTGCCACTCGGCGTAGTCGTCACTATCTGCGCCCGGCGCGGTGTAACGCGACGGAATGAGTCGGAACTCAAGCATCGCCGTGCTCTGCAGAATCTCAAGCACGCGGTCGGGGTCCTTCACGCCCGGCAGCTCGACGATGATCTTATCATCTCCCTGCGTCTGCACGATCGGTTCGCGGATGTCGCTCATGGCATAGAGACGCCGTTGGATAACATTAGCAACCTTTTCCGCTGTCCCCGGCTCGATATATACCGCTTCCATTTCACCGACGGCCAGCTCGATATTGCTGGGAAAGGTGCGTTCGAGGAACGACTGGGCCAGCTTCAGCCTTGCGCCATCGGCGTTCACGATGAAGAGATG
>CAZCJS010000173.1:8179-9120 GCA_964498775.1 uncultured Armatimonadia bacterium
GGCCTCTTCTTTCGCTTCGGTGAGGATCACGAGGCGATTGTCGCCCGCCAGCGTGACCTCCAGGCCGGCTTCCGGGACGCCCTGAGATATCAGATAGTTACGTACAAGGCTCGAGAGCTGCTCATGGGTATATATCGGATAGACTATCTTCTCCCCTTCAGGAGTAGTCTGGGGCCGCTCATCCGCCGCCATTGCCATCTGTTCCTCGGAGATTGCCATTGGCTGATGAGCAGGTGTGAAGAATGGGATAGTCGTCTCCGGTACGCACCTCAGCAGCACGTGCGCGCCGCCCTGGAGATCCAGCCCCAAACGTATCTGGGGCCTCGGCTTATAGATGGCCAGGAGGTTGCCCATCTCAAAGATCGGCTTCTCAGTAGCCGTCGCCGACCGAGGCATCTCGATCTGTTCCACACCGGGATAGCCGGCCTCCAGTACCTGCATGATCTTTGCCGCGTCCTGATCGGCGCTTTCCTGCGTCAGTGCGACCGTCTTGACCTCAAGTAACTTGGCGTCAATGAACTTGACATAGTCCAGCTCGACAGCGACCTTGGCCAATTCGGCCCGGATCTCCTGTGCCTTAGTCTCAAGTTCTTTATCGTCCTCGGCGACCGCCTCGGCGAAGCTGTAGCGTGTCGTATCCTGCACGTCAAAGCCCTCGTCCTTTGGCACCGCGCGAATCGGCGCAAAGGCAGCCAGGAAGGCGAACACGACGGTCAGCAGTATCAACCCGATCCATATTCTGTTGCGAGACTGCATGTAGCGAGACTCCTTTGCGTAATAAAAGAGCAAGCCATCTAACTCCGCTCACTTGTCACCTGCAGTGGCGACAACAACCACCGACCGAGAACCGGAGTTACGGCCTGCCCACCGTTGACAAAACGCCAGACTGCCTCTTTCTGGCTACTAAATTATATGATATCAGCCCGCCACTGTCAATTCAC
>CAZCJS010000174.1:0-9115 GCA_964498775.1 uncultured Armatimonadia bacterium
AAACCGATGAAGCGGATGGTGGCGGCAATCACGAGGATGACGATGATGGCGGACCACGATGATCGGTGGGCGGGAAGAGTCCGCATCTCAGGCTGTGCATTGATGTCTTGCATCTGGTCTCAGTGACAGGTACATGATAGATACACGACGGCGGGGGTATTGTAACACATCTGCGCGCCGGACGGCGCAAACCACAGATAGGATCGGGTGTCGCAACGGCCTACGGAGTGCTCTGCGGCTCGGGTTGGTTGACAGTGAGGTCAACAATGACCATGCGGTGGTCGGAGTGGATGGTCCTGACGGCACGCGCAGCATCAACACTGAAGTGCTCGCTGACCCAAATCTGGTCTATGCGGGCAATCGGTGCGCTATTGACAATGGTATTTGGCCATCCGGTGCCGGCTTCTGCAAAGGCATCGCGCAAGGTCGGGCGGAGGTGGTCAAATAGTGCGTCACCCGCCGGCGTATTGAAGTCCCCACCGAGAATGGTCGGCATACCGGAGATGGGACGCTGATCCGCAAGGACGCTGGCGATGTCGGCCATCTGATCCCCACGGATAGCTTGCGTACCGGCGGCCACACGCCAGGTCTCAGGACGCCAGAAGTCCATACGCAATTCCGGGAGATTGAGTCGTGCGGAGATGACTAGGATTTGAGTGGGAGTCCTAACGCCTTCGGGGCTAACCGTGGCGGAACAGACGAGGCCTTGCTTGTCGGTAGGAACCTGGACAGGAGTGAATTCGCCGCGGGCGACAATGGCGGGGCCGTGTGTGGCAGTCATCGCCCATCGGGGCCAGATCCCCAGGAGTTTGTGCAGTTCAGCTTCAGCCGGGGCTTCCTGCAACAGCACGATGTCAGGGTTGTACTGGAAAACCTCGGCAGCGGCCATTGCTGTCCCGCCGCTACAATTGAGAGTGATGACGCGCAGGGAGTTGGGACTCGACGGAAGCTGGGCCATGTTTGGCAAATTGCGATGCAGCGCGGACCGCAGCAGGATGGCCGGCTCTTCAGGGACGATGGCCACGACAGCAATCCACACTGCGATGGTCACGATACCCCATGTCAGATTACGCCGTGAGATGCTAAATGCGGACATGGCAATGGCGGGCAGGGCCCAGAACCAGAACGGCCAGATAGTGATGGGATCAGCGCCGAGCGGCCTGAGGACATATACCAGCGTCAGGATCACACAGACGAGCGCAGAACCGATCGAGAGGTAAACGCGCGGGCCGTATTTCCTGTGGACACGATCGAAGTGCCCTGCGGGTGGATATATTGGGGTGCTGTTATCAGGCATTCGTATGTGCGATGCTCCTGTGTTCGCTTGGCGTGATGTGCCCACCATCATACTCGAAGATGCTTCGCCGGGCAAATAGCATGCGCCAACGCGACTGTCCACATCGAAAATTATCGAAACAGCACTGCACGCTGATGGTCAAAGCCTGCCAGCCATAGCGACACCGCGCCGTCAGGCTGTGGCCGTATGGGGTTATCGCTCCCAAGCGCGCAGCCAACGTCCGAACTGGCCACCGGCAAGACCTCCGATGGCACAAGCAACCAGAGTTTTAGCGAAACCTCTGAGAAAAAACGTGTAGGATACCGGCAGCCCGGTTGTTGGGATCTGCAGGAAGGTGATGACGGACCCGACTATCGCGCCGAGTGCGACCAGTTCGCCCCACCACGCAAACTGCACCCTTGCAGTGAGCCAGTAGCTTGCAGCAGTTGCAGCCAGCCCAACACAGATGAAATCAAGTACACTCAAGACTACACAAGCGTTGATGCATTCGGAAAGTCGCTGGCAGCCGCCCTCAAGCATTGTTCGGGCTAGGAGCAATAGTCGCAGCGTTCTCTAGGGACTGATGATGATGGCGATGGCAGCACCGAAGCAAAGACAAGCGCCGAGCCAAAATACAAAACGAGGCCTGTGTGCAGTGACAGAAACAGGCTCGGCCGTCTGCATGGTGCTCTCCCTGCAACGTTCTTCAGAAGCATCGCATCTACCGTGCGAATAAGTGATCTTATGAGAGAGACGAGGTGTCCGCCCACTATGGTTTGGCGTACATGATTGTGTGCGTTGCAGTGGAGCTCCAATTGCCGGCCCGATCCTGGGCTCGCAGGTGGAAGTGCCACAGCCCCGGCGGATTGAGCTTGCCGAACTGCTTGGCGACGGCGACGCCCTCGGATTCAGTATCAGGCACGGTCAGAGGATCCTGGTCAATGCAGTATGAGTAGCCCTGTACGCCGGTGGTATCTGTCGCCTTCCAGCGGATGACGGGCGATTTGGTGGCAACCTGCCCGATCACGAAGTTGTCAATGTGAGCCACGGCGCCGGCGGCGTTGCTTGCAGTATTGCGCTCCCCGATGATGATATTGCTTACGGTCAATGAACCCCGGCCCTTCTTGGAGCGCAGTGCAGCGCGCAGGTCAAAGGTGGCATGATGCCACTCGTCGTCCGTCTTAATGCCGGCGAACTTGCCGATACTGGTCTCGCCGGCGCCGCCGGTGAAACCGATCTCCCACCAGCGCCCATCCATGATCAGAGCGAAGTCCAGCTTGACGGAGGGACCTATCTTGTAGTCGAAGGAGATCGTCTGGTGCTGGTCGGCGGAGAAATCACCCGCATGGATGGTTGCCGACATCGCGCCGCCCTTGCTGCGGTTAGTCAGTTTCAGGCTGGCCTTGCCCGACGCCGCAGTGGTGGTATCCACGGCGACATCTGCACCTCTGGTTCCGCCACGGTTGCGCCACTGGCCGACGCCGTCTTCGAAAGTATTGGCAATGAGAACGGGATGCGTAGGGGAGCTGACCTCGCGGATAGTCGGCCCCGTCTTGTCGGCAGCGTAAGACATCGTCCATGACCAAGACGGGAGGGTATCTACCTCGTTACCGGCATAGTCGGCGGCTTTGATAAGCTCCACGGAGACCTTGGCATTGTCGTCAAAGACCACCGGTGTGGGGCTGATTTCTTCGCAATTCCAGATAAGTTGCCCCCTACTGCGATAATATTGGAGACCAGCGTTAGCGATCGTGTAGTTGTGGTCGCCGACTTTGAGGATGACGGACTTGGAGTCGATGTCAGCCTGCCCGTTGTCCTCGAGCTTGACGATCATCTTCGAGCTGGCTGTAACGGCATTGGCTCTCGGTGCAGTGGCGGTGGCAATGGGCTTTTCTGAATCGACGAGCACCGCGCGTTGCACGACCTCCCCCCAGTTGCCGGCGCGGTCCTGAGCGCGCACGCTGATATACATCCGCCAGATATTCTGCAACGCGACCTCGAAGGTGTTGCCCTTTTCCATGACGTGTCGGTCTGGGACCTTGCGGGCGTCCTCGTGGGCGAGGAAGCTTACCCCCGCGAGGCCCGACCCATCGGTGCTTGCCCACTCGACGGACACGGGCTTTGCACCGGATATGACAGGGATGATGCGGAAGTTATCTATATTGTAAAAGGCACCTTCGCGATTGCCCGTGTAACCCCAGTCTGCGAGATAGAACTGGCGAACCTCGTAGTGGGCAGCTCTCGGGTCGTCGCGCTTCAGCATCTCGTAGAGGTCGAACTCCGCATGGTGCCACTTGTTGTCAGTAATGACCTCGGGCACGCTCCCGATGATGCCCAGAGAATTGTCATTGTCGGTAAACTTGATGCCCTTGATGTCGCCGTTCACATACACCGCGAAGTCTGCGCGCAGGCGGTCGTCGCACTTGTAGTCGAACGAGACTATCCGATGCTTCCCGGCCTCGAATCTCTGCCGCGTGACGTGTGCACCGAAGCGCCCACCCTGAGTCGGATTGTAGATCCTGAGACTGTAATCACCCGAGGAACTCGTCGTGTCATCCCGCCATAGCCTGGCCGCACCCTGACCTCCGTAAGATTCCCACTCTCCCAGGTCCTCTTCGAACGTATCGTCAACGATGTACGCGTCGCTGATGGCGATGGTAGGCGTAGGAGGGGGCGTCTTGTCTGCGGCGTAGTCCACCACGTATGCCCATTGCTTTGGCTTGGCGGTGTTGCCGGCGCGGTCCGAGACATCCACGAGCTCGATGGTTGCAGACTCCCCGTTCTCCAGCGGCACGCCTGCAATGGCCGGATCAATAATCAGGGTATTGGCCGCCGGGTCCCACTGTAGACCGTAGTCGGCCGCAGTTAGCTTCCGGTCATTGACTCTGACAGCAAGTTTGGTCACGTCAATCCCGCTGCCGCCCGGGTCCGCAAAGGTGACGCTGATAGGGACGTCCGCAATCGTGGCATCGGGCTTCGGATCCGCCGACTTGACCACAGGGGGCTGAGTATCAACTTGGGCGCAATAGTGAACTACGGGGCCCCACTGGTCGTTGTCCAGCAACGGCTTGATGTGGGCATACCATGTGCCATCGCCGGCGAGCTCGAGGTTGATGGATCGCTCCTGTGTAGTGACCTCGAATGTCGGCACACCGAGAGGGTTGTCGTCCACGGATACGGCGTAGCCCTTGATGATATTGCTCTTGGGGAGGGTGTAGAGCTTGAGGTCCTTGCCCTGGGGCTGACCGAGCGCGAAGCGATCCATATACCATGCGGAGTTGATGTGATTGCCGTCAAAACCTGCCAGGAGATAACCACGGTTGCTTGCATTGCCGGCCCAGAGATTGCTGCAGTTAAAGCTGCTCCTCCCGGGCGTGAGTGCCTGTAGGTGGGCAAGAATATCAAACTGCGCATGATGCCATTGCCCGTCAGCTTTAACGTCGGCAATCTTACCTAACAGTGTGCAGCCGGAAGCGGGCTGTTCGTAACCGGTAAAAACGATCTCGTAGGTCTCCTCGGCGCAGGTCAAGTAGAAATTCACCTTGCTGTCGCTGGTGATGCGGTAGTCGAAGCTGAGTATAGGCAGTCGCGCGACATCGAATTGCTGCTTACGGATATCCACGCCGAATGAGCCGCCGGCGGCAGCATTGACTAGCTGGAGGCAGTGGCCGTCGTTGTCGCCCCGCCTGACGATACGGAGTTGCGCGCCCTGGTCCTCATCGCGGGTCGCAAAAGTGTCGAGCCCGTTCTCGAAATCCTCCTGAATCGAGTAGTGACTCTGGCTTGAGATTCTGAAGTCGGGGGCGGCCCCTTCGGCCATCGGCTGCAAGCGAACCCGCTCCTCGGGCAGCGGTGTGCGAATCCGCTTCTCGTCTTCGTAATAAATCTTGATACGAGGAGTGATGATGTCATTGCGCAAACACCAGATGCCAACGCGACCGCCAGGCAGCGGGGCGGCATCCTTAGCCTCCAGAACCAGCTTGTTGTCGAGGTAGAGTTGGAGTGTGTCGCCGGTCTTGCGAACGCGAATCCCCCACCACTTCCGGTGCCACTGGTATGTGGGCGGTTGGCCGTCCTCGAGAATCGGCCAGAGGGCCTCGAGGTCCGATGTCTCGGCTAGAATCTCCCCGCCCTTCATGATCCTGCTGATGCGATTGTCGTTACCTCCGATGATGAAGCTGTAGCCGCTATCGGGATTGGCCCCGTCACCGCAGATGGAGATGTTCATGTCATTGGGATGCAGGTAGGTGGGAGAACGTCCAACGCGCATCTTGAATGCGAAGTACATCTCTACGACGATGTCACCGGAGAAATCGCGCTTGTTCCACATCGCTGCGACGCCGCTGGGGGCGTAGCCGCCGTACCATGACCATTGCGGCTGACACGTCCAGCGATTCGTGGCGTTCCAGAGTCCACTGCGGATGATCCAGTCAGTAGGCGCCTTGCTGAAGGTGTAGTCATAGACGTTGCTGGACATCAGTTCGGCGGCAGATGCGTCAAGACCAAGTGTGGAGGCGGCGAACCCGGAGAGACCTCCGCAGTCCAACTGAGTCATATTGGGCGGTAATTGCTGTACGCGCGCAATCGCCTGCTGTGCTTCGGAATGTAGTGAATTCCTAGCCAGGACGACTTTGAGGCTGGCGATGGCTTCCTCATTACGTCCCTGTGCTGCCAGTGCCTGGCCCAGCCAGTAGCGGGATTCAACTGACCCCGGCTTATTCTCGAGGATGTGCCGGAAATGGCTTTCTGCGCTAACGGCATCTCCGGTCGCCATCTCACAGCGGGCGAGCCAGTAAATGGCATCGAGCGCAGTCGGGTCGGCTGCCAGAACGGCGTCGAGTTCGCGGGCGGCCACCTCATAGTAGCCCTGTTTGAAGGTCGCCAGCGCGCTGTCCACGGAGGCCTCGGCAGTGGCCACTTGGAGTGAAGTGAGCACCAATAATGCAATGGTTGTCGCCGCCAGCAGTTTTGTCAGCATAAGTAATATGCACCTGCGTCAATGGTATGTGACTGCATTTATGCCTCGCCACGGATCAAGGCTCAGTAGCAGCCGCTTTCGCAGCAGCTTGCGGCTGCGCTGAAGCAGTGTCGGCCTTGAGCACGATCTGGTCATCGAGGAGAACCACAAGCCAGCGGCCGCGACGCTCGAAGCTGACCTTAGCCTGCGCTGCCTTGGCCGTTGCCTTGCCCTCGACAATGAGCTTATCACCGAGATGCAGCGCCATAGTGAGCTCTTTCGAGCCTGACTTGAGAGTGGCGATGAGTTTCCATGCAGCGGTGTCCTGTGGGCTGGCCGCGCCGACGAGAAGATTCAGCGACCCGGTATGCGAGCCGACATTGGGTATGGCGAACACGAGCGCGTGATCCCCAAAATAGTCGCCCTTGGTCCACCACGTCTGGCCTTCGGATTCAGGCTTCACCCAGGGAGCATTCGTGCTCGCCCACTCGGCCATCTCCGGATGTTTCGAGGTGTCGGTGAACTCCCTGACGATGCGGCTGGTTTGCTGGGGCGGCAATATTTCCAGCAAAGCGTTGTCGAATCTAGCACCTGCCGCTCCGTCGGCGAAGAGACCGACGGCGCCGCCGGAGAGCGACGAGTCAAACGCCTCTACCTGCGGACGTCCCTCGATGGCCAGTGTGACAAGGCCGTCGTGGATGCGGGCATTCGCCCGGTAAGAGCTCTTCTGAGGAAGAATGACTGGCGCTTCGGCTAGTAGCGTCTCATGCCCATCTGCGACATGGATAATCTGTGCCTTGCCGGCATAGGGAGTGCCTTTGGGTGACCAACGCAGCAGGCAGTAATTACCGGGGTCGTTGAAGGCGACAATCAGGCCGTACGCACCTGTGGTGGTAGGCTGCATACTGATCGAGTACTCGTAGGCCTGCCACGCATTGCGACCGGTTCTGATGACAGAGGGTTGGTCGCCTGCCAACCTGAGAACGCCGTCAGTCTGGTGCCAGTCGCCTTCGAGACGCTGACATTTGCCGGGCACTTGAGTCGCAAAGTCCTCGGAGAAAAGCTCCCAGGGTCCGCAGGCGACATCATCAAAGAAGACCCCCTTGCTGCTCTCGGTGTAGAGGCCGACCTTGCCCTGCCCGAACGCGTCGGTCGAGGCAATGAGACGGAGTTGGTCGTCCACCCAGACGTGGATGGTGGCCTCTGCGACTGCGGCGCGAAGACAGTACCACTGGTCGGGAACGAAGCCTCCGTGTGTTTCAGCAATGG
Source organism: uncultured Armatimonadia bacterium (assembly GCA_964498775.1). Lineage (GTDB taxonomy): Bacteria > Armatimonadota > Zipacnadia > Zipacnadales > UBA11051 > UBA11051. The sequence continues at coordinate 7,503 of CAZCJS010000174.1, forward strand.
TATGAGCCTGGCCGTTAGTGACACTGATGACCTGCAGCTTCCCGCCTGCGGGATCGTCTTTGCCGAGCCAGCGAATAGCTATATAGTTGTCCGGGTCCTGGAAGTAGATGACCAGACCGACGGCTTTATTGTCGAGTGGCTTGAGCGCTGCCTGCATAGTATAGAGGTCCCAGAACCAATACCCCGTGGTGGTGATAGCGGGCTTGTCGGCAACGGCCTGGCCAAGATAGCTAAAGGCGTTGGCGGACTTGTCGGCTTCCTGTCTGTCTGCCTGCTGGTCGTCGCGGATACTGCGCTGCTCCCACTTGCCGGCGGCGACTTCCCAGGCGCTGACCCCACCCTCCTCACGCACGAAGTCATCGGTGATGAAGATGTCACCAACGGGCTGGATCATGGCCTCCTCGAAAGTGCCACCCGTCGTCACCATATAGCCGGCTTTCCCGCCTTGAAGACTGCTGTCGTACCCCCGGGCAATCACCCGGCCGCCCCAGACGAGCGCCATCCGCCAGTCACGACGCTGAACGGTCACGGGGATGGTTTCCGCACCTTCAGCTAGAGAAGCCAGGTCGCCGCTGGTGCCGATCTGCAGCACCTGGCCGTTGGTCACCTTGTGGAATTGGGCCTTCCCGCCTGCGAGAGTAAGGGAGTAGTGATCCCCGCTGTCCTGGTAGTCGAGCACAAAGCGGGCGTCCAGCTTTTCTGGTGACGGAATCCGGGCATCTGTGACCACATCATAATCGCCATCGAGCTCACCCTCAATGAAGGTGATATCGGCTGGCCAGAGTGGCCCGGCAGATATGATTAACATTGCTGCACAGAGGGTGCGCAGCAATGCCGAGTAAGCGCGAGTTGTCATGAGCAGTTCTGTTTCTCCCCCGCTACCCCGCTACGCGGGCGATCGTGTTTGAGGGGTGAGTGAGATTATTCTGATGAGATAATGTATTGCTTCGTCTCTTTCTCGGCGCGAACGGGGATTGCCTTGGTGGTGGTGAGCATGAACTGGTCGAGTTTAGCGCCGTCTTCGCGATTCTGGATGCGAATCGTGTGAGGACCGGCCGTCAAGCTCACGCGCACGCCCTTGACCCAGTGCCACCGTTGGTAGGTACCGTCGTTGCCGAAGATGACGGCAGGCTTGTCGTCTATCTTCAGAAAGAACGAGTTGCCGCAACCGTCATACCAGTGGGCGCGTCCCCAGAAGACGTAGGAACCGGCTTGTGGGACATTTATCTTGTATTGGGCGTTGCCTGTGTCGCTGGCAGCCCCTTCCGTAGTCCCATGGGGCCGCCTCAGGGGAATGTGAATGTAGGCGTTGCCGGACGCGACCTGGCTTGTGGCTTTGACCATGGATGGTGTAATCGTCTGGTAGTTCTCGGCTTCGACGACGATCTTGGCCGCGCCGGCGCTGGATGCGGCGAGCAGCGCAACCGCAACAACGAGCGCAACGAGTGTGAGAGAATTCTGCAGATTCTTCATTGTCATATTCCTCCAGACAACGGATTGTACACACCACAAATCAGACGCGGTGCAATGAGGTTCGGCCCATTGCTCCGTGGCTCACAGCAATGATTATCGCAAATATCAGGGCCCATATCAATCCACTACCTCTGACGAAC
>CAZCJS010000175.1:0-9103 GCA_964498775.1 uncultured Armatimonadia bacterium
CCGATACATTGCTGTCTTCCCGGTGCATGTGACCGCCCGTCGCGCCGACGACACAGCCGACCCAGTAGCGCGCCGCGTGTCCGACCTGGCCCTTCTCGATCGCTTCGCGCAGCTGCACGCCTTCGGGTCCGGAATTGGCGCCGGCCGCGGTAGTGACGCCCCTGGCGAGACACTGGCGGAGGCTCGTGAGCGGTCGCAACCCGAAGCCGAGGTGAATGTGCCCGTCAATTATGCCCGGCATCACGGTCTTGCCGCTCGCGTCTATCTTCTCCGCACCGTCAGGTGCCTGGATTTCGCCAGCCGGCCCTAGCTCCTGGACTTTCCGGTCGGCGATGACGATTGCACCATTCTCAATCGGCTCGTTACCGGTCCCATCAATGATCGTGCCACCTATGATGATTTTACTATCCACTGGCTTGCTCCCTTTCCTCCGATACTGGGGGATTGCACACAATAGGGCCGGTGCCCGATACTACGGAGGATTTCCCCACCGTTGTGGAGGGCACCTGCCGCGCGGGCGATAGAATGTGCCGGTGAATCGGGAAAGGGGGTCTAGTCCGGCAGCAATGATTGTGGAGGTAAAGATGAAACCGGCGAGAAATGTGGGATCGTGTGGCGACAGTGCGCTGGAAAAGTCAGAAACTTATTGATCCCCGCGCGGATGGTATTTGCTTGCGACTGTAGCATATCCGCGTCAGTGGGGACGTGCCATGCACTATCATGCAGTAAAGACGACAAATGCAAGATCGGGAGCGGGCATTTTCTGCGCCTGTGCGGGAGGTCTCAGCAATGATAATTGACAGCAACGCGTACCTGGGGCACTGGGCATTTCGGAGACTGCGCTACAATACCGGCGAAGGGCTTCTTGAGTTGATGGATCGCGTGGGGATTGACCGGGCGTGCGTGTCTTCGGCGAGTGCAATAATGTATCGCAACAGCCATGCGGGAAATGAGGAGCTGCTCGAGGAGATTGATGAACACCGCGAGCGGCTGATTCCCTTTGCGGTGCTAAATCCGACCTATCCGGGCTGGGAACGGGATCTGAGGTGGTGCAAGGAGACGCTGGGCGCGAAGGGACTGCGCCTATACCCACCGTATCACGATTATGGTCTGGATGAGGACTGTTGTCACGAGATGGTTGATGCGGCGGCGGAGTTGGGGATGGTGATTGAGATACCGATAACTGTGCACGATCTGCGGCAGAGCCACTGGCTGGTTGAGGTGTTACCAGTTGCAGCGAATGACATTGCGGTACTGGTGGCGGATCACCCGGCGGCAAAGTTCGTTATTCTGCAAGGCAACGGATTTGCAGGCTCGGAGTTGGTGACGCAGCTCGAGCAACTGCCGGCCAACTACTGGTTTGAGATGTCGCTGCAGGATTCGTATTACAGGAAGGAACTGCAGCAGATGAAGGCTAGCGTGGGTGCAGAGCGGCTGGTATTCGGTACCGGCATCTGCTTCAGGTATCCGGAGTCGGCATTCGTGCGGATGGAGGGCTTGCAGGCCACCGCGGGGGAGAAAGAGATGATATTCAGCGGGAATATGCTGGGCCTGCTGGGTGATGAATAGATGTGGAGGAATTGCTATGTTGATTGATACACACGCACACGTGATGTACTCGCAGCCGGGGGCCGATGACAGTGCACAACGGACACTCGATGCGGCGTATGTCGAAGCTGCTGATGCATTAGGGATTGACTTGTTGGTAATCTCGTGTCCGATGGTGCCGAAGCCAACGCCTCCGGAGGTATTCCGCCATGCCAATGACCTGGTGCTAGATGCGATGGCGAAGTGGCCGGGGAAGATCTGGCTGACGACCTACGTGAACCCGGGCTGGCCGAGAGAAGCGCTGGCAGAGATTGACCGTACCATGGCGGCGACGGATGACATGGTGGCATTAAAGCTGCTGCGCGACTATTCCTGCGCGGACCCGGTGTGCTTCCCGGTGGTCGAGAGATGCATAGAGTTGGGTTTGGTGATCATTATTCATCAGGCACATCACACGAAGCTGCCGCCGGACTACCCGTATCCGAAGGTGGACGCGGCAGATGTGGTGGAACTGGCGCGACGCTACCCAGAGGCCAAGATCATCGCGGATCATATTGGCGGAGGTGGTGACTGGGAATGGACGATTAAGACACTCGCGGAGGCGCCGAATGTGTTTCAGGAGATCAGCGGGAGCCAGTTTGATGAGGGCTGCCTGGAGATGATGCTGGAATACCTTGGCGTCGAGCGGATGGTCTTTGCCTGCGACTGCAGCATATCGTCATCGGTGGGCAAGTTTCAGGCCCTGCCGTGCAGTGATGAGGAGAAAGAGAAAATCGGCAGCGCCAATTTCCTGCAGCTCTGTGGCAGGCTGTAGAGAGAGCAGCACTTCTCCGGCGTGACATACTAGCAGCCGGCTCACCCGCCAGTTACGTGGCGGGTGTTTCGGTGTTCGTGTTGGGGTTAGCGATGCCAGCGCAGGCCCTGGGCAGGTGGCTGTCTATGAGTGGGGAAATAGGGTAGTGCTGGATGAGATTCGGCTAGGCGAGGAAAGCGATGCCGTATAGCTTTGTGTCATCAATACAGCCGGAATGAGCGCTCTGAGGTGAGGAAACGTGGCAGGTCTGGACATCGGTTCACGGTTGGAGTTGTTTGTTGACGAGGAACTTATCGGCAAGAAGCGTAAAGTCGCGCTGAAAATGCACGAGCCGGTTGCGCAGGAGATTGTGCTGCGTTTCAACAAGCCATGGGAAGGCGCGACGAGCTATTATGTGACGGTGCTGCAGGATGGCGACTTATACCGGATGTACTACCGCGGGTCCGAGTTGCGGGCAGAGAATAGCTGGCAGCACGGTTGTTGCGCCGAAAGCACCGATGGCAAGAAATGGGACAGACCCGCAGTAGGACTTTGCGAGCACAATGGGTCGAAGGACAACAACATCATCTGGACCGGCTTCGGAGGGCACAACTTCGCCCCGTTCATTGATGAGAACCCAGAATGTAAGCCGAGCCGGCGCTACAAGGCGCTTGCCGGCGGCCCGCTCATCGGTTTGGTCTCAGCCGACGGCCTGGCGTGGAAGAAGCTACGGAAAGCCCCGATTATCACTGACGGGGCCTTCGATTCGCAGAATGTCGCGCTGTGGGACACGATACAGAAACAGTACGTGGCTTATTTCCGTGTGTTCGCCGATGTGGAGACGGGGAAGATGAGCCACGAATTGGGGAAGGACAAGGTTTTCCAGGGCGTGCGATCCATTGCCCGGGCAACATCGGATGACTTCCGCAACTGGTCGCAGACAGTAGAGATAGATTATGGCGGCACACCACGCGAACAGCTCTACACCAACTCCATTGTCGCCTATCCGCGCGCGCCACACATCTACCTGGGTTTTCCGAAACGCTTCATGACGACACGGAAGGCCGTCCCCGAACATCCTGCCATCGGCGTATCTGACGGAGTACTGATGAGCAGCCGGGACGGCCTCCACTGGAACCGGGAGTTCATGGAGGCGTTTCTGCGACCGGGCCGCGATGCCGGTAACTGGGGTGAGCGGAGTAACCACATCGCGCGCGGTATTTTGCAGACGGCCTGCGACGAGCTCTCGATCTACTATGTGGAACATTACCGGACCAAGACCTGCCGGCTGCGCAGGGCTACACTGCGCATTGACGGCTTTGTGTCGGTGAATGCGCCGTACTCCGGCGGGGAGTTCACGACGGTGCCGCTGAAGTTCGATGGCAGCAGGCTGGTGATTAACTATGCGACCTCGGCGGCAGGGAGTGTGAGGGTGGAGTTGCGAGATAGTAAAGGGAAGCCAATCCCAGGATACACGCTGCGTGAATGCCCGGAGATATATGGTGATGAGATAGAGCATACCGTGACCTGGGACGACGGCGAGGATCTGTCGAAGCTGCAGAAACGAGGCGTGCAGGTCCGCTTCGTGATGGAAGATGCCGACCTGTATGCGCTGCGATTCGCGAAATAAGACGGCCCGAGCACTGATTACTGGAGGATGATGGAGATGAGAAGGAATAGTCTGCGTGTTGCAGGAGGACTGCTGGCTGCGGTGATGTTCGCGGCGTTGAGTTGGGGCGACTGTTATGTGACGGTTTTGCACTACAATGATTCACACGGGCATCTACAGCCTGATAGGGACGACAACGGCGGCATCGCGCGAATGGCGACCGCGGCGAATGAGGTGCGCAGTTGGAACGATGAACACGGGAATACGACGCTGTTTCTGAATGCCGGCGACATCCTGCAGGGGACGCCGCTCTCGACTGTGTATAAGGGCGAGCCGGATGTCAAGTGCATGAATCTGATGGACGTTGACGCAATGTGTATCGGGAACCATGAATTCGACTTCGGGCAGGAGAATTTCTCCAAACTGAAGGCACTGGCGGAGTTCCCGATACTGTCATGCAACATCTACGTGGAAGCGACAGGCAAGCGTTTCACCCAACCCTACGTTCTATTCGAGTTGGCGGACGGGACGAAGGCGGCGGCTTTCGGCTTGACTACGCCGGAGACTGCCGTGCAGACGTCGCCGAAGAACGTCGTGGGGCTGCGCTTCACGGACCCGGTGGCGGAGGCGAAAAGCATTGTGGCTGAGCTGTTAAAGCAAGCGCCCTTCATCATCGGGGTGACGCATCTGGGCTACGAGGCGGACCTCGAGCTTGCCAAGGCGGTGCCGCAACTGGACATGATCATCGGCGGGCATAGCCATACGCAGGTACAGCCGCCGACCAAGGTCGGTAACACGCTGGTGTGCCAGGCGAAGAGCGAGGGGCTGTACCTGGGCCAGGTTGACATGTTTGTCTCCGGCGGTGATATCGTGAAATGCCGGGGCTTTCTGCGCACGATAGACAACACCATCGCCGCGGACGTGGAGGTCGAGGCCATTGTGGCGAAATACGCCGGCGAACTTGAAAACCGACTCAAGGAGGTCATTGCGCAGACGACGGTGGCACTTGATGGGGAGCGAGAACATATCCGCGCCCAGGAGACTAACCTGGGGAACCTGGTCTGTGACCTGATCCAGGAGTATGCGAAGGCCGATGTCTGCCTGTGGAACGGTGGCGGGATTCGGGCTTCAATCGGCAAGGGTGACATAACCGTAGGCGACATTCTTACGGTGCTGCCGTTCGGGAATATCGTGGCGACAAAGGCAGTGACGGGGGCGGAGTTGCAAAAGGTGCTCGAGTTCAACGCCGCCCAGCCGCGACCGTTTGGCGGTTTCCTGCAGGTTTCCGGCATGACCATGGAGATCAATGGCAGCAAGCTCGGGAAGGTGACTGTCGGCGGCGCACCGCTGGACCCGAAGAAGACTTACATCCTGGCGGCCAGTGAGTTCATGCTGGCCGGAGGGGATGGCTACGCGATGCTCAAGGCGGGCACCGAGCCGGTCTATCTGGGCTACAGCGAGAGCGCCATAGTGATGGAGAAGCTGCGGGAGATGGGGACAGTCAGCCCCAGCGTCGAGGGACGCATCGTCATCAAGTAGTAAGAAGGACAGAACGTGAACGTGCGCATGGCTGTAAGCACGTTGGTAGTTACGGCGGCGCTGATAGGGTCTGCCTGCTGTGTGGCTGCGGTGGCGGACGATATCGCCGAGACGTTCGGGTGTGAGTCGAATCCAACCGGCAACCCCGTCGGCGGCGGTGCAGGCTACAGCGATATCCTGACTGCGGGCGACTTCACTGTAAGGAATAAGACTGAATTATTCGCGGCACTGCAGGAGGCCGGGTATGGGCAGGTGATTTTCTTCCCTGATGGTGTCGAGATTGATCTGACCGGTCATGAATGGGTGAAGATACCCGCCGGCGTGACTCTGGCCGGCACGCGCGGACTGAACGGATCCAAAGGCGCACGTATCTTCACCACGCAAAAGAAGGTCGTGCAACTGAACAGCGACGGGCATGAAATCCGTCTGACGGGCTTGCGCTTCGAGGGGCCTTTCGGGGGGAAGGACAGTGTCACGGAGATGGCGACTTTCTTCCACATTAAGCATTTCGGTGTGGAGATTGACAACTGCGAGATCTACAACTGGAACCGCGAGGGTGTCTATGGGACGCTTGGAGCCTCGAAGATGTATGTGCACCACAACCACATCCATCACTGCCAGCGGAACGGGCTCGGCTATGGGGTCGTGTTGTACTACGCGGACGCGCGAATAATCGGCAACTTCTTTGCGCACTGTCGCCATGCCATCGCGGGCGGCGGGGATCCCGGCACCGCCTACGAAGCAGCATGGAACCTGTTCTCCGGCGAGACCAATGGACATACGCTGGATATGCACGGCGGACAGGACCGCGGGGACGACACGGACATCGCCGGCGACTATGTGCTTATCCATCACAACACGTTCACACCGGGGAATTACTTCCCTGAGATTGTGATACGCGGGACCCCGTCACAAGCGTGCGAAATCCACCACAACTGGTTCGAACGGGAGCCGAATCGGGCGATGTGGCTGTTCGGGATGAACAGCCGCGCATACAAAAACATCTACGAGCGAGACAGGAAGACACAAGCTGGAACTATCGAGGGCCCGAACCGGGAGGTCAGAGGTGGGAAGGTTGTGACGATAGAGACGAAGTGAAGGGGATGAGCCGTGGATACGTCACAGCGGCATAACAACACAGATAAATGGAGAAATAAGCAATGCGATATGAGCTAGTCGTGCTGATGACGGGGTTATTAGTGTTGAGTATGGGATTGGCGGCACGGGGCGCGGTTGACAGCCTCGGCGATCCCCTACCTGATGGAGCGGTACAGCGGCTGGGGAATATGCGGATGCGGTATGGTAGTTGGGTGAGTGGGTTGGCGTATCTGCCGGATGGCCGGGGAATCGTGCTACAGGGCGGCGGCGTGGACATCTGGGACTTGGCCGAAGGCAAGCAGTTGTCGCGGACGGACGTGTCCAAGACCAGGCTGATGAGCGTGAAGCTGCGCCCTGACGGCAAGGTGTTGCTGCTCGCTGACGGCGATGGGATTGTCTATGAGTGGGACTATGAGAAGATGGAAGTGGTGCGCCAATGGGATAGCGGTCAGAAAGGGCTGCGAAGTGCGCGCTATTCACCGGATGGGAAGCGGATTCTGGTGGGCGGCTCCTCACCGCTCGGTCTGAGGGAGTTCCTCATCGAGACGGGGGAGAACATCACCGCAATCGAGACGCCGGGCTTTGCGACCACCCGATGTGGGGCCATTTATGGGCCGGAGGGCAAGACCGCCATCATGGGCGGAGGCTATAACCATCTGCTGGAACACCGCGACCTGGCGACCGGGGAGCTGCTGCATAAGTGGGGCAGCAACTATGAGGCCAAGGACATCAAGCTGTCGCCGGATGGTACGTGCCTGCTGGTGGGCGTGGAAAGCCACGCGGTTGAGTGGAAGCTCGCTGACTACTCCGTTCTCCACCGCTATGATCCGGTGCCCGGAGAGGCAGGCCGTGTCTTCTGCCACGACTACGCTCCGGCACGCAATGAGGCCGTGTTGGGCGTGCGCACTGGGGGTATCAGTCGCTATGACCGCGAGAGTGGGAAGGAAGTCCTTCGCTGGATGCCCCACAGTGGCACGATTTACAGTATCTGCGTGTCGCCCGACTCTCAGCACGTGCTCTCATACGGCGGCGGCCTGGTAGTGGAAAGCGATATGGACACCGGCGAGGCGACGGCACAGTGGGATCGCCACGATGCCGGGGTTGAGGCAGTGGCCTTCACGCCAGACGGGAAGAGGGTAGTCAGTGGCTCGCAGGACTGCACGCTGCGAGTGTGGGACCCGCTGAGCGGCAAGTGCGAGTTGCTCATCAAGGGCGCCACACTGGGAGCGTATGCGGTCGCCGTGTCGCCGGATGGGAAGTGCGTTGCGGCAGGCTGCAAAGACAGCGTTGTGCGCGAGTTTTCCCTGGCTGATGGCACACTCCTGCGCGAGCTGGACGGACACCGGGGCTACGTGCGGTCCGTGGCGTACAGCCATGACGGGAAGCGGCTGTTCTCGAGTGCCGATGATGGTTCGGTATGCGTATGGGAAGGCGATGGTGCGGAGCCGGTGCAGCGGCTGGAGGGGCATCTAGGTGGAGTGCTCTCGGTGGCCGTATCCGCCAATGACAAGCTCCTCCTCAGCGGTGGACGTGACGGGACTGTGCGCGTCTGGGACCTTGTAGAACTCGCCGAGATAGCCTGCTACAAGGGGCAGCGTGGCTGGGTGGAGAGCGTGCTGTTCGTCGGCAACGAGCGCTATGCCATGTCTGCGGGCCGGGATGGTCGGATGCTGCGCTGGAACCTGGATTCAGGGAAGCTGGTTGGGGAGATGGCCCGTGGTAGTTGGCTCTCGAATGCCGTCGCCTCACCGGATGGTACCCATGTGTATGTGGCAGACAATACCTGGGCTGTAACCTGCTGGGATGTGCCCGAGGCGAAGATGTTGAGCGCCGTCAAAGGACATGCGCAAGCCGTGTCCGCCGTGGCGCTGTCACCGGACGGGAAGTACCTGGTGACGGGCTCTGCCGACGCAACGCTGCTGGTGTGGGACTTGGCGGGGAAATAAGACATGTAACGGGAGGAAAGAAATGGAGGCAATGGACATGATGAAACTTGTGGGGCTGGTGATGCTGGCCGTGCTGTGTTCATGGATATGGTGCGGGTCGGCAAACGCACAGACCGCCGATGCAACGTTCGGTTGCGAAGCTAACCCGACGGGGGATCCGATCGGTGGCGGAGAAGGCTACCACGACATCAAGACAACCGGCGACTTCATCGTGAAGAGCAAGGATGAGTTTCTCACGGCACTGAAGGAGGCCCAGCCCGGACAGGTGATCTTTATCCCCGATGGCGCGGAGATTGACCTGACAGGGGAGGTGGGCATTGCGCTGCCGGGGGAAGTGACGGTTGCCGGCACGCGGGGCCTGAACGGGTCGGCGGGGGCGCGCATCTTCACCACCTTGCGCCAGAGCCACACTCTGTTTAGGACAGGTGGTGATGAAGTCCGCTTGACGGGGCTGCGCTTCGAGGGCTCCTTCGGGGGTACGGAGAAAGTGGCCGATCACTGCGGCTTTTTGGCGATTGGCCACTACGGCTGCGAGGTGGACAACTGCGAGATATATAACTTCAACACCAG
>CAZCJS010000176.1:0-9039 GCA_964498775.1 uncultured Armatimonadia bacterium
CTCGTCGAGTTCTCCCTCAACACCCTCCAGCCCGAAGGTAGAGCCACTGCATGTGGCGATACGGAAGCCGACAGACTTGTCCTCATTGTACAGCCAGCGGCCCTGGTGTTGTCGGCCATCTACGCGGCCCAGCTTGGCCAGCGTCACCGTGTTCTTCCGGCTATCGCTCGCCTCCACGTATCCCATCTGTATGAGAAAGAGCGTGTCGCCGAATGCGAGAGTTGTGTTGCCGTCAGCGACAGTAATCGCCTTGATGGTATAACTGGTCTGCTGGAGTTCATTGCCGAGAATAACCACACGGTCAGCGAATGCTTCCGGCAGGCCGAGTTCGCCCTCGATAATGATGGAGTTATGTTCGTGGTCCACGCTCAGGACCTTGCCCGTCGGGGAGGGCGGCGTGCTGAGGACAAAATCACCGCACCGCAGTTGCGTGCCATTGACCATGCAAGCGCGCGTAATGCCAGTACCGTCAATAGTGACCATCGCGAACTCGGCAGTAGCCGTAAGCTGGGCATTGCCCGCTTGCCATGTCGCCTCTTCGGATGGTTCGATGGAGCTGTGGATGAGGTCGGTATGACCCGCGTAGGCGACTGAAACACCTGCAGCGTCTGCGGTAGCCTTGACTGCCTTGAGCCTGTCCACTGCGGTGATACCGGCCGGGCCCTTGTGCGGTTCGGCCACGGCGATGTAGGTTGAGGACAGTGCGGCTTCGGTGCCGGCATCGTCGGCGAGCAGATTCCTGGCCAGCACATACTGGAGTGTGTCGGGATGTTGGGGCTTGAGTTCCGCCTCGGCGTCGGCGAGGATGATCTCATCTGCACAGCCGGCAGGCATCGTCATTGTCAGGGCGAGGTCTTCGTCCGGTTTGCGCCATGTGGCCGACCAGGTGCTGTCAGGTTTCATGCGGCGCACATTGAACAGGTACTGGAAGCCGCTGCTGCGGATGTCGGCGGTTTGGGGTGTTGTAGCCGCGAGGTTGGGAGTAAGGATAGCGTTGTAAATCAGCGCGTAGGGCTGCCCGAGTTCGGTGACCATCATGCTGAATTTGTCGGCGGGGCTGTTGAGTTCGAAGATTTCGGAGATCCAGCGGGCACCCACCTTTCCGGAGGCCTCATAGCTCATCGTCTTAGTCACATCACCGACAGAAACCTCCAGCACCACTTCGCCGGAGTTGTAGTCATGTACATTGATAAACAGCTTGTATTTGCCTGCCGGCACCTGCGGGAACTTGACAGTCATCAGCGTATGAGTCTTTGTCGTCAGGATGGTATTGCCGCCGGAGTATGTGCACCAGCCTTCTTTGGAGCGCTCGCCATAGTTCGCGCTGTCGTTGATGACATCCTCGGTCTTGCGCAGCGGTATGGCTATGCCGCCGCTCTGCAGTTCCGTCTGCGCGGTGGGTGTGCCGGCGAACTCGACTTCTTCGCCCATGACGGTGCCCTTCTTCTGTAGTGGTCCCGGTGTCGCTCCGGCCACGGTGAACTCAGGGAAGGGCGGCCCGTGGAAGCTGTAGTCATGCTGATACCCGCCACGGACGCGGAAGATGTCCAGCAGATAGGAAGTCTCCGGCGAAATGTCTATGAGGGCAGCGGTTCGGCGGTAGAGAGAGCAGGTGTTGGGATATACGGCCTTCTCCGCCGAAGCATCCATGAGTTGTACCTGAGGGCTTGCGGCGAGTGTGTTCAGATAGCCACGGTTCATGCTCTCCTGCTTGTGCTGATCCACGACGACGCAGTAGTGGCTGATAGTGTTGGCGGTCCAGTACGCATTCTTGGGCAGCCAGTGTGCCGGGTAGCCCATATCTGTGAGCACCGGGCGGTCATGGGCGATCATCTCCATGGTGAGCCGGTCATAGTGCCCGTGCCCGCCACCCGCAAAGCCATAGTACATCGAGACACCGCGCGGGTTGTCTTTCTGCTCGCTCTCGAGGATGGCGAGCCCGTAGCCGCCCAGGTTACGGGTCCTAAACTCGCTGTCCTCTCCGATTTCCGCGACGACTTTATCAACTTGCTCCTGGTCGTAGTACTCGTCGAAGAGCTGTTGGGATCTTGCCCCTATCATGGCCAGCGCTTTGGCGAAGCGGGGGTCCTTATAGTGAGTGAAGGCCCGCCCGAGCATGGCGGCGTTCCAGCCCAGGCGTTTGGAGCCGAAGATGGTGCCGCTGTCGCCGATGCAGGGAGTGAAAACGCCAGTGATGACCATGTCCAGGCCGATGTCGGCCATCTTCTTGACCTTGGGGATGCTCCAGATGTCCACTCCCAGTTTCGGCAGCAGGTCGGCGACCGTGTAGAAATTGGAGCACCATCCGGACGAATAGCCGGGTGAGCTTTCTCCGCCATGACCGTCGCGATAGAAACCGTTCCACAGAAGATACTCCGTCGTGCCAGTGCCGGTCATGATCCAGTCGCGCATCTGCGCCGTCGTCGGGCCCTTCTCGGGGTCCTCATTGTCCCAAACGATAGCGACTTGACACAAGGCGCGCTGGTGCATGCCCATATTGCCGACAACGAAGCCGCGCATGATGTCCTCGGCCATGATTTTCAGCAGCTTGTCCTCGAATAATGCGTGCGGGTCTTCGCAACCTTTGGTCTTGAGGAAAGCGAGTAGTTGGGGTTCTGTATCCAGTGCCGGATATATCGCGTCATAGGAAGTGGCGAGATTGCCGGTGACGCCGGTTGACCAGATGTAATCGAGGATGCGGCCGTTGATTCCAGCGGGCCAGCGACCATTATGATAGGCCTGAGTCGGGTAATCGTAGCGGTCGTATTTCTCCGCGATGCCGGCGAGAAGCACAGCGCACTTGTGGGCATATTGCGGCTCGTCGGAGAGTAGGTAGGCCTGTGCCAGACTGCTTACTGCGGGGAAAACCTCTCTCTGCCAGCGGTGCCAGAAGATATAGGTGCCCACAAAGAAGTAGCGGGTGCCGTCGTCATCCTCCCAGCCGGCCCCGTTGTCCACGTAGCCCGGCCCCTTCTGCGGCTCCTCGGTCAGGGCATTGAGGTTCCAAGGCTGGAAATCGTTACCCGGGAACTCCGTACCGCAAACGGGGCACTTGACCTTGAACGGCTTGTCACTGCTCATGATCCACGGATAGTGGCCGCCCTTGCGGAATATCTCTTTGCCGCATTTCGGGCAGCCTTTGCCGAAGTGAACATTGAGCGCGCGGAGCTGCTCCGGCGGTGGCACGAAGTCCCAGAGCTCCTCATCTGACATCTCCAGCCAGCGCTTGCAGCTATTCTTCGCGCCGTCAACCTGTGCCTTAGCCCAGTCGTGCCGGGCGATCTTGTCGCGCACGCGCGCCATCAGTTCATCATCGTAGTAAGTACGGCCTGTCTTGGCGCAGGCGATGCTTGCAGAAAGCAGGATGCAGAAAATGAGCATTGTCCTTGCCATCATTGCCCAACCCCTTACGGGCAGACCAAACAACAGCGATCGGCTTAATGCGTGACTGACACCCAAGCCTTATGTGACTATTCGCCACGCGCAGTGCCTTCTCCTGTAGCCGCCCGAGCCAGCGCGTTCACAGATTGCTGACTTGCCACTATAATCTCCGGGGGGCGGGGGAGGTGATGAGTGTCATTTGGGCGCATGTAGTGGCAGGCAGAAGTATGGGGAAGTGAAAGGAGCGTCATTGAGGATGCCGACAGAGGAGATAACCGCGCACGAGCTGGACCCCGCACAGTTCATATCAGAAAAGGTGGCCGAGATTTCAGCAAAGGTCGGCGACGGACTGGCAATCAATGCCCTCTCCGGAGGGGTAGATTCATGTGCTGTGACGATGCTGGGCCACAGGGCGTTAGGCGAGCGGCTAAAGACTTGCTTTGTGGATAACGCGTTAATGCGGGCAGGCGAGCCGCAGCAGATCGTGGAGCTTTTTCAGGGTCTCGGCGTGGAGGTCGAGCTCATTGATGCCCGCGAGCGGTTCATCGAGGCACTCGCCGGGATCAGCGATCCCGAGGAGAAGCGCGAGGCCGTCACCCAGACCTTCTACAAGGATATCTTCGGCGCGATGGTCCGCGAGAGCGGAGCCAAGTACCTGCTGCAGGGCACCATTCTTACCGATGTGGACGAGACGGTCGCAGGCATCAAGCGTCAGCACAACGTCTTCACGCAGTTGGGGATTGATCCACAGGAAACGTTCGGATATCAGATCATCGAGCCGCTGATTCAGTTGCGGAAAGATGGCGTCCGACTCGTCGCGAAAGAGCTCGGGCTGCCGCGTTCGATATATCAGCGGATGCCCTTCCCGGGACCTGCACTGGCCGCCCGCATCGTCGGGGAAGCCACCCGTGAACGCCTCGACCTGGTACGCCAGGCCACGGCGATCACCGAGGCGGAACTGGCCGGTGTTGAGGCCTTCCAGTACATGGTGCTCCTCCATGAGGACCGCGTCACCGGGATGCGTGAGGGCCGGAGGGAGTTCGGCCTGCAGATGGAGGTGCGCTGCTGGGATAGTGTGGATGCACGCACCGCGACACCCACGCGACTGCCCTGGGAGACGCTGGAGAGGCTCGCCGACAGGCTCACGACGGAGGTCGCAGGCGTGGTCAGCGTCACCTACAATATCGGTAAGAAGCCCCCCTCGACGATGGAAGTCGTCTAGAGCCACGGGCATATTCAAGCACTGAAAGGCGGCAGATGTGACCGGCAAGGAGCGGGTCAGACAAGCGCTGCTTCATCGGGAAGGCGACCGCGTGCCGGTGGACTTCTGGTCAACGGCGCAGATGGATGCGAAGCTGCTCGCGCACCTGGGTCTGCGCGACCGCGCAGAGTTGCTGGCGGCGTTCGGAGTTGACCTGCGCTACATCGCGGGGCCGGAGTATGTCGGGCCTGCTTTGCGGGTGGATGACGACGGGGCGAACTACGACCTGTGGGGTGTGCCGCGCCGGCAAGTCGCCGTGACTGGCGACGGCTGGGAGCAGCTCTATTCGGAGGTCGTCAGATGCCCGCTGGCTGACGCTCGGACGGTTGCCGATGTTGACGCGTATGAGCACTGGCCCTCGCCGGAGTGGTTTGACTACTCGGTCATACCCGAGCAGTGCGCGGCCTGCGGGGATTTCTGCACGGTATTCGAGGGCGACCGGCTGAACCGCATCGCGCAACTCAAGCCCGCCATGTACCTGCGAGGCGCAGACCAGATACTGATTGATATGCTGGTTGCGCCGGAGGTCTTCGACGCGATAGTCGGGCACATCAGGGAGTTCTACCTGGAGTACGAGCGGCGGATATTGCAGGCCGCCGAGGGGGGCATAGACTTGCTGATGACCGGCGATGACTTCGGGATGCAGAACGGGCCGATCGTCAGGCCGGAGCATTGGCGCGCGCGGCTCAAGCCCGGCTTCGCGGCCTTCATCGAGGAGGCGCACCGGCAGGAATTGCCCGTCATGCACCATACCTGCGGGTCGGTCTTCGCGCTGCTTCCAGACTTCATAGAGGTGGGCCTGGATGTGCTGCAAAGCCTGCAGCCGGAGGCGGCGGACATGGACCCGGCCTGCATCAAGGGGCTCTACGGCGACGACATCTGCTTCCAGGGAGGCATCAGCATCCAGCGGACGCTGCCATTTGGCACGCCGGAGGAGGTGCGTGAGGAGGCCGAAAGAGTCCTCACCGCGATGAAGCCGGACGGGGGTTTCATCGCCGGCACGAGTCACAAGATCCAGGCCGACACGCCGGTAGAGAATGTGCTCGCGCTCATCGCGGCGTATCGGGAGTATGGGAGCTACGCGTAGGGGATGATGGGCGGGGGTCGGTGCAGAAGCGAACGGCGGGGATGCTTGGCGCAAGCAGAGCAAAGGCTTGGGCCGGCCTCAGTGCGCATACGTCGCGCCCTTCGACGCGGCCCCTCCATGCGGCGTACGGCAACGGTGCGGTTACTTGCGCTCGTATCTTGCGGAGGTCGGTATCTGCACTGTGTCGCCGACGCCGTACTCCATGATGTAAGCGCGCGTGACGCCATCGCCATCGGCGTCGGTTAGCTTCTCGGGCGCGAAGCCCTTTTCCAAGGCCATGTTGGGGCGGCTCCAGGCGGTGAGCTTGCCGACCCGCTCGAAGCTCTCGTTGGTCAGCGTCATTCCGCCAATGGGGAAGTCAAGGCTAGCCCAGCCGGTGTCAATTGCTTTCAGCGTCAAGAGCTTGCCGTCGGTCTCCTTGACCACCAGCCGACCCGCGATCGGGCTCTGGTCTCCGAAGCCCAGTTGTCCATTGCCCGGTAGTTGCTTCACCACAAACGATGCTCCGTGCCTGCCCGTGTCCACGATGACGGTCCGGTCCACGATACCCTCCGTCGCTGCCTCTCCATCGGCCAGGGTGACTGCGTTGGCCTGGTAGTCGCACGAGGTGATCGTCGTGCTGCATGGCGGTCGGCCCTGCAAGCGCCAGCCCTCTGTGGCGAGCAAGGTGGCGTTGTAGATGTATGCCTGCTCGACGCCGCCCTGACCATTGAGTGCGAGATACCCCACCTGTCCGGCGAAGCGGATGCCACCGGCAATCTGAGTCTCCGGCACTGGCGTGGTGGCGTTGAAGTAGTAGTGGATGTGGCCGGACTCAAGGCGTAGCTTCAGCGCGACGAGGTCAGCGTTGGCGGTGGGGATGCGCTCGACGGCGCTGATGAGGCCCTCGTTAGCACCCGGCTCGAAGACGGTGATGAAGGTGCTGGTCAGGTCTTGGCCGGTGCGGCGGCGGATGAGGTACTTGACACTGTCGGGCGTCCGCTTGGTATTCTGCTGCGGCCTGGCGTCGCAGATGATGATACGCTCATCCTCGCCGATGAGAAATGCCTTGAGGAAGGCGCCGGCGTTGCCGCGCATGAGCGGCGCTTTGCTCTCCCCGCTGGTTATGAGATTCCATCCGGCCCAGGCGGCGGGTGTCAGGCTTGCCTCCTGGACGTTGTAGAGGAACTGAAATCCGCTGCCCTTGTAGGCCGAATAGCTGACACTGCCATAGGGCTGGTCACGGAGCTTCTCGTCATCGTAGAAGTAACCGTACTTAACATCCGGGCCGGCAAGGGTGCCCTCTCTGCGCGGTTGCGACAGGACCAGGTTGGACTCGAAGTCGGCCTGAGTGCCATGGACGAGCCAGTCGTGCTGGCTGCCGCCGCTGACGCGGAAGATGTCAATGATGTAGCTGCTCTCGGGTGAGGTCGCGACGAGGGCAACACTGCGCCGATAGACGTCGCAGTTGCCATAGACGCGGTCGTTTCGGGCTTCGAGGTACTGGCAGACCGGGCCAGTGTCGTAGGCGAGACAGCGGCCGCGGACCTGCGCCTGGTCGGAGGCATCAACCATGACGGTGTTGTGGGCGATGGTGTGGTTGAAGAAGCCCTCCTTGCGGGGGTCATTGCTGTTGCAGGTCTCGGGATAGCCGAAGTCCGGTATCATCGAGGCCCCTTCGGCGTAGATGTCGAGTTGCATCTTGTCGCGGTGATTGTGCCCGATGAAGCGGCCGTAGAAGAGAGAGGTGGCGACGGGATGAGCCGGATTGCCATTCTGGAGGGAGGCCCAGCCATAGCCGGCCAAATGCCGGCTGGAGTAGCCGATGTCCTCCTGGAGTTCTGCCGAGGCTGTCTGTAATTCGTCATTGATGGGCGCTGAGAAGATATCGTTGATTTGCTCCTGAGACGAGTAGGTGAGTAGCGCCCTGGCATATAACGGGTCCCGGTACCGCTTGAAGGCAGCAACGTAGGCTTGAGTAGACACGGCCGTACCGTAGTGGGACATGTTTCCCGAGTCGCCGAGAGCAGGAGTGAACTGACCGGCGCAGAGCATCTGCAGCGGCCAGTCGTAGAGCTTCCTGAAGCGGGGCTCGGCGTAGATGTCCACCCCGTTGAGCAGCAGCATTTCGGCGACCAGTGTCAGTGCCCCAATCCAGCCCCGGTTATAGTCGGGCGACTCAAACGGCACACCATCGCGGAACATGATATTATGGATAGCGTCCTGAATCGGCATGAAGACATAGCGCCTGTACTCTTCATTTTCGAGCGTCCACCGCACCATCTCTTCGCTGGAAGGCGTGCCGGGGGTGTCTTTGAGCGTGGCAGCGATCTGTAACAGACCGACCTGGTGGCTGCCATAGTTGCCGCAGATGTAGCCGGTTTCGTTGACTATCTCTGCTGCCATAGCGCGGAGCAGTTGCTCCTCGATGAGGTGGCGTATCTGGGCCATGCTCCGGCCCGTAAGCTGCTCGAGCTCCGGGCAACTCTCCGTCAAGGCAGGGAATATCGCATCATAGGCAGCTGAGCAGAAGCTGACTGTCTGGGTTTCCCAGGTGTGGTAGAGCAGCCTGCCGTTGTAGTTGGGATCGAACTCGTTGCCGCGTCGCGACTGCTTGGCGTAGTCGTAATCCGGGTAGTACTGGGCGAGTTGCCAGAGCAGGATGGCACACTTGTGGGCGTATCGGGGGTCATCAGTGTAGAGATAGGCGCGGGCGAGGTCACGGATCGGGTACAGCGGTCGCTGCCACGTCAGCCAGTGGTTGTAGTAGGCGACGAACCAGTACTTGTGGTCCGGGTCATCAGGGCCGGTCCAGCCCCAGCCGTCGTCGGGATAGTCACCGGTCAGCAAGTCGCGATCCTTCATCCCCGAGTCGAGAAAGGCCTGGAAATCGTTGCTGGGGAAGACGCTGTGGCAGTTGGGGCACTCGACCTTGTAGGGCTTGTCGGGGGTGATGAGCCACGGGTAGGTGCCGTACTTGCGGACCGCCAGGCCGCACCTGGGACAGCCGGATTCATGGACATAGGCGGCCCGGGGGATCGTGGGAGGGCGCACCCAACCCGCCAACTCCTTGTAGGGAACATTTACAGCTTTCTCGGCCCTGGCGAGGACAGCGTCCTTCTCGGCGCGCGCCCAGTCGTGTGCGGCGAGGTTGTCGCGCATGTTGTGGAGCTTGTCGCAGGCGGCGACCGTCAAGACGTCGGTCTCGGCCGTCCTCATGCGCTCGATGTAGCGTTCTTTGCGCAACTGCCACTTCTCGCTGTCCTGATCGTAGGAGTCGGTCAGCGCGTCGACGAAGGCAGCGACGGTCTTGCCGAACACTGTTCGAATC
>CAZCJS010000177.1:0-8963 GCA_964498775.1 uncultured Armatimonadia bacterium
GTTCTACCGCAGCTTCAGGCTCAACGGCAGGCTCAACAACAGGCTCTTCAACAAGCCCTTGAAGCCTTTGCCATCGGAGCCAAGGACCTGCAGGTCCGCACGACTTTTCGCCGTAGAAGCTTTGCCGCTGCCCAGCAGCGGTCAGCGAGTTCGGGGCTCAGGTACCCCGCCTCGCAGCGAACCTTGAAACCACAAGCCGACTACCGTTTTGGAGCCCGGTCTCCGTTCAGGCTACGGAGGTGCAGGGCTCCGGACACACGGGTGGGTGCGACAACTGGCGCAATTGACATCCCAACGGACGCACCAGCGAACGCAGTAAACGATGCAGCAATTGCCAAAGCAGCGATGCAGCAACGACGCAGCAACTATCGCCGACACATCTGCAACAGTTGCGAAACGCGGAACAGCAACAGTTACGGCAACCGCTGAACAACGAAGCACTGTATGCTAACACAGGACGCAGCGACAGTCAACCTAGCTACGAACCAACAGACGCCGCAATTCCCAACGTACTACCCACACCACGTCGTACCCACCCGGTTTTTTGTCTCTCAGTGCTTGTGATCATCATCCCGTGCGGATGATCAATTCTCTATGCACGACTGCGTGAGCCACCCCAGGACGCGGAGGGGCGCTCTCAGTCGGCATACACTCGGGCATTTCCGGAGCATCTCGCCGTGCACCGGCAAGTGCCAGATCAACAGGGGGCGTGTAAAGTGGGAGTACGAGATTCTCAGGCTGGTGGTGGTGTGCAGTGGGCGGTATTGGCCCGCATCGCATTGGCGGGCCTGGTACTTATTGGCTACACCTCGGGCTGGGCACGCATGAACGAATTGAACAGCGAATGTCGCCGCTTGGACCGTCTCATCGCCGCTGAGACGCTCAAACAAGGCGAGCTGGCGCGCCAACGCGCAGAAATCTGCGATCCCGCTCGCCTCGAGCGACTAGCTCCTTCGCTCAACATGGTGAAGGCTCCCGTATCCGGTCGCGTTATCGCCGTGCGCAGTGTCCCTGCTGTAGAGCCGTCGGACACACACGTGCTCAACGCAGCGGGTGGTGGTACGCCGCAGCGCTCGACCCCGATTCTACCGCAACTCCCGGCGGTCGAGGCCGGCATGACAGGTTGCTACTTCTGGTGGTAACACGTCGGTCCTGGCAGGCCCTGCTGCCTCGCCCGGATACCGAGTGCATCCGTCATCCTGCCTGCCCTCGGCGCGCACCACGCCATCCTCTGCATGTGCGCGACCTCCGTCATATATCTGCTTACTATGCCCTGGAGGGTCAAACATGAACTATGAGCCACAGCGGCAGCGTGCGCTGTGGTTGGGCCGTCTTCTGATCGGCGGCCTGATCCTCATAACATTGCGCCTCATTGAAACACAGATCATCCACGCCAGATACTACCTTGACCACATTGCGCCATATGTCACCAATGCCCCGCATACCGACATGGCGCTCCCGGGCAGTATCCTCGCCAGTGACCACTCATTACTGGCCCAGAGCATCTATTCATATTCTCTCATCGCTGATCTAAAAGTCATGCGACAAGAAAAGGAGCCTCTTGCGGGCGCCGCGCAGCAACTCGCGCAGATCCTCCATCAGGACGTTGCATCAATCAGAAAACGCCTCGAAGCCAAATCAGGCGCTGGCCGCGTGCTCCTGCGCCAGTGGCTCGAGCCTGATCAGGTACAGGCAATTCGTGACGCGAATATCTCCGGCATCATATTGCACCCCACCTATAAACGAAGCTATCCCCACGGCAAGCTGGCAGTCCACGTCATCGGCACCCGTAACCAGTTCCACGTCCCGCTTGGTGGCATCGAGCACAGATATGCTCTGCTCCTTGACGGCAAGCCCTCGGCAGTTACATCCGTCGCCGACCCATACGGCGGTCCGACACTGGGACAGGATGGAGCATATCTCCCGCCGGTCGCCGGCCTTGACGTTATGCTGACACTCAACGTCAAGCTGCAAAGCTACGTCGAAGCCTGCATGGATGCTTTATGGGAGAGAGAAACCCCCGTTGGGGCAACTGCGGTGGTAATCAAGCCTCAAACGGGGGCTATACTCGCCGTGTGTTCCCGACCGACATTTGACCCCAACATTATCGTGGCGGGAGCGGACGCTCCCAAGGACGCTAAGCGGGCCTTGACGCAGGACCACCTGACAAACATCGCCGCAGAGCAGGACTTCGAGCCTGGCAGCACTCTCAAAGTGTTCCTGGCCGCGGCATCTCTGGACGCTGGAATAGATCCAAAGGCGACCCATTACTGCCCGGGCCATTTCAATGCAGGTGGTCGTCCCATCAGTTGCTGGGGCGAATGGGCTACACGCGGACACGGTACCGTTGACATGGAACGCATGATAGCCGTCTCCTGCAATGTTGCCGCGGCACAGACCGCATTGGGCCTTGGCGCCGACAAGTACATCCCGTTCCTGCGGCTGGCCGGCTTCGGCTCGCCAACGCGCGCCGGCTTCCACGGCGAAACCGTCGGTCGCATTCCACGTGCCGACAACCTCCCCAAACGTGACCTCGCCTCAATGGGCTTCGGTCAAGGCCTCAGTGTCAGCAGCCTGCAGCTTGCGTCTGCAGCAGCAGCACTCGCCAATCACGGTCTCCGAATGCATCCTCATATACTGGCAGGCGTCTACAACAAGGACGGCACATTGTACAAAAAACCGGAATTGCCCGAGCCGACTCGCATTTGCAGCGAAGAGACGGCCAAAACGGTATTGCACATGATGCAGACCGCCGTTGAGAACGGCAC
Source organism: uncultured Armatimonadia bacterium (assembly GCA_964498775.1). GTDB lineage: Bacteria > Armatimonadota > Zipacnadia > Zipacnadales > UBA11051 > UBA11051. The sequence goes on from CAZCJS010000177.1 coordinate 2,769, forward strand.
CGCACGAGTCGCTGCCATCGAGGGTGTAGCGGTAGCTGCCAAGACAGGAACTGCCCAGAAGTGGGACCCCGTCACCCGCTCGTTCCCGGCCAACAGGCACGTGACATCATTTCTCACCATCTGTCCTGCCGATGATCCACAATTCGTCATTTTTGTCGCCTGTGACGAACCGCGTAGAAATCGGCATGGCGCTGATACCGCCGGCCCGGTAGCTCGTGACATAGCCGATTTTGCCATGCGACAACTATCCGCTCGCTGAGAATTCTATGGCGTTACGCTCAACCGCTGATAACTCAAGCATAGGAGTGGACGAGATACCACCATCCAGGACGCTGTATCAACTGGCAACAGGGCTGTCTGAGACAGGACCGACAGGCCCTGACTGCGCCGCCCCTGACGTCGTTGTCACCGGCCTCACAGCGGACTCGCGCCAGGTACAGCCCGGATACGTTTTCGTCGCCATCCCCGGCTACGTTCACGACGGCCACGACTACATTGCCGAGGCCATCGCCAAAGGTGCCGCCGCCATTATCTACAGCGATCCTGCCTACGCCGCCACGGCCTCAGGAGCAACCTCCACATTACGCGTGGACGACAGCAGGCGTGCTCTGGCCGTGCTTGCAGACCGCTTCTACGATCATCCATCGCGTCATCTCACGCTTGTCGGTGTCACCGGCACCAACGGTAAGACGACCACCGTCGCCATACTTGATGCCATCTTCCGCGCCGCCGGCCACGGCACTGGCACAATCGGCACGTTAGGATCCACCATACTGGACCAGCATGTCTCCGGGGATCGCACAACTCCAGACGCAGTCGAGCTGCAACGTCTTCTGGCTGAGATGGTGCAGCGGGGAGTGACGCATGCAGCTATGGAGGTCACCTCACACGCCCTGGACCTGCACCGTGTCTACGCAGTCAGCTTCGCTGCGGCGGTTCTGACCAACATGACGCAGGATCATCTCGATTGGCACGGGGACATGGACAGCTACTTCGCCTCCAAGGCGGTACTCTTCGGCCAGTACGTCGCCTTCTCCCCGCACATGGTCGGCGCTATCAACCTGGACGACCCGTGGGGGCGGCAGTTAGCCCGACAGGCCGACTGCAGCGTCACGGGTTACTCAATTGAAGCGGAGGGGGAGGTAGTGGCTGGGGGGCTCCAGCTCTCCCCCTCCGCATCGAGATTCGATCTGCGACTCGGTCAGCAGCAAATGCCTGTACGCACGCCTCTGATCGGCCGCTTCAATGTCTATAACTGCCTCGCCGCTGCTGCAACATGTTACGCTCTCGGTTTCGACCCTGACGTCATCGTGGCAGGCCTTCAAGCGGTGGCCCAGATGGATGGCCGTTTCCAGCGTGTCCAGCGCGGCCAGCCATTCGCAGTCATAGTGGACTACGCACATACGCCCGAGGCCCTTGCCAACGTCCTCAAAACCGCCCGCGACCTTGACCCACAACGTCTAATCTGCGTCTTCGGCTGCGGCGGCAACCGTGACCGCACCAAGCGACCGAAGATGGGGGCCGTAGTGACCCAACTCGCCGACCTCAGCATCATCACCTCCGACAACCCGCGCTCTGAGGACCCCCGGGCAATCGTGGCTGAGATCGTGGCGGGAATCGATGAGGCAGAATTTCACATCCAGGTGGACCGCCGCCAGGCAATAGCTGACGCAATCCGCGCAGCCCAGCCCGGTGACCTCGTGCTGATCGCGGGCAAAGGCCACGAAACCTACCAGGAGTTCGCCACCGGGCGTATTGATTTCGACGACCGCGTCGTTGCCGCAGAGGTACTGACCGATTTAGGATACGACGACCGATAAAGGCCACTAAGGTCGGGATAAACATGCTGGCAAAACTGAGCAGACTACTTAACGAATGTGGCTTCTCCCTCGCTGCGGAAGCCCAGACTGACCCACAACTCCTCGGCGTAAGCACGGACACGCGCACCCTGCAGCCCGGAGAGCTGTTTATCGCGCTGGCGGGTGAAAATTTCGACGGACACAACTTCGTTGCTGAAGCGATCCGCCGTGGCGCCGCTGCTGTTGTCGTCGAGACCGGACGCGTTGATGCAGCTAATATCGGTGTGCCGGCTATCGAAGTTGCATCCACAGTGGAGGCACTCGGGGCGATTGCGCTATACTGGAGACGCCAGTGCCCGGCGCAGGTCGTCACCGTCACCGGCAGTGCAGGCAAGACGACGACGAAGGATATGATCGCCTCCATACTCGCCCAGGTCGGTCCGGTAACCGTTACCGAAGCCACTGAGAACAACGAATTAGGTGTCGCCCGGACGCTCTTGCGTCTCAGCGAGCATGACCTCTTCTGCGTGCTCGAGTTCGGCATGAGAGGTGCGGGCGAGATTGACTACCTGGCCCGCATCAGTCAGCCCAGTGTCGCAGTCATAACCAACATTGGCGAGGCCCACATCGGACGCCTCGGCTCCCGTGAAGCCGTCGCCCAGGCAAAGGCCGAGGTGTTGCACCGACTGCAGTCGGATGATTTTGCCGTGCTCAACGCTGACGATTTCTTTTTCAGCCTCCTGGCCCAGATGACGACGGCACAAGTCGTATCCTTCGGCTTTGGCGACGCGGATGTCGCCATCCGGGAGTTCACGCATCTCGGTCTCAGAGGTAGTCGAATGCTACTGCGTGTCGGCCAGGCAGCTACAGACGATAATCTGCTGCATGTCGAGCTTCAAGTACCCGGCAGACACAACGCCGCGAATGCGGCTGCCGCGGCCGCTGCTGCTTACGCTCTGGGAGTGGGTCTTGCTCATATCTCGGCCGGCCTCAGTGTGTTCACGGCCCGCGATATGCGCAGTCAGGTCATCGCGGCTCACGGATACACCATCATCAATGACGCCTACAATGCTAGTCCTACATCGGTCCCGCCCGCGCTCGAAGTTCTCGCCCTGGCTGAGGGGCGCAAGCTATTCGTTTTCGGCGACATGCTGGAGCTGGGAACCGCGGCCGAAGAGGCGCACCGCCACATCGGCCGCCTCGCCGCAGAAACCCAGGTGGACATCATCATCGCCGTAGGAGAGCTGGCACCTCTGGCGGCAACTGAGGCTGAGCCATTGGGAGTTCAGACGTTCAGGGCAGCGGACGCAGAAGCCGCAGCCGCCCTGGTCCGTGACATAGTAGCACCGCAAGACACGATACTGGTGAAGGCTTCGCGAGGCATGGGCCTGGAGCGGGTGGTCGAGGAGTTGCTGCAATGATACATCTGGCCATGGCGGCTCTGACGGCAGCGGTCATCAGCGGCGTGGCGACCGCCGCCGTTCTCCGTCAGTTGCAGCAGCGCGGCGTGGCTCAATCGGTGCGAGACGACGGCCCGGCATCACACCTCGAGAAGGCGAATACGCCCACAATGGGCGGGCTGGCCATCATCTTCACCATCATCGTGGTGGCCCTGCTCTGCGGTCATGCGCTTGGTATCATTGGGCCCCGTGCCTACCTCGTCACAGCCGTGACAATAGCCTACGCTCTTGTTGGACTGCTTGATGACTTGGCCAAGACAACCTCCGGTAAGCCCACCGGCTGGCTTGCCCGCTACAAGATACTCGCCGAGCTACTTCTTGCCGTCCTGTTCGTGGCCGGTGTCATCTATGTGGCCCGTTCCTCAGGAGCATCGCCATCTCATGGCCATCCTTCTACCCAGTGGCACTCCAATTTGCTCTGGCTATGGGCCCCGTTTGGTGTGTTTGTGGTCGTAGGGGGAGCCAATGCCGTCAATCTAACTGACGGCCTCGATGGGCTGGCTGCCGGTCTGACTGCCATCTGCGCGATGGCGCTGGCAGCCATTCTGCACCTCGCCGGCGACAACGAGATGGCACTCATGGCGGTAGTGGTCGCAGGCGCAGCCGCAGGCTTCCTATGGCTCAACGCGCACCCAGCTCAGATCTTCATGGGGGATGTCGGGAGTCTTGGCCTGGGGACTGCACTAGCTGCGATAGCCGTCACCGGCCGCATCGAGTGGCTATTCGGCCTCACCGCGGCCGTCTTTGTGTGGGAAGCTCTCTCGGTCATCATCCAGGTCGTCTGGTTCAAGCGCACCGGTGGTAAGCGCATCTTTCGGATGGCACCCTTCCACCACCACCTCGAGCTTTCCGGCTGGGCGGAGCCGACGGTGGTAGTTCGCCTCTGGCTCATTGGGGCGGCCTGCGCCTTGCTTGCCATCATCATTGCAACAGGTGGTCTCCGATGAACTCCCCTCCGCTACAAAAAGGGCTGCTTCCCGAGCGGGTCGAGGCCGCCCCAATCCCTCTCGCCGGCATCCGCGTGGCCGTCTTCGGCATGAAGCGCAGCGGCATTGCAGTTGCAGACTTCCTTGCCCAGCGCGAAGCCGTCGTCACCGTACTCGACGAGGCCAATCCGGACAAGCTCGCCAAGTCTCTCGACACCCTTAGTGCGCTGCCTGTCAAGGCCGTTGCGGGAGCGGAAAGCTACGAACAATTCGGCGCGCCTCAGCTTGTCGTGACCAGCCCGGCTGTGCCCTATGATCACCCGTTCCTGGCCGCCGCCCGCGCAGACGACGTCCCGGTCATCGCCGAAATCGAGCTTGCCTGGCGCTTCTGTGAGGTACCGATGCTCGCCGTTACCGGTACTAACGGCAAGGGTACCGTCGTCACAATAGTCGCCGACATGCTGAAACGCGGTGGCATCCGCGCTCAAGTCGCCGGTAACATCGGCATCCCACTCATATCGCTGGCGAACATTACAGATACACTCGACGTGGTAGTCGCCGAGATAAGTAGCTTCCAACTCGAGAATACCCGGCTTTTCCGACCCTGGCTCGGCATGTTGCTCAACGTCTCCCCTGACCACTGCGACCGCCATCCTGACATGGCGCAATATCTGAGCATCAAGTCCCGTATTTTCGGACATCAGCACGACTGCGACCTGGCCGTACTCAACATGGATGACCACCACGTGGCGAAGCTAGCTCCTGAGTTACGTGGCACCGTACTCGGCGTGTCGCTGCACTCACAGAGCACCGCCGGGCGCATCATTGACGGCGACCTAGTCGTGCAGCCCCCGATGGCGGCACCCGTGCATATCTGCTCGCGCAAAGATCTCCCCTTCAGAGGCGACCACAACGTCGCCAATGCCTTGTGCGCTTCACTTGCGGCGTCGGCCTGTGGCATATCGGCTGATGCCATGCTTGAAACACTCGAGAACTACGAGCGGCCACCTCATCTCCTCCAGCTCGCCGGCAAGGTGGACGGTGTCACGTTCATTGACGACTCGAAGGCTACGAATCCGGCGGCCGCGATAGCGGACCTCAACGAGATCGAGGGGCCGCTCATACTTATCGCCGGTGGTCTCAGCAAAGGTGCCAACCTGTCCGACTTCGCGATGGCTGCTGCGGAACGCGCCAAGCATCTGGTACTCATCGGCGAGAGTGCTGCTGAAATCGCCGCAGCCGTAGCGAACCGTGCCGCTCAGGAAACAGCCATCACCATGGCAGAAAGCCTGGCGGCCGCCGTGCGCACAGCTTTTGACTTAGCCGCACCTGGTGACACGGTGATTCTTGCGCCGGGCGGTGCCTCCTTCGATATGTTCGAAGACATGGCGCAGCGCGGCGAAGTTTTCTGCCAGGCAGTCCGCGACCTTGCCCACGGAAACTGAGCAGACCTGTCGTCTAGAACTTGTGGCAGCAAACCCCGAGGGGATGCGGGGAGCTCCCAAACAAAATCCCATGCGCAAGCTTTGCCTGCGACCGACATCCCCACGAGATAGCGTTCGCCGAAATACAGAAGGGAGGATACGACGTGGCTGCAGGTCCCGGTAATCAAGCCCCTGACGAAGCTCTGCGCCCTTTGCACGGTACGCTACTCTCACTGGTGTTCGGGCTAGTCATTCTCGGACTGGTGTTTGTGTTCTCAGCCAGCTTTACCACGGCTAGCAGGCCTCTGGCCGACGGTACCCCCGGTGACAGCTACCAGTTTCTGCGCTTGCAGGCCGCGCACGCCATCATCGGTTTTGTCCTGGTCGTCGGCATCAGCTTACTTAATCCCGTGACTATCGGCCGCGCCGGCGGTTTGCTTTTCCTCCTGACATTCTTATTGACAGCGCTCACTCTCACCGGCCTCAGCTTCGTACGCTGCTCACACGGGTCGTGTCGGTGGTTGCAGTTCGGTCCGCTCCGCCTCCAGCCATCCGAGTTCGCGAAGCTTGCACTGATTCTCTACCT